>JAZBPS010000006.1:0-6435 GCA_036353375.1 Halieaceae bacterium | reverse complement strand
GACGATGTGCTGACCATCAGCAACGTCAGCGAGATGATGCCGGGTGCGGTGTGTCCGCTCACCCTGTCCTTCACCGGCTGGGGCATCGACTACGGCCTGCAGCATATGCAGGTGGCCGTGGGCGTGCGCAAGCGCATCCAGCCCGAGTGGCAGTTAACGGCGGCGGCCTATGGCCATCTGCTGCTGAACATGACCGGCAGTCTCTATATGGCCGCGGGCACGCTGGGCTCCAGCGCCGAGCAGTCTGCCCAGACGCTGTGCGGCCGATTGGTGCCGGAGCTCAAGGAGCTGCCACCCATGCCGTTCTGGCAGCGGCTGTTCAATACCGGCAAGTTATTACGTTACTGCCTGGGCGCGCCGAAGGTGGTGGAGCAGTTCGGTGACGACCTGGCGCGCTTCAGTATCGCCCGCTACGAAGACAGTGCCGGCATGTGGCGGGAGATTGCGCACAAGGCCGCTTTCTTTGAGCGCTGTATGGCAGTGCATATCCAGTCCTCGGCCCTGTCAGGGTTTCTCAGTGCCATTGTCGAGAGCATGGTGTCCGGCGGCGGCTACGACAGCAGCGTGGAAGAGCAGGCCGAGGCGGTGCGCCTGCTGGCCGGGGCCACCGACGTGGAAAGCGCACTGATGCTGGAGGAACTGGATGCCCTGCTGGATGCGGTTGCGGCCCATGCCGATGCGGCGACGTTCAGGTCTGCCGCCGTCGCGGACGCGGTGGCCTGGCTGCGCGGTGACGCCGAGCTCGCGCCACGTTTCGAGACCTTCCTCGCCCGCCACGGTCACCGCGGTTACCGCGAACTGTGTATGCGCGACCCGGCCTGGCGGGACGACCTGACGCCGCTGATACAAAGCATGCAGGCGGCGGTGCAGGGGCGGCTGCAGGCGGGATCACAGCACAGCCTGCAGGAGCAGGCGATCAACTGGGACACCCTGTCCCAGGGTTTACGCTGGATCCTGCCCAAGGCCCACAATGCGATACGCCGACGGGAACATACAAAATCGCAATTGGTAGAGGTGGCCTATCACTTCAAGAGCGCGTTCCGACACCTGGGTGAACTGCTGGTGGCCGAGGACAAGCTGCCGGATGCCGACTTGCTGTGTTTCTTCAGTTTCGGGGAGCTGGCAGGTTTTGTTGCCGAACCCACCCCGCAGGCGGTGACTCTGGCCCAATCGCGCCGGGATGCGCTGGCGTTCCAGCAGCAGTTCGAGTTTCCCGAGATATCGGTGGGCCTGCCGCAACCCCTGGAAGTGCAGGCCGCCGCCCTGGACGACGGCAACCTGTGGGGTCGTCCCGCTTCCCGCGGGGTTGCGGAAGGGCGCGTGCGGGTGGCGCACACCCTCGCCGAGGCCGCCGCCCTGGAGGCCGGCGAAATCCTGGTCACGCCCATCACGGACATCGGCTGGACCCCGTACTTCAGCCTGATCGGCGGCCTGGTGACGGACCTCGGCAGTTCTGTGTCCCACGGTGCGGTAATTGCGCGGGAATACGGGCTGCCCTGTGTGGTGAACACGCGCCAGGGCACCCGGGCGCTCAAGACCGGTGACTGGGTCAGGCTGGACGGCAACAGCGGCTGCGTCACACGACTGGAAGAGCCCCTGGCAACGGCGGTGTAGCGATGGCACAGGAATACAAAGCAGTTCTGTTTGACTTCGGCGGGGTGTTTACCGACTCACCCTTTCACGCGTTCACCGACTACGCCGACACCATCGGTGCCACCGAAGAACAGGTGCACCAGATTGTCTTCGGCGGTTACGCCGATGACGGTGACCATCCCTGGCACCGGGTTGAGCGGGGCGAGATGGCGCTGGAAGCGGCGCGCGATGCCATTATGGCCCTCGGACAGGCCCAAGGCCTCAAAGTGGATATCTGGGAGGTGTTCATGGCCATGTCCGCCAACGGCGGCGGCCTGCGCCAGACTCTGGTGGACTACGTGGCGGGCCTGCGCCCGGCGGGCTATACCACCGGCATCATCACCAACAATGTGGTGGAGTTTCGCGAGCACTGGCGGGGCATGTTGCCCGTTGAATCACTGTTCGATTTCGTCGTGGACAGCAGCGAGGTGGGCATGCGCAAGCCCAATCCCGCAATCTTCGAGCACGCGCTGTCGCTGGCGTCGGTGCCCGCCGAGCAGGCACTTTTCCTGGATGATTTCGCCGGTAATGTCAGCGCCGCAGAGGCGCTGGGCATGACGGGTATCCTGGTAGACGGTGACGGCGACAAGACGGTGACCGACTTGCGGCGCTACCTGCCCGACCGCTGAGCTGCGACGTGCTAAAGCTTTGACGCCTCGGGGTCGAGGTTCTGGGGATGCGGTGTGCCGTCCATGAAGCTCTCGGTGGCGTACTGCCCGACAAACGCGATGCGCTGTGCCCGGGGCAATTGATCGAGGTGCTCGCGGCCCTGGCGGTGGGCCTCGCCGGCGATAAAGCTGGGCCCCTGCCCGAAGGCCGCCATGGTTTCTTCCACGAGATCGGTCGGGGTCTGGAAGCCTGACGTATCCAGGTGCTGATAGCCTTTTGCTGCGGTCGACAGGGTCATGCCGGCAATGCAGGCCATCACGTCCACACCGTAGGGCTTGAATTCCTCGTACAGCGATTCCGCCAGGGCAATGGCGTAGGCCTTGGTGCCCGAGTAGTTGGCGTGGTAGGGCGCGCCGTTAAGTCCCGCGCCGGATGACATCAACAGTACGCCGCCGTGACCACGGCTCAGCATAGGCCGTGCAAAGTGGTAGGTGAGCAGTAGCGGGCCGGTGACGTTGACGGCGATCTTTGCCTGCTCGTAGGCCAGGCCGCTGTCCGGTTTGTAAAACGGACCCACGTCGGCAATTGCCGCGTTGTAGATCACCAGCCCGATCTCGCGTTCGCCCACCGCCGCAATCACCTGATCCAGCATGTCCGGCGCGGCCAGGTCCAGGGTCACACCGAGGCAGTCGACACCGTGGTTGCTGGTCAGCTCGGCACACAGGGCTTGCAGGGGCTCCGCCGCCATGTCCAGCAGCACCAGGTTCACCCCTTTGGCTGCCACATAGCGGGCATAGGCTTCACCGATGCCCTGGGCGCCGCCGGCAATCAGGGCCCAGGGGCCATAACGTTCTGTGAATTCGCTCATATCAGTCTATCTCCGCGGGCATCAGGGCATCGCCGATCACCTGTGTCGCATCCAGGCTTTTCACCGGCCGTCCCAGTTCGTGAACGATGTTGCGGCTGTAAACCACCCGGCCCACATGGCTGCCGGTACACAGGGCCAGGGCCGCTTCCGCCATCATCTCGACAGGCTCCACCATGTCAGGCCGGCGCCGGGCGATAGCCCGCACATCCTCGGACACGCTGGTCAGCACGATGTTGTTGGGCGCCATGGCGTTCACGAAAATGTTCTGGTCACAGAGCTCATCCGCCAGCGCCTGGGTGTAGCGGTTGAGTGCCGCTTTCGAGGCGCCGTAGGCCCCTATCACCAGTGCGGCAGCTTTGGAGTCGGGGTAGGGCGGTTCGGGCTGCTCCGCCGTGCGGCTACTGATATTGAGACACCAGCCCGCGCCTTTCTCGCGCATGCCCGGCAGGGCCTGCTGCAACAGCTCCACCGGCACATTCACGTTCAGGTCGAACATCTTGTCACGGTCTTCCGTGCTGGCCGCGCTGGGAAAGTTGAAATCACCTCTGGCGGCGTTATTCACCAGCACGTCGATGGCACCGAAGGGCTCGCTGGCCCGGGCAATCAGGTCCGCGCGGGCGCTGCGGTCGGACAGGTCACAGGCGATGGCCGCGGCCTTGCCACCCGCCTCGTTGATCTCGGCGGTGGCGTCTTCCAGCGTCCCCTGCAGCTGGCCGTGGGCACCCATACGCGAGGCGCACAGCACCACGGCGGCGCCTTCGGCGGCGAAGCGTTTGGCAATGGCGCGGCCGATGCCGCGGCTGGCGCCGGTGACAAGGGCAACGCGTCCGGTCAGTTCAGGCATGGGATTGCTCCTCTGTATTGGCCGTCGGCCACTGATACTGGGCATAAAAATCTGCGAGCCTGGCTTGCATCACGTCCCGGCTCAGGCGGAACTCACCCAGGCTGTACTCGAACTGGCTCTGGTGTTTGCGGGCTTTCTCGCCCTGGGCAGCCAGCCAGGCGGCGTAGTCGGCGCTGACGGGCATATCGAAGCGTGTATAAATGTCGCGCACCGCCGTGGCCGGGTCCCGGGTCAGTTCGCGATAGTCCACCACGATGTGGGGCGTGTCCGGGTGCTTCGCCAGTATTTCGCGTGGATGGGTGAAGTGTTCAAACGCGATCTCGGTCAGTACTTGCAGCGAGGGCTCGTAAGCGGCCTCTGACCAGCCTTTGCCTTTCCAGGTGCCCTGCACCAGCTTCAGGCAGCTGGGCATGCACTCGGCGGGGTCGCGCATCATTACGATGAAGCGCGCATCCGGAAATACATCCAGCAGACTTTCCACCCAGCCGCTCATCATGGGGTTCTTGGACAGGTGTATACGGTCGCCGCCATTGAGCAGCAGCTGGCGTTTTACCAGCTCGCGGTAGTGATGCATCCAGCGTCGTCGCTTTTCCGGCATGCGGTCCAGGTGGAAGAAGTCGATCTTGTCCATCATGGGCACGTCCAGCGCCCACTGCTGGCTCACAAAGGCTGCCGACATGGCGAAGCAGTCTTCCTCGGCGTTCCACAGGCTCATGTGGTGCATATGCCGGTAGGGACCGAAGGTTTTGTCGTCCCAGGCCTTAAGGCGTTTGAAGATGGCACTGTCCAGAAACCGGCGGTCCAGTGCGCCCAGGGCGCGGATTGTTTTTTTCTGGATCAGTGAGGGGAAGAACATCTCCCAGTACAGGAAGTAGCTGAAGCGCTCGCTGTCACCGCTGAGCAGGCGATGCATCAGGGTGGTGCCGCTGCGGGCGTGGCCGATGACGAAGATGGGTTTCTCCACCGGCAGCGACCGCAGGCGCAGGAACAGCACATAGTCGAGCAGGAAGCACAGGCTGTTGAACAGGCAGCACAGTGGAATCCACAGCAGCAAGCGCAGCAACATGCGCGGCCGCCCCGGCCAGTCTTTCAGCCCCCAGACGTGGCGCACCACGCGCCACCAGTAGTCAAAGTCAAAATACACAGCGGAAGACTAGACCCGCACAGCGTGTGCTTCAACGCGGCGCTGCAAATGCGCCGCACTGGTGCAACTTACTGAATTCCCTTGTGCAGGGCCTCGGCATGGCGCTTCAGGTCCTGCGCACAGCGGTTGAAGCCTTCCTCAACCGCGGCCGCAGCGCCATCCATCATCTCCTTCATGCCCGGGCCGCCAAACTGGTCCATGCTGATGTAGGTGCAGCGCTGGTCATCCAGGCGCTTCAGGTGCTGCAGGCGTTCGGCGTGCACCGGGTCCTCGGGCTTGTTTTCCATGGCCCAGCCCAGGCAGGACAGGGGCTCAACCCGGCTGATGTATTCCACTTGCTGAAACAGTCCCTGGCCCATATCCACGCGCATATCGATCGGGGTGCCGAGGGTGAGGGACTCGCAGGTTGCTTGCGGGCAGAAACTGTTCCACTGACCGTAGTTCTCGAAATCGATGAGGATGTCCCACACCAGCTCAACCGGTGCTTCGATGGTGACTTCGTCGGAATAGACGGCGGAATCTGTAATCACGGCGGGCTCGCTCTGCTTGAAGTGCAGGCGGTATTATAGATCTCCTTGGCGCTGCGCGAGTAGCGCTCCCGGGATAGTCAGTCGCGCCGCCACATGCTTTTCAACTCATTTGCCTTCCTGCTTTTCCTGCCCCTGGTGCTGTTGCTGTATACCCGGCTGGCGCGCCGTGGCAGCCTGCAGGCGACCCTGTCCGCGCTGGCGCTGTGTTCGCTGTTGTTCTACGGCGTGTGGAATCCCGTGTACCTGTTGTTGTTGCTGGGATCGGTGGGCGTCAACTACCTGCTGGCCCGGCGCATCTGGCGCGATGTTGCCAGTGTCGGTCGCGGCGCACGCCGCTGGCTGCTGCTGGGTGTAGCGGTAAACCTGGGACTATTGGGGTATTTCAAGTACACCGGCCTGTTGCTGGACACGGTAAACCTTGCCCTGGACCTGTCGCTGCCGTCGCCAGACATCGTGCTGCCCCTGGCCATCTCGTTCTTTACCTTCCAGCAGATCGCCTTACTGGCAGATGCACGACAGGGCAAGGTGGCCCCGGTGGGGATTACCGAGTACCTGCTGTTTGTGACCTTCTTCCCGCAGTTGATTGCCGGGCCTATCGTGCATCACGCCGAGATGATGCCGCAGTTTCGGCAGGCAGCCGACCCGCGTGATCGGTTGCTGGATTATCAGCTGGGTTTATCCCTGTTCGCCATGGGACTGGCCAAGAAAGTGTTGCTGGCGGATAACCTCGCACCGATCGCCGATCTCGCCTTTGCCGCTGCCGACGCGGGGAATACGCTGCCCTGGGCGCTGGCGGCCATGGGCGTGG
>JAZBPS010000294.1:0-2186 GCA_036353375.1 Halieaceae bacterium | reverse complement strand
GCCGTTTGTTCCAACCCTGTGCAACGAAGCCCCTCACATCGACGAGGTCTGGTTTCCTGGGGTGCACGCGGATATTGGCGGCGGTTACCGCCACCGGGAGCTGGCCGCCTTCCCGCTGCGTTACATGCTTGATCGACTGAGTGCACACTTCACGGACCACCCTGTGCGGTTTGAGCCGGTCGCGTTCAAGGCGCTCACTCACGTCGATGAAGCAGGCCCGGTCAATATTCATTACCACGGTGACGGCATCAAGCACGACCCGCGCCAGGTAGTCGTGCAGAAAGACGACAAACCGACCCGCAGGAATCCGAAGGTTCACCGCAGCGCGTTCGCGCTCATGGGCAAGGAAAACGTGTACCTGGCAGAACCCCAGCACAGCTTTGCCAGGGTCCAACGGGTGCTTTACAGCCCTCGGGGGTTGGGTCGCTTCAAGGAGAAAAGTGTCGCGGTAGACTAGTGGCGCTACACCAGGCCCATCAGTTCCAAGATGCCGTGAGAGTGTCCAGCGGTATAGCCGCCGTCCACGGCGATTCCCTAGATAAACGCGTAGTCGGCGGGGTCCGCTTGCTGGGTCCAGCGCCACATGTCGATGATTTTCCAGGGCCAGAGCAGTGTCACCTTGCCCTCGGCATTCTGGTAATAGCTCTTTACTGCAGGGTGCTCCCAGATCAGCTGCGCATGTGTCTCGCGGAAGCGCCGCTTGTAGTCGTTGAAAGTCTGCTCGCGAAGAACCAGGGCACGGTGCCCAGACTGCAACAGTAACTTGATGCACGCCATGATGTATCGGGCCTGGCACTCGCCGTTGAACACCAGGCTGCCGCCAAAGGCGAGGTTGGTACCGGGGCCGAACATGCAGTAGAAGTTGGGGAAACCCGCGACCGTGACGCCAAGATACGCGGCCGGGTCATCGCCCCAGCTCGCAGACAGCTCCTGCCCCTCAGCACCGTGGACGGGCATCGGCATCAGGCGGTCAACCTTGAAGCCGGTAGCGTAGATGATGATGTCGGCATCAATGGCGGTACCGTCCTCGGCGATCACGCCGGTGGCCGTCACCTCGCGTATTCCCTGCTTTTGCAGATGCACGTGGGGCTGTTTCAGCGCTGCCAGCCAGCTGCCGTTGTCCTGCAGCGTGCGTCTACCCATAGGCGGGTAGTCCGGGATCACCTTTTCCAGAAGTGCTTCGTCGTCACCCACCTGGCCGCGGATATAGTCGGCGAACATGGTGTAGACGAAGTCGTTCATCTCGTTAACAGAGCGGTCCTGATGCGGCCAGTTCGGGTCGACCTTCACGCTGTCGTAGGCCCCGTCGCAGGCCGGCCACAACAACAGGAAGCGGAACCACTCCCGATAGAAGGGCAGGTGCTGCAGGCACCACTTCATGCCTTCGGGTACTTCGTCGTGGTAAATCGGATTTTCGAACATCCAGGGCGCAACGCGCTGAAATACCGTCAGCTCACTCACTTCGTTGGCGATGGTCGGCACAATCTGGAAGGCGCTGGCGCCGGCGCCGACCACGATGACCCGCTTGCCGCTCACGTCGATAGCGTCATCCCACTGGGCGGAGTGGCAGGACTGGCCCTGAAAGCGCTGCAGCCCGGGCACGTCGGGTAGCTTGGGCACATTGAGCTGGCCCACGGCGCTGATCACCGAGTTGGCTTCCAGGGTTTCTTCACGGCCATCCGCCCCGCGGATACGCACATTCCAGAGGCAGGTCGACGCGTCGTAGTCGGCGCTAACGACTTCCGTCTCCAGGCGGAAATGCTCTCCCAGGCCGCGGCGCTCAACCACGTCTTCGAAATACTTCTGCAGTTCAGGCTGCTGAGCAAAATACTGTGTCCAGTGGTGGGCAGGCTCAAAGGAGTAGCAGTAGAGGTGGTTGCTCACATCCACCCTGGCGCCCGGATAGCGGTTTTCAAACCAGGTGCCGCCCACGGACCGGTTCTTTTCGATCACCACGAAGGGTAAGCCAGCCTCCTGCAGTCGTACGGCGGCCAGCACGCCCGACATGCCGCCGCCGATCACCACGACTTTGTGGTTCTCGCGGCGCTCCGCCGGCACGTCATCGCCCAGCGCGGCGCTGCGATGGTCCTGGCCGTCGAGTTCCATCTCCTCGAACATCATGGGCACGTAGTCTTCCGGTACTTCCTGCGCCACCATGAAATTCATCATGCGATGCAGGGTGGCGT
>JAZBPS010000293.1:0-4806 GCA_036353375.1 Halieaceae bacterium | reverse complement strand
CTACTACCTGAAGATGAACCGTTCGGGCCAGCCGGCCCACCCGCTATACCTGCCAAAAGGCCTCGTGCCCAGGGTCTGGTAACTGTCGCTTCGGGCCATGCGAATGGCAGCTCCGGCTGCCGCTCAGCTGGCGCCACCCTTTCCCTGGGCTCCACAATGAAAGTACCCTTGGCTGAAAGCAGAGGGTAACCATCGCCTAGTGAGCCGCCGCCAGACAATCCCGGGTACCGTCAGTGCCCTGCTGATCTATGTGATTGGCTGCGCTGCATTGCTGTGGCTGGCGGCGGGCACGGCCAGCGCGGGTGTCCACAAATTGCTGCTGCTGAGCATGCTGGCACTGGCGCCGGTGCTGGTGGCGGTAGTGGGCTATCGGGAACATCGAGATAGCACCACCGGTAGCGACGGGGCCGGGGAGGGCGATGGTGCGGTGTATTCCGTTGGCAGTGCGCGCGTCGATACCGCGACCCGCCAGATCAGCTTTGCCGGAAGCCTTGCTGACGTCCAGCCCAAGGTCTTTGACCTTATCGTCTACCTCATGCGTTGCCGCGAACGGGTCGTGAGCAAGGATGAACTTTTTGACGCCATCTGGCCCTCGGTGGTGGTCAGCGAGGCCTCCCTGACCCAGTCCATCAAACGCGCTCGAGACCTGTTCCGGCAGCACGGCTTTGACGAAGATGTTATCCGGACTGTGTCTCGCAAGGGCTACCAGTTCAGCCACGAAGTGACGGTGGCAGGCCCCGGTGCCGCGGTGCAGGCGCCCGCGCAATTGAGCGTAAAGCGAGAAACCGCGCTCATTGCACTGTTAGCGCTTGCCGTGGGTGCCTGGCTGTTTCAGGGGGAGCGCCCGGTAACTGAAGCACCGCCTGCGACGTACGACAGTGCATCGCTGGCCGTGCTGCCCTTTGCCAACCTCTCGGGCGACCCCGACTTTGCCTATTTCAGTGACGGCCTGACGGAAACCATTACCAACTCCCTGACCCGGGTGCGGGGACTGCGGGTGATTGCCACCGGGTCGGCGTTCAGCTACCGGGAGACCGAAACCGGCATTGCCACGATCGGCCAACAACTGCGGGTGGGGCACCTGGTGCAGGGCGGCGTGCAGCGCGTGGACGATCAGTTGCGCATCAGCGCCAGGTTGATTCGCGTGGCCGATGGCGCGCAGCTCTGGTCACAGATATTCAGCCGCGAGTTCGACGATGTTTTTACCCTGCACGATGACATTGCCCGGGCCACGGTGCAGCAGCTCTCAAGCGTACTGGCCGGCAGCCTGAGCCTGCCCGCTGCCGCGGCACCGGCACTGGTCAGTTCAGATGATTCCGAGGCCTACCGGCTGCTGCTGCGTGGCCAGGCCCTGCGCAAGCGCGGCGTGGGGCAGGATATCGACCGGGCGGTAGAAGTGTTGCGTCGGGCGCTGGAGCTGCGCCCGGATTACGCTGAAGCCATGGTGGCACTGGCAGATGCGATCCGCCTGCAGGCCGTGACCGGGGAGCTGCCCCGCGAGAGCGCGTTCTCGGAGGCGCTGATTCTCTCAAGGAAGGCGCTTGGCATAGACCCTTCGCTTGCCGAGGCCTGGGTACAGATTGGGGAGATCCAGCACCGGCATTTCTGGAATTTTGACGATGCCGCCGACTCCTATCGAAAGGCCATGGAAATCAATCCTGGCGGTGCCTCTGCCCACTCGGCCTACAGCCGCTTTCTCGCCAAGGCGGGCAGGGATGGTGAAGCAGTCAGGGAGGCGGAAATAGCCCTGGATCTTAACCCGTTGAGCACCAACGCAGCAGCCTCTCTGGCCCTGCGCCTGATGCGTGCCGGCGATCTGCCGGCGGCCCGGACGGCGCTGGATGACTATAAGCGCCGCCACCCGGCCAGCGTGGAGCTTCCCTGGCTGGAAACCAACTGGCACATCCTCAACGGCAGCAACAGTGACGCCCTCGAGTGGAGCGCGCTGGAGGAGCTGGACTACCTGCGGCTCTCCCTCAGCGCCATTGCGCTGCAGCGCCTCGGCCGCACTGGCCAGGCCGAGCTGGCACTACAGGAACTGATCGATACCGATGCCGAGGGGGCGGCGTTCCAGATCGCGGAAGTGTATGCCCAGTGGAAAGAGGTGGATGAGGCCTTTGCCTGGCTCAATCGGGCCTATGAGCAGGGCGACCCGGGCCTCACAGAGCTTTTCTCCAGCCTCAATCTCGCCAACCTCTATGCGGACCCCCGTTTTGCGGAAATGGCGAAAAATGTGGGACTACCGGCCCCGCCCGAGCAGTTCTGAGCGGCTGTTTGCCGCTGGTCACGCAAAAGTCAGGGAATGGTTGGGCCCCGGTCAGGACTTCCCCGGGCGCCTGCCCAATAATCGCTCCCATGCCGAAAGGCGATATTAATCAAACACTTATGGGAGTCTCTAATGAAACGTAGTCTGATACTGCTGTACGGCGTGGTCAGTTACCTGCTGTTTTTTGTCACTTTTCTCTACTCGATCGGATTTGTCGGCAACCTGTGGGTGCCGCGGTCTATCGACTCGGAGCCAACCATGGCGCTGGGGTCGGCGCTGCTGGTCAACCTCGGCCTGCTGGCCCTGTTCGCGGTGCAGCACAGCGGTATGGCCCGGCCGGCCTTCAAGCGCTGGCTGACACGCTATATTCCCGAGGCCGCCGAGCGCAGCACCTATGTGCTGTTCTCGACCATCGCCATGGCTGCCCTGATGTACTACTGGGCGCCGCTGGGCGGTGTCGTGTGGGCGGTGGAGAGCGAATGGGCAAGCTTTGCACTGCACGGGTTGTACCTGGGTAGCTGGGCGCTGCTGCTCCATGCCACTTTCCTGATCAATCACTTCGACCTTTTCGGCCTGCGCCAGGTGTGGCTGTCTTACCGGCAGCAGGAGAACCACGAGCTGAAGTTCGTGACGCCCACCCTGTACCGGATCGTGCGCCACCCGATTTATGTGGGCTGGTTGGGCATCTTCTGGTTTACCCCGGTCATGACGGTGACCCACGTGCTGCTCGCACTGGGCGTTACCGGCTACATCCTGGTGGGCATCAAGCTGGAAGAGCGCGACCTGGAGAGGGCACACCCCGAATACGCGCAATACAAGCGCAAGGTCCCGGCCCTGATCCCATCGATCGGCCGTCGACTCGAGCCTGCGCCCGAGTCCAGCATCGCCTGAGTCACGATGTTGAACTGCCTCGCCGGGGGGCCGGCGGGGCAGCTCTGTCCCGTTGAGGGTTGGTCGGATTCCGGCTCCCTACCTATACTCGGGTCCATGGACGGACCAGTCGCTTGAATCCTGAACTCCTCGCTTCCACCGTGTTGAACCCCGCGGTGCTGTTCTTCTTCCTCGGCATCCTGGCGGTGCTGGCGCGCTCGGACCTGGAGATACCCCAGTGCATATCCAAGCTGATGTCGCTGTACCTGCTGTTGGCGATCGGCTTCAAGGGCGGTGTCGAGCTTTCCCACAGCAGCTTCGGCACGGAGATTGCCGCGACCCTCCTGTCAGCGGTGCTGATGTCGGCGCTGGTGCCGATCTACACGTTTTTTGTGCTGCGCCGCTTCGTTCCCGCGCACGATGCCGCGGCAATAGCGGCTACCTACGGTTCGATCAGCGCCGTTACCTTCATCACCGCAGTGGGCTTTCTGCAGACCCTGGAGATTCCCAGCAGCGGCTACCTGGTCGCCGCGATGGCGCTGATGGAGTCTCCAGCCATCATCGTCGGCCTGGTCCTGTATCGCTACGTGGCCGCGGGGCAGGATGTCGAGGGCGATGATTTCGCATGGTCCCGGGTGCTGCGTGAAGCCTGCTTCAACGGCTCCGTGTTCCTGATCCTGGGCAGCCTGCTCATCGGCCTGGTCACCACCGATGCCCATGCCGCGAGCCTTGCGCCGTTTACAGACGACCTCTTCAAGGGTGTGCTGACGCTGTTCCTGCTGGACATGGGGCTGATCGCCGGCCGACGCCTGGCCGCCCTGCGCGAAGCAGGTATCGGGCTGGTGCTGTTCGCCGTGGTGGTGCCGCTGGTCAATGCCGCCGCTGGTGTGGCCATAACTCTGGTGCTGGGACTCGGCCTCGGTGACGCGCTGTTGTTCACGGTCCTGTGCGCGAGCGCCTCTTACATCGCGGTGCCGGCAGCCATGCGGCTATCGATCCCGCAGGCCAACGCCAGCCTCTACGTCACGCTGTCGTTGGCGGTGACCTTTCCGTTCAATATTGTTGTCGGCCTGCCGCTATACCTGGCCGTTCTCAGATGGGTGCATGCATGAAGCCTGTTAAACGCATTGAGATCATCATTGATTCCCTGGACATCAGGATGGTGCTGCAGGAACTGGAGGACATCGGTATCAGCTCCTACTCGGTGATTCGTGATGTGATCGGCTCGGGAGATCGCGGTGCCCGCAGTGGCGACCTGCTGAACGACGCCATGAAGAACAGCTACATCCTCATCGCCTGTGATGAGGAACAGGCCGAGAAAATCACCGAAGCTCTGCGCCCCAAGTTGAAGCGCTATGGGGGCATGTGCCTGGTGTCGGATGCACAATGGGTGCAGCACTAGTCCGTAGAGCGCACCGCTCATGCTGGGGCCCCGAAACCGGGGCCCTCGATCAGGTGCCAGTGAAGCCGGGACCTAGTCCTGCGGCCCCATGCGTATGGATTTAACGGTGTAGACGCGGGGGCTGTCGCACTGGGTGATGGCGTCTGTCGCTACGCCGACTTTCCAGCCGCCGCCGTTGTAGTACATCTCCCAGCTATCCCCCAGCTCCTTCATGCTGTTGAAGGTCACCACCGAGTAGTAGTCGAGGCCGGGATCGCCGAGACCCAGG
>JAZBPS010000292.1:0-2567 GCA_036353375.1 Halieaceae bacterium | reverse complement strand
CGTTCGTTGAGCGCCAGACGATTTTCAAAGTGGCCGCGCTGGTTTAGAAACCGCATGGACATGCTCTCGCCAGATTCTAGTAGGCTAAGGGCCTCTTCGGATGATGTTCCCCGCACTGTTGTTAACCCCCGCAGCGCTGGGCACTGCACCATAACTGTATGTAGGTACAGTATGGCGGAGAGATCGCCTGTTTTTTTCCTAGATTCTCATCAATTCTGCGCATTTTTCAGCCGGGCCTGTCATACCGAATAAACGGCGTCAGTTCCCCCACCCGGTCATACAGCCTTCGCCCCGTTTCATTGAAATGCTGGGTCAACCAGTACACCTCGGGGCAGCCCGCGGCATCCGCGGCGGCGTACACCGCCTCAATCAGCGCCCGGCCGTAGCTGTTGCCCCGGGCCTCAGGTTCCACCACCAGATCCTCCAGATAACAGACGTCGCTTACCTCCCAGGTACTGGCATGGAACACAAAGTGGACCATGCCAACCGGTGTACCGTTCTCCACGGCGATCAACCCGTTGATGTGGGGATAGTCTGCCGACAGCAGTCGCTGCCAGGTGGTGGCGGAGACCTCGTCGGCGAGCTCGGTTTCGTAGTAGTCAAGGTAAATGGCCCACAGCCGCAGCCAGTGGGCGTGATCCTGGGCCTCAAGGGGTCGAATGTGTACGGCCATACGCATGCCTTACGTCGTGAGGAGTGTTGCCGCTGACGGTATCACAGTACCCGGTGCAGCCGCCCGTGCCTTGCTCGCGCAGCGCCACGACTCGGTCCGTTGCCCCGCAGAATGGCTGGCCAGCCACCACGCCGATCACGGCCTTATGCACGGCCAGCACCGGCCCGCGCTGCCACAGCGCAACGTGGTCACGCTTGCGCCCCTCGGCTACACTGCGTTTCATGCGAATTTGCAGTTATTCACTTCATTCCCGGGTTTGGCGCTTGCTGCTCGTCTACCTGCTGGCCACCACGGCGCCCGCCGCCCTGGCGGACGTGGAGGTGCTGGGCCTGTTCAAGGATGCCGCCCTGCTGAAAAAAGACGGCCAGCAGAAGCTGCTGCGGGCAGGGCAGAGCTGGAATGGCATTACCCTCAAGGCGGCGGATTCCAAAGCGGCGGTGGCGGAGATTAACGGCGAGACGGTGACACTGGGTGTATCCACCCGCATCAGCACCAACTACGCCCAGCCCAAGGCCCGGCAGGTGATGATTCCCCGCAACAGCGCCCGCCAGTACATCACCACGGCCACCATCAACGGGCGCGCCCTGCAGGTGCTGGTGGATACCGGCGCCA
Source organism: Halieaceae bacterium (assembly GCA_036353375.1). Taxonomy (GTDB): domain Bacteria; phylum Pseudomonadota; class Gammaproteobacteria; order Pseudomonadales; family Halieaceae; genus JANQIO01. The sequence goes on along the minus strand of JAZBPS010000292.1, from coordinate 1,282 downwards.
ATATCGTGGCCATGAACGCGGCTACCGCCCGCCGCCTAGGTGTGGACACGGAGGATGCACCGGTGAGTACGGTGACCACCGCCTCCGGCAAGGTCAGCGCCTGGTCTGTGTTACTGGATAGCGTGGACGTGGGTGGCATTAAGATTGACCGCGTGCAGGCCTCCGTCCTGGAAGGCGGCTACCCTGACATGGTGCTGCTGGGTACTACCTACCTGGAGCATGTGCACATGCAGGAGCGGGATGGGGTGCTTATGCTGACCAGCAAGTACTAGCCCACATACCCGAAGTTCAAAGCCCGCCGTTCGGTGGTACAATCCCGCGCCCCGGTCGTAAGACTGGTGTCACAAACGAAAAGGCGGTATCGCGAATTGTCACTACGCTACGTTGAAACAGCCCGACTGCCCACCCGCTGGGGCACGTTCGACCTGCACGGCTTCGACGACCCGGAAACGGGTAAGGAGCACGTGGCCCTGACCCTGGGTGACGTCGGCAGCGGCGAACCGGTGCTGGCGCGGGTGCACTCGGAGTGCCTCACGGGTGACGCGTTCTCCAGCCTGAAGTGTGATTGTGGCGAGCAATTGCAGGCGGCCATGGATGCAATCTCCAACGCCGGCCGCGGGGTGCTGCTGTACTTGCGGCAAGAGGGCCGCGGCATTGGGCTGATCAACAAGATTCGCGCCTACAAGCTGCAGGACCAGGGCGCCGATACCGTGGAGGCCAACGAGGCGCTGGGCTTTGGTGCCGACCTGCGGGACTACTCCATCTGCAAGCCCATGCTGGACCAGCTGGGCGTGACCCAGCTACGGCTGATGACCAACAACCCGCGCAAGGTACAGGCGTTGCAAGAGCAGGGCTTTGACGTGGTAGAGCGCGTGCCCATCAACATGCCCCACAACCCGCACAACCAGAAGTACCTGGAAATCAAAGCCGGCAAGCTCGGCCACATGATGGGCAAAACCGGCTCAGATTAGCGTAGTGCCGGTTCGTACCGGCCAACAAACCCGCCACCCGAAAGCTGACGCCCCCGCTTTTCCTGGCCAATCCCACACTCTTTCTTGTCATTCCCGCGCTTTTCTTCGTCATTCCCGCGCAGGCGGGAATCCAGCCCGCACGCATAGTAAAAAAACTGGATCCTCCTGCGCGGAGATGGCGGGAAATCTCACTCTGCCCCATCTTTCGCATTGCTTATCCTTGGCGAGAGAGCAAAAAAATTTTTAACAGCTGCTCTTGAAATTTTCCAGCCCGGTCCAAATAAGCGAAATCAGGCGAGCACGCGTCCATG
>JAZBPS010000291.1:0-34997 GCA_036353375.1 Halieaceae bacterium | reverse complement strand
ATCCCTGTCCTGTGCGCGGTGCAACCAGCAGCAATGGAGTCAGCCATGAACGCAATTGAGATGAACAGCGCCGACAGCGCACAAATGGACCTGGGCGTCAGCGACAGGGTGCGGCCCATCCTGGAAGCGGTGCGCAAGTTCATCAACGAAGACGTGATGCCTGTTGAAGAAGAGTACCTGGCGGAAATAGGCAACGGCGATCGCTGGGCGTGGACGCCACGGCAGACGGAAATTCTGGAAACCCTCAAGCACAAGGCCAAATCCCAGGGCCTTTGGAACTTCTTCCTCACCGAGGGCGAGCGGGGCTGCGGGCTGAGCACCGTTGAATACGCATACCTCGCCGAGGAGATGGGGCGCTCCCACCTGGCGGCGGAGTGCTTCAACTGTTCCGCACCGGATACCGGCAACATGGAGGTGTTGGAGAAGTATGGCAGCGAGGCGCAGAAAGCCCAGTGGCTGGAGCCGCTGCTGAACGGCGAGATCCGCTCGGCCTTTGCGATGACCGAGCCGGGCGTTGCATCCTCCGATGCCACCAATATCTGCACCGAGGCCACGCTGGACGGTGACGAGTGGGTGATCAACGGCGAGAAGCACTACATCAGCGGTGCCGGCGATCCGCGCTGCAAGGTCATGATTACCATGGTCAAAACAGATCCCGAGGCGGCCAAACACCTGCAGCAGTCGCAGATACTCGTTCCCATGGATACGCCTGGGGTCGAGGTGGTAAGGCCGATGCACGTGTTTTCCATGGACGATGCCCCCCACGGCCATATGCATATCCGCTTCAAGGACGTGCGGGTCCCGAAAGAGAACATCATCCTGGGCCCGGGCCGCGGCTTTGAGATATCCCAGGGACGCCTTGGCCCCGGCCGTATCCACCACTGCATGCGTTCCATAGGCGCCGCCGAGCGTGCGCTGCAGCTGATGTGCGAGCGAGCTCTCAGTCGCACGGCCTTCGGCAAGCCGCTGGCGAAGCTGGGCGGGAATGTCGACATCATTGCCAATGCGCGTATGGATATCGAAATGGCCCGGCTGTTGACCCTGAAAACCGCCTGGATGATGGACCATGTGGACCCGAAGGAGGCGCGGGTATGGATCTCCATGATCAAGACAGCCGTGCCCAACATCTCCATTCGCATCGTGGACGAGGCCATCCAGATGTTTGGCGCCACCGGGGTATCCCAGGATACGCCGCTGGCGGCCATGTACATGTCCCAGCGGACGCTGCGCCTCGCCGACGGACCGGACGCCGTCCACCGTATGGTGGTGGGTCGCCAGGAGTTGCGTCAGTACGCCCAGCAGGAGGCGGTTAGCGCCACCTTCCGCGACGGCTGAGCGCAGGCTGGAGGTGACCGCCAGCAGGTACAGCGCCTCGCTGCGCAACCTGCGCAGCTTGCTGTTTATTCGCTGTGTATTCATTGCCGCGCAGCTTGCCCTGCTGGCGTACGTGCGTGAGCGCGGTGTCGCCGCGATCACCAGCCAGGGCATGACCGTGGTGCTGTTGCTGCTGGCGTTGGTGACAGTGGCCAGCTTCCTGCGCCTGCGCAGCCCCTGGCCGGTTACGGACGCCGAGTACTTCGCCCAGCTCGCTGTGGACAGTCTCGCACTGACAGCACTGTTGTACTTCAGCGGCGGCGGCAGCAATCCGTTTGTCACCTACTACCTGTTGCCGGTTATTGTTTCTGCCGCACTGCTGCCCCGGGGGTATACCTGGAGCCTGGCGCTGGCCTCCCTGCTTGCCTACAGCGTGCTGCTTTACCAGCACGTACCGCTGCCGCTGTTCGCACCTGAGGATCACGGGGCGATGGGGCACGCCGGCATGTCGGCAGCAGGGGGCGGGCTGAACGTTCATATCGCGGGAATGTGGGTGAATTTTCTGGTGTCTGTCGCCCTGATTACCTGGTTTGTATCGGGCATGGCAACGGTGCTGCGCGAGCAGCAGGCGAAATCCGCGGCCAGTCGCGAGGACAAGCTGCGCAATGAACAGCTGCTGGCGGCTGCCAGTCTGGCGGCGGGCACGGCACACGAGCTGGGTACACCGCTGGCAACCATGACCCTGCTGGTGGAGGAACTAAAGGCTGCGGGCCCCGACGAAGACCCGCAGCAGGATCTGGAACAACTGGGCCAGCAGCTGTCACGCTGCCGCAGCATTCTGGAGAAGCTGTCCCGGCGCGCCCAGCTCACGGACCTGGAGCACACCTACCAAACGGCGGTTACAGAATACCTGGCGGCCGTACTGGAGCGATGGCAGGTATCCCGCCCTGATACCACGGCCAGCCTCAACGTGGCCAGTGACGGAGAGCCACCGGTGCTGCAGGTGGAGCCTACCCTCGACCAGGCCATAGAGAACCTGTTGAACAATGCGGCCAATGCCTGTCCGCACGGTATTCAGATCCATCTCGAGTGGACGCCGCAGGTGATCACGGTGGCGATTGATGACCAGGGCCCCGGCATTCCGCTGGAGCTGATGGACCGGCTGGGAAAACCGATCGTGCGCGCCGGCGAGGCCGGTCTCGGCCTCGGCCTCATGATCAGTCACGCCACGGTCAACCGCTATGGCGGCAGTATTGAGCTTTCCAACCGCAGCGAGGGCGGCGCACGGGCGTTGCTGACGCTGCCCCGGCAGCCATCGCTATGACGCTGCGCATGCTGGTGGTGGACGATGACCCGGCTTTCCGCGACGCGATGCGCCGGGGGCTTGCGCGGCAGGGGCTGGAGGTACAGGTTGCAGAAAACGCCGAGACGGGCCTGGCGCAGGTGACAGTGTTTCGTCCCCAGCGGATTTTGCTGGACCTGAACCTGCCCGGGCGCTCCGGCCTGTTGGCGCTGCCGGCATTCCGGCAGGCATGCCCGGAGGCGCGCATTGTCATTCTGACGGGCTACTCAAGCATTGCCACCGCGGTGAAAGCGATCAAGCTGGGTGCCGAGAACTACCTGTGCAAACCCGCCACCGTGAGTGATGTTCTGCAGGCCTTCGAAGAGGATGCGCCCGGTGCCGGGCAGGAACCGGACGTGCCGGTACCGGATGAACCCCTGTCCGTGGATCGCCTGGAATGGGAGTACATCCAGACCATGCTGGACCGTCACGAAGGCAACATCAGTGCGACCGCAAAGGCCCTGGGCATGCACCGGCGCACCCTGCAGCGCAAGCTTGCCAAGCGCCCGGTGCGACGCTAACCGCCAGGCAATACTTGTAAGCGAAAGCAACATACTGTAGGTTCAAATCCCCGTTTTTCAAGGCCCCCGCCCGCCTCGTCGCGGATGTGTGGGCCGCTATGCAAGCAACCACGAGGACTTCCAGCCATGGGTTTACAAGTCGTACCGAAAGAAGAGTTTCTGGGTTTCGTCGGGCACAAGTTTGAGCCGGGTGAGTGGACCGAACTCACCCAGGACCGCATCAACCAGTTCGCCGACTGCACGGACGACCACCAGTTCATCCACGTGGATGAAGAAGCGGCTAAAAATACACCCTTCGGTGGCACCATCGCCCATGGTTTCCTGACGCTTTCCTGCCTGGTGCCGATGTGCACGGGCATCGGTGTTGCACCCGAGAATGTGGTGATGGGTGTCAACTACGGCTTCGACAAGGTGCGCTTCCTGGCCCCGGTTCGCGCGGGCAAGCGGGTACGCGCCCACGTGGAAATCGGCGACATCACGCAAAAGGACGACAATCGCTTCCTCATCAAGCAGAACGTCACTGTTGAGATTGAGGGCGAGGAAACACCGGCGCTGGTGTGCGAGTGGTTGTCCATGGTTTTCACCGGTTAACCGGTTTCACTGAGTCAAGGAGCACGTCATGACTATTTCATTTGCAGGCAAAGTCGCCATTGTCACCGGTTCCGGGGGCGGACTTGGCCGCAGCCATGCCATTGAGCTCGCCAAACGCGGTGCCAAGGTCGTCATCAATGACCTGGGCGGTGCCGCCGATGGCACCGGCGGGTCCAGCGAAGCGGCCCGTGCAGTGGTTGCCGAAATCGAGGCGCTGGGCGGTGAAGCCATCGCCAATGGCGCCAACGTGGCCAAATACGACGAGGTCGAGGCCATGGTCCAGCAGGCGATGGATCAGTGGGGCCGGGTAGACATTCTGGTAAACAATGCCGGCATCCTGCGCGACAAGAGTTTTGCCAAGGGCGAACTGGGGGATTTCCAGGCGGTGCTGGATGTTCACCTGATGGGCTCTATCAACTGCACCAAGGCCGTGTGGGGCATCATGCGAGACCAGGCCTATGGCCGCATTGTCATGACCACCTCCTCCAGCGGCCTGTACGGTAACTTTGGCCAGACCAACTACGGCTCCGCCAAGATGGGCGTGGTGGGTGCGATGAACACCCTGTGTCAGGAAGGCGCCAAATACAATATCCACATCAACGCACTGGCGCCCACCGCCGGTACGCGCATGACCGAGGGGCTGATCCCCGAGAAAGCCTTCGAACTGCTTACCCCGGAAACGGTGACCCCGGCAGTGCTGTATATGGTCAGTGAAGACGGTCCCAATCGCGCCATCATCGCGGCGGGCGCGGGCTGTTACTCGCTGGTGAAGGTTGTCGAAACCCGGGGCCTCTACCTGACCCCCGAAAACCAGACGCCCGAAGGCATCGCCGCCCATTGGGACGCTATTTGCAATCCCGAGGGCGAGACCGTGCCCCAGGCAGGTTTTGAGCAGACCCTGAAATTCACCAGCATGGCCGCTGAGGCCCAGGGCATAAAGCTGGACTGATACCACCCAGGCGCAACACAAGCCGCCCGCATGCCGGCGACACCCGCACAGGGTGTCGCCCCACAGGAGTATTACCATGTCAGACGCAGTTATTGTTTCAACCGCACGCACACCCATCGGCAAGGCGTATCGCGGCTCGTTCAACAACCTCGGAGGCGCCACTCTGGGTGCCGCCGCCGTCGCCGAGGCAGTGCGCCGCGCCGGCATCGACCCCGCCGAAGTGGACGATGTCATTATGGGCGCGGCCCTGCAGCAGGGCGCCACGGGCAGCAATATCGCCCGCCAGATCGCCCTGCGCGCCGGCCTGCCGGTGACCGTTTCCGGTATGACCCTGGATCGGCAGTGCTCTTCCGGCCTGATGGCGGTCGCGACCGCGGCAAAACAGGTTCTGCACGACGGCATGGATATTGTCGTGGGCGGCGGGCTGGAGTCCATCAGCCTGGTACAGAACGAGAACATGAATCGCTATCGCGGTGCCGACGAGGAACTCGTCGCCATGCATCCCGCCATCCATATGCCGATGCTGCAAACGGCGGAAGTGGTGGCGGATCGTTACAGCATCACCCGCGAACAAATGGATGAATACGGCCTGCAAAGCCAGCAGCGCACTGCCGCCGCCTACGAAGCCGGGCGCTATGCCGACGAGCTGGTGCCGGTGACCTGCAAGCGCATAACCTGGGACAAGGAGACGGGTGAGCAGGGCGAGGCCGAGGTGACAGTGACCGCCGACGAGGGCGTCCGCGCCACCACGGCCGAGGGTCTCGCCGGTCTGAAAACCGTGGTGGAAGGCGGCACCATCACCGCCGGCAACGCATCCCAGTTGTCAGATGGCTCCTCGGCCCAGGTGGTGATGAGTGCGAAGCTCGCCGAGCAGCGTGGTCTCGAGCCCCTAGGAATCTATCGCGGCATCGCCGTCGCTGGCTGCGAGCCCGATGAGATGGGTATTGGCCCGGTGTTTGCGGTGCCGAAACTGCTGCAACAGCACGGCCTGTCCATGGATGACATTGGCCTGTGGGAGTTGAACGAGGCTTTCGCGGTGCAGGTCATCTACTGCCGCGACCGCCTGGGCATTGATAACGACAAGCTGAACGTGGATGGCGGTGCCATCTCCATCGGCCACCCCTATGGCATGAGTGGCTCGCGCATGATCGGCCACGCCCTGATCGAGGGTAAACGCCGCGGCGTCAAGTACGTGGTAGTGACCATGTGTGTCGGTGGTGGTATGGGTGCGGCCGGCCTGTTCGAGGTCGTCTGATGCGCGCGTTGCTATGCCCGGAGCTCGGTCCGGGAACGGGGGACGCCCTGCGGCTGGAGCCGGACTGGCCCGCGCCTGAACCGGGTGAACACGAGGTTCTGATCGATGTGAAGGCCGCGGGGCTGAATTTCCCCGATGTGCTGATTATCCAGGGCAAATACCAGTTCCAGCCGGAGCTGCCCTTCATCCCGGGTGGTGAGTTTTCGGGGGTGGTGCGCGCAGTGGGCGACAAGGTGACCCGCTTCTCGCCGGGGGACGAGGTCATCTCCATGGGCTCCGTGGGCGGTTTTTCGGAGCAGGCTGCCGTGCACGAATTGTCCGTATTCCCCAAGCCATCCTCCTTAAGCTTCGAGGAGGCAGCGGGCGTTGCCATTACCTACTTCACCTCCTACTACGCACTGGTGCAGCGCGCCCAGCTGAAGCCGGGCGAAACCCTGCTGGTACTGGGAGCCGCCGGCGGCGTGGGCACGACCGCAGTGGAGCTGGGCAAGCTGCTGGGCGCAAAGGTCATTGCGGCTGCGAGCTCTGATGAAAAGCTGGAAATCTGTCGGGGCCTGGGCGCTGACGAGGTCATCAATTACAGTGAAACCTCGCTGAAAGACGCCATTAAGACGCTGACCGATGGCAAGGGCGTGGACGTGGTATACGACCCGGTAGGCGGAGATTACTCGGAGCAGGCGCTGCGCGGCATGGCCTGGAATGGCCGCTTCCTGGTCATTGGGTTTGCCGCGGGCGATATCCCCAGGGTGCCGCTGAACCTGGCGCTGCTGAAAGGCTGCTCCATCGTCGGCGTGTTCTGGGGTCGCTTTACCGGTGAGGAGCCCGAGGTGAACCTCGCCAATATAAAAGCGCTGTGGGAGTTGTTTGAAGCGGGCAAGCTGAAGCCCGTGGTGACGGACTGTTTCCCCATCGAGCAGTACCAGGAAGCCTTTACCAGCATGGCCCAGCGCCGTGCCCGCGGCAAAGTCATCCTCACCTTCTGAGGGAGCTGTGAACGCCTTCAGTTTCGATACTGCCCCCCGCATCGTCTGCGCACCCGGCGCCAGTCTCGAGCTGGCAGGGCACTGCGAGGCACTGGCGGTAAAGCGCCCGCTGCTGGTGACCGACCCCGGTTTGATGGAGATCGGTTTGCTGGAGCCGGTTATTGCCTCACTGACACAGGCTGGCTTTGCGCCGGTTCTGTTCGACCAGGTGCGGGAGGACCCGCCGGACACGGTCATCCGTGCGGCTGTGGCGACGGCAGCCGAGTCCTCGGTGGACAGCGTGATCGCTGTCGGCGGCGGCAGCTCCATGGATGTGGCAAAGCTGGTGGCGGTATTGCTCGCCGGACAACAGCCGCTGGAAGCGCTCTACGGCGTGGATCAGGTGGAGGGCGGTCGGCTGCCCCTGATACTGGTGCCGAGCACGGCGGGCACCGGATCTGAAGTGACACCCGTGGCAGTGGTGACCACGGGTGAAACCACCAAGGCGGGCATATCCTCGAGGATTCTGCTTCCGGACGTCGCTGTACTGGATGCCGACCTCACCCTGGGATTGCCGCCCGCGGTCACCGCCATGACCGGCCTGGACGCCATGGTGCACGCGATCGAGGCCTATACGTCACGGCTGCGCAAGAATCCGATATCTGACATGCTGGCGCGGCAGGCCCTGTGCCTGCTGGCTGGCAGTATCCGCACCGCGGTTCACAGCGGCGGCGATAAAGCCGCCCGCAGCAATATGCTGCTGGGCGCCATGCTGGCGGGCCAGGCTTTCGCCAATGCCCCGGTCGCCGCGGTGCACGCACTTGCCTATCCGCTGGGAGGGCACTACCACATCCCCCACGGCCTCAGTAATTCATTGATGCTGCCCTCGGTGCTGCGCTTCAACCTGCCGGTTGCCGGCCCCCTGTACGCAGAACTGGCCGCGCTGGTGACAGATGACGAGGCTGCCAGTGCAGAATCCCTGATCCGGGCCCTGGAAGCCATAATCGAGGACACCGGGCTGCCCGCGACGCTGTCAGAGGCGAAGGTGCCCGAGGCGGACCTGCCCCTGCTCGCAGACGAGGCCATGCTGCAACAGCGGTTACTGGTGAACAATCCCCGCGACGTCACCCGTGAGGATGCGCTGGAGATTTATCGTGCGGCCTTCTGACACGCCGCTGCGGGCTGATTACCCGGTGTTTTATCCGATCAGCACACGCTGGAGCGACAACGACATCTACGGCCATATCAACAATGTCGTGTACTACAGCTACTTCGATTCCGTTGCCAACCAGTACCTGATCGAGGAGGGTGGTCTGCGCATTCCCGATGACCCGGTGGTGGGCTACGTGGTGAACTCAGGCTGTAATTACCTGCGCGCACTGGCCTATCCGGATCGGCTTGAGGGCGGTCTGCGCGTGGAAAAACTGGGCAACAGCTCGGTGCGTTACGGCATCGGTGTGTTCCGGCAGGGTGAGGATACCCCCGCCGCATTCGGTCACTTTGTGCATGTGTTTGTGGATCGTGCCAGCAATCGCTCTGTGCCCATACCTGAGGGTATTCGGGCGGCGTTGGCGCGTATTGCGGTGGACTAGGAGCCGTCGGGCTGGCGGCGCTCGACGAGCTGGGCCCGGGCCGCCATCACATGCCGTGCTTCCTTCAGGCAGCGCATGCTCTGGGCAAATAACTCGGTATCGAGGTTGGCGATGGCCTCTCTGGCGGAGCGCTCGTCGGCGGGAATGCTGCGGGCGATGTCCTGCAGGAGTTCACGATGCATCAGGCTGTCGTGCCACACGCCGAGCAGGTCCTGCATGCGCTCACAGAGCGCCACCGGCTCGTCGACCGAACCGGGAGGCAGCGCTTCCAGGTTGTAGCGCAGGTCCTTGAATGCGGTGCGAAGCTTGTGCCAGCTGCGGGTATCGCCCTCCGCCTGGGCGCGCTCCCAGGCCTGGTTGACCCGGGTCCGCGCCTCCTCGATCAGCACCGTCGGGTCGGGCGGTTTACGCTCGCTGTCCAGTGTCTGGTCGATATACTCACGCATGCGCTGAGCGCTGTCCTCCCACTGGGCATTGCGCAGCGATCGCAGCGCGTCCTTCCAGACCTTGTCGCGCCGCTCCTCTACCGCCTGCATCAGGGCCACGGGCTGCTGGTCCTCGGGCAGCGCATCAAGCCGTTCAGCCAGCGTGTCCCAGTCCCGGGCCGGATTGGTATGACTGATCAAAAAGCCCCACTCCCGGCGCAGTTGCCAGGCGGTGGGCAGGTCTTCAAAGCGCAACAGGCTGCGCAGGCGACGAACCGACACGCGCAGCTGATGCAGGTCGTATTCGGAATAGTCGTTGAGCAGCGCCGCCCTGCGCCGAACAATGGAATCCAGTAGCTCGCCAAGAGTGACTTTCACGCAACCCGCCTCGGGTTCAGGATCAGCTGCGCAAATACTATGATGAATACCAGCCCGCTGAAAATGCCCGGGAATGCGCTGTTCTGCTGGTACAGCAATCCACCAATCACCGGCCCCGCGATAAAGCCTATCGCGGGGGATGAGGCAACCAGACCGGCGACGGCGCCCTGTTCCCCGGGAGTGACTGCCATGGACGCCGCGGCGGAGATGCTGGGCAGGGCAAGACCGGTACCCATACCCATAAACGCCATGCCCACCAGCAGGTAGCCCATTTCGGAAAAACTCGCGATAAATCCGGCGGACAGCAACATGCAGCCAAGACCCGCCAGCACAAACTGCTCCGGTGCCAGCTTGGCTTTCTGCAGCACCACGCCCTGGGCAAAAAATGCGGAGATGGCCGCTACCATGAAGGCACCGCCGGTGTACTGTGCTGTCGCGACACCGGTCAATTCCAGACGGTCCTGTATGCTGAAGCCCAGGGTCTGCTGGATAGCGCCGAAGCCAGAGAACATGCCCACGGCTGCGGCGATATAGCGGAAAATACGCGGGTCGCGATAGCGCAGGCGTGCCCGTGCCTCGTGGGACTTGCGCGCCACCGCGGGTATGGCGGGCAGTTTGCGCCACACCAGAACTGCCGCCAGTGCGGTCATCAGTCCCGCAAAATACAGCGGTGCCAGCAGCCCCAGGGTTGCCAGCGCCCCGGATACGGCGGGGCCAAGGATGGTCCCCAGGGAGTTGGCGGCGCCCAGTCTCGCCATCGCGCCCATCCGTTGTTCAGCGGAAGTCAGGTCAGCCGCATAGGCTGAACATGCGGGCGGCGTGGCCGCCATGATGGAGGACTGGATACATCGCGTCACGATAGCCAGCACATACAGCGGCAGCCCCACCAGCCAGCCCATGAGGCCGGCCTGGAACACACTGGTAAACAGGAAAATTCCCAAAGTGAAGCCAACCAGCCCGGTCAGCAGCACCGGCTTGCGGCCGCGGTAGTCACTGAAGCGGCCCCAGATTGGCGAAATCCAGCCATACATGCCGGCGGAGATGGCGATGATGGAGGTGATCTGTACCTCGCTCAGCCCGACCTCGCGGCCCAGCGGAGCCAGCAGGGCGAAAACCAGGGACTGCCCGATGGCGATGGTCAGCAGGCTGAAAAACAGCAGGCCTGACTGACTGCGACTCAGCGCCACGGCAGACTAGCCGACAAAGCTCGAGAAATCCGGTCCCCGACGCAGGGAATGGCCTCCATCCACGTTGATGCACTGCCCGGTAATCCAGCGGGATTCAGGGCCGATCAGAAAACGGGCCAGTTCGGCGACATCCTCGGGTTGCCCCACGCCCTGCATGGGCGTGTTCTCAATGTAGGAGCGGTATACGTCGCTGTCCTCGGGAATACCCGCCATGATCTCGGTGGCAATGAAGCCGGGCCGGATGGCGTTAAAGCGAAGCCCCCTGGCGCCGTATTCATCGGCGGCGTTGCGCATCATCGCCTCGATGCCGGCCTTGCCGGCGCAGTAGGCGTGGAAGAAGGGGTGGGTGATGTGCCCGGCCAGGGAAGACATGCCGATAAATGATGCGCCGCCCGCTGCCAGCATGCCGGGGATACTCTGCTTCATGCAGTGCAGCGTCCCCAGTACGTTGAGGTTGAGCACCCGGGTGAATTCGGCGGTGTCGACATCGCCGTAGGCCATGGGAATACCGCCGCCACCGGCATTGGCAATAACACCGTGCAGGCGTCCCTCGCTGTCCGTGGCCTGGGAGACCATGGCGGCAACGCTGTCCTCGTCGGTGACATCCCCGACGACGGCGTGGATCTCGCCGGCAAGGTTCGCGTCGCGGATGCTCTCGACGGCGGCGCTGAGACTGGCGGCGGTGCGCCCGCTGATCGTTACCACGCCGCCGTCGGCAACCAGTCGCCGCGCACAGGCCCTGCCAATCCCCGTGCCCCCGCCTGTTACGAGGTAGTGCCTGCCTGCGAGACTGCTGTCTGTCATCTGTCTGCTCCTGTCCTGTTTTCGTTCGGGTCCGCTGTTGCGGCCTGTAATACATCGTGCTGTGGTGCACTGCCTGCGGCTGCGGCAGGCGACCCTGCGGCCGGTGTCTCGCCATCGGGTGAGGGGTCCTTTGCTATGCGCAGGTGGGGCAGGTCGCCCCGCCTGCTCAGGCCGTGTACCTCCACATGGCGCTGGCTCAGCAGCATGGAGCGCAGGTACTCAAGTACGTCCCTGCTGATCACCTGGCCCGGCACCAGCACGGGCACGCCCGGGGGATAGGGGGTAATCTGGTCTGCACTGATTGCGCCTTCCAGCGCCGCGTTGAGCTGTGTCTGGCTGTTCATCAAAGGCACCACCTGCCCGCGCTCGAAGAATACATCACGCGGCAGCCGCGCGATGTCGCCCGGAGGTGGCAGCGGCAGCGGTGGCTCCAGTACCGCGCCCTGGCGCTGGCCGGGCGCCGTTCTGGCCATGCGCTTCAGGGCATTCTCCAGTCGCATCACCTTGCCCAGGGTTGTGCCGATGGTAAGCAGCAGGGTGATGGTATTGAACGTCGTTTTTTCTACCTGGATGTTGTACTTCTCGAACAGTTCCACCTGCACCGCTTCGGCCCGCATGCCGGTGCGGCTGATATCCACCGTGAGCTTGGTGGGGTCCAGCCGAATGCCATCCTCCGCCAGTTCATCGGGCAGCATATCCGGTAGCTCAAGCACCCGGAATACGCCGGTGGCGTTGATGGAATCCCGCAGGCGCTCTGCCAGCTCCAGGGTGCGGCTCAGCAGGCCGAAGCCCTCCATGCTCATCTGTTTGCGGGCCACGTCCATGCTCGCAATGATGGCGTACAGCGGGCTGGTGGACGCATGCATATTGAAGTGCTCGCGGAAGCGCTGCTCGTCAAAATCCGGGTCGCGTACATGGATCATGCTGGCCTGGGAGAACGCGGACAGCATCTTGTGCGTGGACTGGGTGACGTAGTCGGCGCCGAATTCCAGCGCGGTGGGCCGCAGTGCGTGGTGAAAGGCGGCGTGGGCGTACCAGGCTTCATCGATGATGACCTTGATGCCATGGGCGTGGGCGCGCTGCACGATTGGCGCCAGGTCGTAGCGCATGCCGTCGTAGGTGCAACTGGTCAGCAGCAGCGCCCTGGCGTCCGGATGCTGTTCTATCGCGTCAAAAATGCAGGCCTGGGTCACGGGTCCGTAGAGACCGTAGCGCACCCGCAGGCTGGATCGCAGGTACACGGGCATGGCGCCGCAAAGGATGACGCCGTGGTGTGCGGACTTGTGGCTGCCGCGGTCCAGCAGCACTTTGTCGCCCGGGTGCAGCAAGCTCTGCAGGATGACCTTGTTGGCGGTGGAGGTACCGTTGGTGGCAAAGAAGGTGTGGCGCGCGCCGAAGGCGCGTGCGGCGAGGTTCTGTGCCTGCTGTATCACGCTGTGGGGTTCCAGCAGGCTGTCGAGCATATGCACCGATACTGACAGGTCCGCGTCAAAGATGTGTTCGCCCATGAAGCGGTAGAAGTCCGCCACCCAGGGACTGTCTTTCATGCTGTCGCCGCCCGAGTGACCCGGTGTGTGCCAGGCATCCCTCGCGCTCTGTACATAGTCGCGCAGGGTGTCGGCAAACGGCGTGGCGGCCTTCTGGCTTACGGCTGCCAGAATTTCCCGCAGCGCCGAGAAGTAGTCCTCGTCGGTGTCGTCAAGATAGCCGTCTATCGTCAGGTCCAGCAGGGCATCGATGTGACCGCGACGCGTTTGTGGCAACACGACGAAGTGGTTCACATGCGGCCTGCGCTTGAGGCAGCGGGGTACAATCTCCGCGGCGTTGGCACTGTGCACGGCCAGCGCCTGCAGGTCTGGCCGCTTCAGCAGTTCGGACAGGGCATTGCGGTCCACCGCGGAGAGTACCGCAAGAGGCGTATCGCTGTAGTGTTCTGCCGCGGCTGCGCTCAGGCCCTGCTGCCAGCGTTGGGCAAATGCCGTGTCCTCGCTGTAGATTGCAATAGCGATAGCGGGTTTCATGGGAGCAGTGTATCCCAGGCTGTCAATCTGTCGTGAGCAAATTGGCCGCTGCCGCACCCGTGAGCCAGCGCAATATCCGCGGGTAGCTCGCGGGGAAGGCCCGCACAACCAGTGACATCAGCTTGCCGTCCACGCCGATTACCAGCCGCGGGGCACGTTTTTGTATCGCGTTCAGGATCTGCAGGGCGGCCGCCTCCGCCGTGGTGCGAGCGAATGCCTCAAAGCGATTCGCGAAAGGCGGCGCTTGTCCATCGGGACGCCCGCTGCGGGCACTGCGGGCAATATCGGTCTTCACGCCACCGGGGTGGACGCAACACACGTGAATACCGGTGTCCGCCAGCTCCTGGCGCAGGGCCTCGGTGTAACCGCGCACCGCAAATTTCGACGCGTTGTAGGCCGACTGCGTGGGCACCGAGACAAGGCCGAACACGCTGGACAGGTTGACCAGGTGGCCGCCACCCGCCTGGTGCAGCAGGGGCAGGAATGCCTTGCAGCCATGTACCACGCCCCAGAAGTTGATCCCCATGAGCCACTGCAGGTCCTGCAGGCTGTTCTCCTCTGCCGTGCCGCCCAGCGCCACGCCGGCGTTGTTGATGACGATGTCCACTGCCGTGCAGCGTTTGGCGATGCTTTGCGCCCAGGTGCTCACCGCCGTCGCATCGGCCACGTCCAGCGTCTGCAGATGACACTCCGCTGCGGGGTCCTGTAGCAGCAGCTGTGTCTGCTTGAGAGACTCGGTGCGGATGTCGGCCAGCTCGAGGTGGCAGCCGCGGGCGTTGAGCGCAACCGCCAGCGCCCGGCCAATGCCCGAGCCCGCCCCGGTGATCACGGCGCGCTTGCCGCGGAAATAGGACATCACTTCCCCCTGTGGAAAAAAGCCAAAAAGCATAGGCGCTGTAGCGGAATTGGCAAGCTTATCTGTAGACAGTGCCGGACCTATCCCGTAGACTCACGCTCCCAGAATACAGGAGTCAACGCCCGTGGTTCTGGGCCCAGGGAGTCGGTGAAAAAGCGTGCCGGAACAAATCAGAAAAAGCGAGATGACCTGTCATCTCGCTTTTTTTTGCCTGCAGTTTTTACCTGCGGAAACGTCCCCGGCCCGTTACTGGAACGGCTGCTCCAATCCATGGAGGCGCGCGGTGATCGGCCGACGCCCGCTGAGCCCGACAGGAGGTTTGCTTGACGACTAAGGCCATACTGGCACTTGAGGATGGCAGCATCTTCCGCGGTACCGGGATAGGCGCAGAGGGCTGCGCCACCGGCGAGGTCGTGTTCAATACGGCCATGACCGGCTACCAGGAGATACTGACCGACCCCTCCTACGCCCGCCAGGTGGTCACGCTGACCTACCCGCACATCGGCAACACCGGCACCAACAGCGAGGACGAGGAATCCCCCCGCGTCTGGGCGTCCGGGCTGGTGATACGCGACCTTCCGCTGTTGGCCAGCAATTATCGTAATCAACAGGACCTTTCCTCCTACCTGCGCGAACGCAACGTGGTGGCCATAGCCGACGTGGATACGCGACGTCTCACGCGTTTATTGCGGGAGAAAGGGGCATTGAGCGGCTGTCTGCTGACCGGCGCGGCGCCGGACGCAGACGAGGCGCTCGCCCAGGCGCGCGCCTTCGGTGGGCTCAAGGGCCTTGATCTCGCGAAAGAAGTCACGGTGGGCGGCCCCTACACCTGGACTGAAGGCAGCTGGTCTATGGCGCAGGGACATGAGGAGCACACGGACTTTCGCTGGCATGTTGTGGCCTACGACTTCGGCGTGAAACGGAATATCTTGCGGATGCTGGTAGACCGCGGCTGCCGTCTCACGGTGGTGCCGGCGCAGACCCCGGCGGAAGATGTGCTGGCGTTGAAGCCGGACGGCGTATTCCTGTCCAACGGCCCCGGCGACCCGGAACCCTGTGACTATGCCATCGAGGCAATACGGATCCTGCTGGATACCGGCATCCCCCTGTTTGGTATCTGCCTGGGGCACCAGCTGCTGGCGCTGGCCAGTGGCGCTGCCACGGTGAAAATGAAGTTTGGCCACCACGGCGCCAATCATCCCGTGCAGAACGTGGACGACGGCACGGTGCTGATTACCAGTCAGAATCACGGCTTCGCGGTGGATGAGCAGAGCCTGCCGGACAATCTGCGGGTTACGCACAAGTCCCTGTTCGACGGCTCCCTGCAAGGTGTGCACCGGCTGGACAAACCGGCCTTCAGCTTCCAGGGACACCCGGAGGCCAGTCCCGGGCCCCATGATGCGGCGCCCCTGTTCGATCACTTTATTGAATTGCTCGTCGCCCACGACAAGCAGAAAGCAGCTGCTGGAGATACGGCCTGATGCCAAAGCGCACCGATATTGAAAGCATACTGATACTCGGCGCAGGGCCGATTGTCATTGGCCAGGCCTGTGAATTCGACTACTCCGGCGCGCAGGCCTGCAAGGCGCTGCGCGAAGAGGGCTACCGGGTCATTCTGGTGAACTCCAACCCCGCCACCATCATGACCGATCCCTCCA
Source organism: Halieaceae bacterium (assembly GCA_036353375.1). Lineage (GTDB taxonomy): Bacteria > Pseudomonadota > Gammaproteobacteria > Pseudomonadales > Halieaceae > JANQIO01. The sequence continues at coordinate 19,142 of JAZBPS010000291.1, read as the reverse complement.
TGGCGGATGCGACCTACATAGAGCCGGTGGAATGGCGCACGGTGGCCAAAATTATCGAGCAGGAGCGCCCGGACGCACTGCTTCCCACCATGGGCGGCCAGACCGCGCTGAACTGTGCGCTGGACCTGTCTCGGGAAGGTGTTCTCGAGGCCTTCGGCGTCGAAATGATCGGCGCCACCAAAGAGGCTATCGACAAGGCCGAGGACCGGGAGCTGTTTGACCAGGCGATGAAGCGTATAGGTCTGGAGACTCCGCGTGCCGCGCTGGCTCACAGCATGGAGGAGGCGCTGGCGGTGCTGGACCAGATCGGCTTTCCCTGCATCATCCGGCCGTCCTTCACCATGGGCGGTTCCGGCGGCGGTATCGCCTACAACCGGGATGAGTTTGAAGAGATCTGCACCCGGGGCCTCGACCTGTCTCCCACCAGCGAGCTGCTGATCGACGAATCCCTGATTGGCTGGAAAGAGTTTGAGATGGAGGTGGTGCGCGACAAGAATGACAACTGCATTATTGTCTGCGCCATTGAAAACTTTGACCCCATGGGGGTGCACACCGGCGATTCCATCACCGTGGCGCCTGCCCAGACGCTGACGGACAAGGAATACCAGATCATGCGCGACGCCTCGCTGGCGGTTCTGCGCGAGATCGGCGTGGAAACCGGTGGCTCCAACGTGCAGTTTGGCCAGGACCCGAAAACCGGCCGCCTGGTCATCATCGAGATGAACCCGCGGGTGTCCAGGTCTTCGGCGCTGGCGTCAAAGGCGACCGGTTTTCCCATCGCCAAGGTGGCTGCCAAGCTGGCAGTGGGATACACCCTGGACGAGTTGCAGAACGACATTACCGGCGGCGCGACGCCCGCCTCATTTGAACCCAGCATCGACTATGTCGTTACCAAGATTCCCCGCTTCGCCTTCGAGAAGTTCCCGGGTGCCGACACGCGCCTCACCACCCAGATGAAGTCGGTGGGCGAGGTCATGGCGATCGGCCGCTGCTTCCAGGAGTCGCTGCAGAAAGCACTGCGCGGGCTTGAGGTGGGCTCTTCCGGCTTCGAGCACATGCTGGATCTCGATGCTCCCGAGGCGCGTGATGAGTTGATCAACCAGCTTACCAGCCCGCGGGCAGAGCGGATCTGGTATGTGGCGGATGCACTGCGCGCGGGCATGAGCGTGGATGAGATCAACCAGTTATGCGGCATCGACCCCTGGTTCCTGGTGCAGATCCAGGACATCGTCTTCAGCGAGAATAAACTGAAGTCTCTGGGTCTCGCCGACCTGGATGCGGAGGCCATGTACCGGCTCAAGCGCAAGGGCTTTGCTGACAAGCGGCTGGCGGTATTGCTGGGCGAAACCGAGCGTGCGGTGCGGGAGCACCGTCAAGCACTGGGTGTGCGACCGGTGTACAAGCGCGTCGATACCTGTGCCGCCGAGTTTGCCTCGGCCACGGCGTACATGTACTCCACCTACGACGAAGAGTGTGAGGCCGACCCATCGGACCGGGACAAGATTCTGGTACTGGGGGGCGGCCCGAACCGTATCGGGCAGGGCATAGAGTTCGACTATTGTTGCGTGCACGCATCTCTCGCCATGCGCGAGGATGGCTACGAAACCATTATGGTCAACTGCAACCCGGAAACGGTTTCCACCGATTACGATACATCCGACCGTCTTTACTTTGAGCCGGTGACCCTGGAGGACGTGCTTGCCATTGTCGAGCTGGAACAGCCCAAAGGTGTCATCGTGCAGTTTGGTGGCCAGACGCCGCTCAAGCTCGCGCGCGACCTGGAGGCGGCCGGCGTTCCCATCATTGGCACCAGCCCCGACGCGATAGACGAGGCAGAGGATCGCGAGCGCTTCCAGAAGATGATACAGAAGCTTGGTCTCAAGCAGCCGCCCAATACAACGGTGCGCAGCAAGGAAGAAGCGCTGGCTGCGGCGGAGCAGCTGCAGTACCCGCTGGTGGTCAGGCCGTCCTATGTGCTGGGCGGCCGCGCCATGGAAATTGTCTATGACGAGGCCGAACTGCTGCGCTATCTCAATGAGGCCGTGCAGGCCTCCGACGATTCCCCGGTGCTGTTGGACCATTTCCTCAACGCGGCTATAGAAGTGGATATCGACGCCGTCAGCGACGGGGAAAACGTGGTGATTGGCGCCATCATGCAACATATCGAGCAGGCCGGCGTGCACTCCGGCGATTCCGCCTGCTCCCTGCCGCCCTACAGCCTGGCGGAGGACGTACAGAATGAGATGCGTGAGCAGGTCAAGCAGATGGCGCGTGCGCTGAAGGTCAAGGGCCTGATGAACGTGCAGCTGGCCTGGCAGGATGGGGAGATCTTCGTCATCGAGGTCAATCCCCGGGCGTCCCGAACGGTGCCCTTTGTGTCCAAGTGCATCGGGGTGTCGCTGGCTAAAGTGGCCGCGCGCTGCATGGCGGGCACTTCGCTGGAGGAACAGGGCTTCACCAGCGAGGTGGTGCCGCCCTATTTCAGCGTGAAGGAAGCGGTGATGCCCTTCAACAAGTTTCCCGGCGTCGATCCCATTCTTGGCCCCGAGATGAAATCCACGGGCGAAGTCATGGGCACCGGGGAGCGCTTTGAGGAGGCCTTCGCCAAGGCCCAGCTCGGTGCCGGCACCCAGGCCCCCGACGGAGGCACGGTGTTTGTCAGCGTGCGGGATGCCGACAAGGCCGGGGCCGTGCAGGTCGCGCGCAACCTGATGGAACTGGGTTTCACCATTCTCGCCACCCGCGGCACGGCGGCGGTGCTGGGCGCGGAAGACATTCCCTGTCGACTGGTCAACAAAGTACTTGAGGGCCGCCCCCACATTGTTGATATGATAAAAAACAAGGAAGTCGACCTGATCGTGAACACCACCGAGGGGCGCAGGGCGATCGCCGATTCCGCCTCAATACGGTCAAGTGCACAGTCAATGAACGTGCCCTACACCACGACGTTGGCCGGGGCCGAGGCGATCTGCGCAGCCATGCGGCACACCACCGATGAGCAGGTTCGACGTCTGCAGGATTTGCATGCCAGCGTAGCCTGATCGGGCGTCCCGGCCCTGTCCTGACCTGGCCTGCAAGCCAGAATCCAGAATGCATACCGCTCGCCGCGCCTCGCACAACCGGGGCGGCGGCGTGACGGCGATGGACGCAGATGAAGGCTGCGCTGTAAAAGCTGCGCTGCGAATAGCAGCGCCACGGAAAACGGACGGATCATGAGTAAAGTACCTATGACGGTGGCCGGGGAGGCCGCCCTGAGACAGGAACTGGAACACCTCAAGAAGGTGGAGCGCCCGCGTATCAGTCAGGCGATCGCCGAGGCCCGTGAGCACGGTGACCTCAAGGAAAATGCCGAATACCATGCGGCCCGCGAACAGCAGAGTTTCGCCGAGGGGCGCATCATGGAGATTGAGAGCAAGCTCGCCGAGGCCCAGGTGATTGACGTGACGCGCATGGCCAAAACCGGCAAGGTGATCTTTGGCGTGACTGTCGATCTCGTGAACCTGGAAACGGATGAGTCCGTTCGCTACCAGATCGTCGGCGAGGACGAGGCCGATATCAAGAACAACAAGATCTCTGTCACGTCACCGATCGCCCGTGCGCTGATAGGCAAGGAGGAAGGGGAGGTTGTCGTGGTCAAGGCCCCGGGTGGCGACATCGAGTACGAGATCGACGAAGTCAGCCATATCTAGCTGAATGCGCCTGACCTCAGCGGTGCCGGGTCATCAGGGCTGTCGGGCAGCCTGGAACAGGCGCACCTCCGCCATCACCAACTCCGCAATCAGCCGAACCACAACCGCGTGGTTCTCTTCCCGCAGGGTGTTAACGCCCTCACGAATGGATTCCCGCAATTTTTGTGCCTCCGCGTCCGGCAGCGCATCGGGCAGGGTGACACGGAAGCTGTAGTTTTCGGCGTCAATGCAACGCTCGTAGATGCGTCGGGTGGTGTCTGCGGCAAAATCGATTAACTCCTCATCGGCACCGCGCGCTCGCAGCAGCTCGCGGATCTGCTGCTCCAGATAGCTCAGCCCCTGCACGCGCTGGGACGGAAACTCGATGATGCTCGCCATGTCAGTGGCGCAGCAGATTCGACAGTCGGGGGTCGGGCTGGGGAGAGTGCCTGAGCAGCAGCAGGATGCCGCCGGTGGATTGCACCAGCTCTGCGCCGGTATTGGCGCAGATGTACTCCGCCACGGCGTCCCGGTCAGCTTTGTTGCCCACGGCGACCTTGACCTTGATCAGCTCGTGCTGGGTGAGTGCGCGCTCGATTTCCTGCATGACGCCTTCGGTCAGTCCCTTGGCAGCCACGATGACCACAGGCTTGAGCTTGTGGCCAATGGCGCGCAACTGTTTCTCGGCGGGTCGATTCATACCATGCATCATTTTCTGTGGAGGTCGGGCGCGGTATTCTACGTCATCCCCCCTGCCATGCCAGTCGCAATCTGATGCCCCGCAAAAAATCTTCCAGTAAAGCCTGGCTCCGTGAGCATCACGCCGACCCTTACGTGCAGCGGGCGCAGCGCGAGGGTTACCGATCGCGCGCCTGCTACAAGCTGCTGGAAATTCAGGAGCGCGACCAGCTGATCAGGCCCGGCGATACCGTGGTGGACCTGGGCGCGGCTCCCGGTGGCTGGTCGCAGGTGGCCGCGGCGATCGTCGGCGAGCGCGGTCGCGTGATTGCCTCGGACATCCTGCCCATGGACAGCCTGCCGGACGTGCACTTTATCCAGGGCGATTTCACGGAAGAATCTGTGTTGAACGCTATACTGGAACAGGTGGGCGACACGGGCTCCGACCTTGTTATTTCGGATATGGCCCCCAACATGAGTGGTATGACGGCGGTGGACCAGCCCAGGTCCATGTATCTTGTTGAACTTGCAGTAGACCTCGCCCGGCAGACCCTCAAGCCGGGCGGAACCTTCCTCGCCAAGGTGTTCCAGGGGGAGGGGTTTGATGAGCTGTTGCGGGAACTGCGTGACAGTTTTGATAAGGTACAGACGAGAAAGCCGCAGGCGTCGCGCCCGCGTTCGCGGGAAGTGTACGTTCTCGGGCGGGGCTTCAGGCCCTGACACCGCGTTTGGCAACCCTTGCGTTGCCGGCGCGCCTGCCTCCGTGAATGGTTAAGATCGGCCAAACGGAGTAATATGAAAGATTCGTCTCCCACAGAATTCACTACAGTGGGGTAGAAAGAGGTATAAGGCCTTGAATGATATGGCAAAAAATCTTCTGTTGTGGCTGGTAATTGCTGCGGTGCTGCTGTCGGTATTCCAGAACTTCAACATGCAGCAACCCACCGAGCAACTCGGCTATTCCGAGTTTATCGAGGAAATCCAGCGCGACCAGGTACAGAAAGTCGTCATTGATGGCCTCACGATATCGGGCGAGCGCTACAACAACACGCGCTTTGAGACTATCCGCCCCATGCTCGAAGACCCCAAGTTGATCGATGACCTGTTGGCTCACGATGTTGAGATCGAGGGTCGCAAGCCCGAGCAGCAAAGTCTCTGGACCCAGCTGCTGGTCGCCTGTTTCCCCATCCTCATTATCATCGCGGTGTTTATGTTCTTTATGCGCCAGATGCAGGGTGGCGCCGGCGGTCGGGGTGGCCCCATGAGCTTTGGCAAGAGCAAGGCGCGCCTGCTGGGTGAAGACCAGATACACACCACGTTTGCCGATGTGGCGGGCGTGGATGAAGCCAAGGAAGACGTACAGGAGCTGGTAGAGTTTTTGCGCGACCCGGGCAAGTTCCAGCGACTCGGCGGTCGCATCCCCCGCGGTGTCCTGATGGTCGGCCAGCCCGGCACAGGTAAAACGCTGTTGGCCAAGGCTATCGCCGGTGAAGCCAAGGTCCCGTTCTTTTCCATCTCCGGATCGGACTTTGTGGAAATGTTTGTCGGCGTGGGCGCCTCGCGCGTCCGCGATATGTTCGACCAGGCCAAGAAGCAGGCACCCTGCATTATTTTCATCGACGAGATCGACGCTGTCGGTCGGCATCGTGGCGCAGGCCTCGGAGGCGGTCACGATGAGCGCGAGCAAACGCTGAACCAGCTGCTCGTTGAAATGGACGGCTTTGAAGTGAACGACGGTGTCATCGTGATCGCTGCGACCAACCGGCCGGATGTACTGGACCCCGCGCTGTTGCGCCCCGGGCGCTTCGACCGCCAGGTTGTGGTCGGGCTGCCGGACATCCGCGGTCGCGAGCAGATTCTGAAAGTGCATATGCGCAAGATTCCGCTGGCCGATGACGTGCAGGCCTCGCTGATTGCGCGGGGCACGCCCGGATTCTCCGGTGCGGATCTGGCCAACCTGGTCAATGAGGCGGCGCTGTTTGCCGCGCGCGCCAACGTGCGGCTGGTGAGCATGGAGCAGTTCGAACTGGCCAAGGACAAGATCATGATGGGCGCCGAGCGCAAGTCCATGGTTATGTCCGAGAAGGAAAAGCGCAACACGGCGTACCACGAGGCGGGGCACGCCATCGTGGGCCGGCTGGTGCCGGAGCACGACCCCGTCTACAAGGTGTCCATTATCCCCCGGGGCCGCGCCCTGGGCGTGACGATGTTCCTGCCGGAAGAGGACCGCTACAGCCACAGCCGGCGCCATATCATCAGCCAGATCTGCAGCCTGTTTGGCGGCCGTATCGCCGAAGAGATGACGCTGGGCAAGGACGGTGTGACCACGGGTGCGTCGAACGACATCGAACGCGCCACGGATATCGCGCGCAACATGGTCACCAAGTGGGGCCTGTCGGAAAAAATGGGCCCGCTGAAGTATGACGAGGGCGGCGAAGAAGTATTCCTGGGGCGTTCCGCAGCGCAGGGCAGCACGGCCGTGTCCGGTGAGACGGCGCGCCAGATCGACGAAGAGGTTCGCAGTATCATCGATGAATGCTATGCCACGGCGCAACGCATCCTCGAAGAGAACCGCGAAAAGCTCGATATGATGGCTGATGCGCTGATGGCGTATGAAACCATCGATTCGCACCAGATCGACGCCATCATGGAAGGCCGCATGCCCGATCCCCCGGACTGGGGCGATGGCGGCAGGCCGGTGAGTCCGGATGAAGGCGCCCAGGGCGGCAGCGATCTCAGCGCCGACAGCGACCGAGGCCGTGAAGGCCCCATAGGCGGGACCGCACAGGAGCATTAGGCCCGCGTTGCGCGGGCAATCCGCACACGCAGCCTGACCTGGCCTGCAGCGACACAGTCTCCTGGCTACACAACCTGTCAAACTCCAACCCAGCGTAATGGGGGTGATGAATATTACCCCCGATTCCTTTTCGGACGGGGGTGCCCTGTTCAAGGCCGGGCGACCCGCGCTGGACGCGATTCGTCGCCAGGCGGTTGCCATGGTCGCTGACGGTGCTGCCATCCTCGATATTGGCGGTGAGTCCACTCGACCGGGTGCTGAACCCGTCAGCGTCCAGCAAGAACTGGACCGCGTCATTCCATGCCTGGAGGCCATTCGGCCTGAGGTCGATGTCACCCTGTCGGTAGACACCAGTACCCCCGAGGTGATGCGCGCCGCGGCTGCGGCAGGGGCGAACCTGATCAATGACGTGCGTGCGCTACGACGGGAGGGCGCACTGCAGACGGCGGTGTCCCTGGGCCTGCCGGTGTGCCTGATGCACATGCAGGGCGAACCCGACACCATGCAGCAGTCGCCCCGCTACCAGGATGTGGTGGCAGAGGTGTGTGCATGGTTGGCTGATCGCGCCGGGGAGGTCGTTGCGGCGGGTCTGCCGGCCGAGCGCATACTGCTGGATCCCGGCTTTGGTTTTGGAAAAACCGTGACGCACAACCTGCAATTGTTGCAGGGATTGCCGACGCTGGCGGCACTGGGCTTCCCCCTGCTGGTAGGTCTGTCCCGCAAATCCATGATAGGGAAATTGATCGGCCGCGATACCCATGAGCGGCTACCCGCCAGCCTGGCGCTGGCTGTCTTGGCCGCCGAGCGCGGTGCCAGCATAATACGCACCCACGACGTCAGGGAGACCGCAGACGCACTGGCCATGGTGCGGGCGCTTGCGAACCCTGCACAGGCGGTGCCGCTGGCGAATGCCGGGGCGCCAGAGTCCCCGCGAGTGTGAGCAAGGCCCCCATGGAAAAGCACCATTTCGGTACTGACGGTATTCGAGGCCGTGTAGGTGAAGCACCTATCACGCCGGATTTCATGCTCAAGCTGGGGTGGGCCTGCGGCAGGGTGTTTGCGAGGGACGCGGGTGAGGCGCGCAGCACCGTCATCATCGGGAAGGACACCCGGGTATCGGGCTATATGTTCGAGTCGGCGCTGGAGGCAGGCCTTGTGGCGGCGGGTGTGGACGTGAAATTGCTTGGCCCCATGCCCACCCCGGGCGTCGCGCTGATGACCCTGACGCAACGCGCCGTGGCGGGCATCGTTATCAGCGCATCCCACAATCCTTTTGACGACAACGGGGTGAAGTTTTTCGATGCGCGGGGCCAAAAGCTGCCCGACGATATTGAGCTCGCCATTGAGGCGCAACTGCAGGAGCCCCTGGCGACGGCGGTATCCTCCCGTCTGGGCAAGGCGCAGCGGGTCGTGGATGCCGCCGGGCGTTACATTGAATTCTGCAAGACCACCGTACCCCCGGACTTCACGCTGCGCGGTTTGAAACTGGTGGTGGACTGCGCCAACGGCGCCACCTATCACATTGCGCCCAGCGTGTTTACGGAGCTGGGTGCAGAGGTTGTACCGATCGCGGTGCAACCTGACGGTTTTAATATCAACGCCCACTGTGGCTCTACCGACATGGCCGCACTGTCGGAACGTGTGCGGGCCGAGCAAGCCGATCTGGGAATCGCTTTCGACGGTGATGGTGACCGGGTGCTGTTCGTCGATGGGGACGGCCAGCCGGTGGATGGCGACGAACTGCTGTTCATTATCGCGAGGCACCGGGGCAGCCGCGGTGTGGTGGGGACCCTGATGAGCAACCTCGGCATGGAACTGGCGCTGCGGGACCTCGGTATTGAGTTTGCCAGAGCCCGGGTCGGAGACCGCTACGTCAACGAGATGATGCGCAGCCAGGGCTGGGATCTGGGCGGGGAGTCTTCCGGACACATAATCTGCGCAGACCTCACAACAACGGGCGACGGTATCGTTGCTGCCCTGCAGGTACTCGTGGCCATGCGCGCGGCGGATTGCGACCTGAAAACGCTGCGGGCCGGGATGCAGAAGTTCCCCCAGCACATGATCAATGTACAGGTGGCGGACAAGTCCGGCCTGGAGCAGCATCCGGGCCTGCAGCAAGCCATCGCGCACACCGAGGCGGCGCTGGGTGACCAGGGGCGGGTGCTTATTCGGCCCTCCGGCACCGAACCTGTCGTCCGGGTGATGCTGGAGGGTCGCGATGCCGAGCAGGTGCAACGGCTTTGCGCAGAGCTCGCCGGGCAGGTGCAATCCCTGCTTGGCACCCACTAGTTTTGTTGTATGTTCCGGGCTTCTTGGTTAACATTGCCGCCCGTTTTTTCCGGGGGAGACCATGCGTCGCAAGCTGGTAGCCGGTAACTGGAAAATGCACGGATCCACGGCTTCGATTGAGGCGCTGGTGACGGGCATTGTCACAGCAGGCTGCGGTGGAAACAGCGTCGGCCAGCTCTGTGATGTGGTGGTAGCGCCGCCTTTCCCTTACCTGGCTCAGGTTAAAGCACTTCTGGGCGAGTCACACATCGCGCTGGCGGCGCAGACCTGCAGCGCGCACGAGCAGGGCGCGCACACCGGTGACGTGTGCGCCGACATGCTGGTCGACGTGGGCTGCCAATGGGTCATTCTTGGACACTCCGAGCGCCGCGAGGCCGGTGAAACGGATGCGCAGGTCGCCGCGCAGGCGGCCGCAGCCAGGGCCCAGGGCCTGGTGCCGATTCTCTGCGTCGGTGAGACCCTGGCGGAACGCAAGGCAGGGCGGGCAGAGTCGGTAGTGGCGGCACAGCTGGACGCATTGCTGCCTGCACTGACGGAGCGGGATGTCATTGCCTACGAGCCGGTTTGGGCGATAGGCACGGGGGAAACTGCTACCCCGGAGCAGGCGCAGGCGATGCACGCGGCGATTCGTGCACAGCTGCAGCAACAGCGCCCGGCACTCGCGTCTGGCACGCGCCTGCTCTATGGAGGCAGCGTAAAACCGGACAACGCGGCGACCTTGTTTGCACAGCCGGATATAGACGGGGGGCTGATAGGCGGCGCCTCGTTAATTGCAGAAGATTTCAATGCCATCGTGATGGCAGCACAGGACTGAGATGGAACAGATTATCTTGATTGCACACCTGCTGATCGCGCTGGCGATCATCGGGCTGATTCTGATGCAGCAGGGCAAGGGCGCCGAAATGGGCGCGTCCTTTGGCGCTGGCGCTTCCCAAACGCTGTTTGGCAGCGGCGGTGGCAGCAACGTCCTGACCCGGATTACGGCACTGTTGGCCGCGGCATTCTTTGCCACAAGTTTTGGCCTGGCGATTGTTGCCAAGGACAAGGCCAGCGGTGAAACAGAGCTTGCGATACCGCTGCCTGGCTCGGCGCAGACCGCGCCGGCAATGGAAAGCGAGCTGCCGTCGCTGGACAGTGATATTCCCGGTGCTACGCTGGAAGCGCAGGGAAGCGGAGAGGGTGACCTGCCCGCACTTCCGGGAGAAGAATAGGCAGGCGCGCGCCCTGCAGGGGCTGGCAGCGGTGTGTTGCAGGCGCCTTACAATTTACAGCCACAAGTTACAGCCGAAGTGGTGGAATTGGTAGACACGCTATCTTGAGGGGGTAGTGAGCTATGCTCGTGCGGGTTCAAGTCCCGCCTTCGGCACCATTTTTTTTAAGACCGCTCGGGTTCTCTCCTTTTCCAGGACCGCTCGGGTCCTCAGCCACTTAGGTGGGGCCGAGGGGCGGCTTCAAGTTTTCGCTTTTTGCCAGAACGATTCGATTTTCAGCCAGTAGAGCGGATGGAGTCAGATTCCAGCGCGCACTTTTCGAGATCCCCACTCCCGCTAAGTCTGTGAAATTCAGGTCCGCATCTTTTCTATTTCATTTCCTTGTAAGGCATTGCAGGCGCTGACGCTTTGCGCCGTGAGCCCATAGTTTTTTGAATGCGCTTCGCCGATACCTCAGGTTGCGGGATGTGAGCGTGAGGCCTTGATGCGTTGGGTGCAGACCGTCGGCGGCATGGAGGCCGCCGTCGAGCCCCCAGGGATGGGTTTACGGCGTGTCTGCATCCAACGCGTCAAGGTCTGATGCGGATAATGCTGGCGAACAGGGGTTTCCAGAGCAGCACGAGCCCGTGGCTAACGGCGACGCGCGCAATATACGTCGTTTGTGCAGCACTGTCCGGGACGCCTGCACACACAGTGACGGTATTCTGTTGACCGTTGCATGGTGCCTCCCTATAATTAGCGCCCTTTCGGGTAGGACGTAAGTCATACCCGATGACAAAAAGCCCAGGGGCTTTTGTCAGGAGACGAGTTTTTGTTGCGGGGTGGAGCAGCCTGGTAGCTCGTCGGGCTCATAACCCGAAGGTCGTCGGTTCAAATCCGGCCCCCGCTACCAAACGTTGAGGAAGTCGTGCGCAGTGCCTCAGGGCATACGCACATTGCACGTATCACATTGATGGTGTGGATAGTGCGCTTCCGAACGCTGGCGTGATCCTGTAAGGACGCGCCGGCAGACAGCGAGATCGTGTGGTCCGATACCCACGCTCGTTGCCAACGCTACGTCAGTTTTCCTGACGTCTGATAAGAAGCCCCTTTACAGGGGTTTTTTATTGGCTAAAAAAAAGTTGGCCGACGGGTAGTCGCCCGAATCAAGCGCACGTAAGGGAGATTGGGTGGCCAGTCGGGAAGAGACCATCGCAGAGCTGCTCAGGCCCACGGTTGAGGCGCTGGGTTTTTCCCTGTGGGGTATGGAATACCTTGCCCAGGGGCGACACAGCACGTTGCGGCTTTATATAGACAGCGAAAACGGTGTCAGCGTGGACGATTGCGCCGCGGTCAGCCACCACGTGAGTGGGGTGCTGGACGTGGAGGATCCGATAACCGGGGAGTACACCCTGGAGGTGTCCTCCCCCGGTGTGGACAGGCTCCTGTTCCGGCTCGACCAGTACGCGCAGTACATCGGCGAGTGGATAGAGATCAGGTTGCGTCGGCCTTTTGAAGGTAGACGCAAGTTCAAGGGCACACTGAAAGGTCTGGAGGGAGAGGACGTGATCGTACAGGTGGAGGATCACGAATTTCTGCTTCCCCACAGCGCCATAGATAGAGCGCAGGTGAAGCCGCGGTTGTAAGCGGCGTGAATTCACTCCCGGGAAACCGGTAGACAACGCACCCCGGGTGCACAGGCGAGAAGAGCATGAACAAGGAAATCCTGTTAGTTGCTGAAGCGGTATCGGCGGAGAAGGGTGTCTCAGAGGACATCATTTTCGAGGCGATTGAGCTGGCGCTGGCCACAGCAACCAAGAAGCGCTACGACGAAGAAGCGGATATTGAAGTCACCATCGACCGCCAGAGCGGTGATTACGTGACCAAGCGTCGCTGGCTGGTGGTACCGGATGACGAAATGGCGCTGCTGGGTACCCAGTTCACCACGGAAGAGGCCGCCGAGGTCAATCCCGACCTGAAGGTGGGCGATATCCACGAGGAAATCGTGGAGAACGTCGGCTTTGGTCGTATCGCTGCCCAGACGGCAAAACAGGTTATCGTGCAGCGAGTGCGGGACGCAGAGCGCGCGCAGGTCGTTGAGGAATATCAGCACAGGGTGGGGGAGCTCCTCGCTGGCACCGTCAAGAAAGTCACCCGGGACAACGTGATTGTGGACCTGGGCAATAACGCCGAAGGCCTGCTGCCGCGCGAGCAGCTGGTCGGCCGTGAGACATTTCGCGTTAACGACCGGGTTCGCGCCATCCTCATGGAAATCAGCGAAGAGAGCCGCGGTCCGCAGCTGATTCTCAGCCGTGCCTGCCCGGCCATGCTGATCGAATTGTTCAAGATTGAAGTGCCGGAAATCGCCGAAGAGGTGATCGAGATTCGCGCCGCCGCTCGCGACCCTGGCTCCAGGGCCAAGATTGCAGTGAAAACCAACGACGGGCGCATCGACCCTGTGGGCGCCTGTGTCGGTATGCGCGGTTCCCGCGTGCAGGCCGTCTCCAATGAGCTGGATAACGAGCGCGTGGACATAGTCCTGTGGGACGACAACCCCGCCCAGCTGGTGATCAATGCCATGTCGCCCGCAGAGGTTGAATCCATTGTTGTCGATGAAGACAGTGGCACCATGGACGTCGCCGTGAACGAGGATAACCTCGCCCAGGCCATTGGTCGCAGCGGCCAGAACGTGCGGCTGGCGGCAGAGCTGACCGGGTGGTCCATCAATGTGATGAGCACCGAGGAAGCGGCTGACAAGCACGAGCAGGAAGCGGGTGCGGTGATTGGCATGTTCTGCGAACAGCTGGACGTGGATCAGGAAGTCGCGGAAATCCTCGTGGAAGAGGGCTTCACCACGCTGGAAGAGGTGGCCTATGTGCCGCTGGAAGAGATGTCCGGCATTGAAGGCTTTGACGATGAGATTGCAGAGGAGCTGCGCGCCCGCGCCAAGGACGCCCTGCTGACCCAGGCAATTGCCTCAGAGGAGCAGCTGGGCGAGAACGAGCCGGCCGCAGACCTGCTCAACATGGACGGTATGGATCGCCACCTCGCCTACATCCTGGCGAGCCGGCAGATTGTCACCATGGAAGACCTTGCCGAGCAGGCCGTTGAAGACCTGCTGGATATAGAAGACATGACCGAAGAACGTGCGGGTGAGCTCATCATGACGGCCCGCGCACCCTGGTTTGCAGAAGCTGATGCTGCCAATGGCGAAGACGCCGAGGGCAGTGCCGAGGCCGAGGCGTCCTGAGCTGACGCACGCAAACTGAATCAGGGAATACAGGAGATATTGCATGGCCCAAGTCACAGTACAGCAACTCGCTGAAGTCGTGGGAGCATCGGTAGACCGCCTGCTAACGCAGATGGGTGAAGCCGGGCTGCCCCACACCCAGGCTGACGAGGCTGTGTCTGATGAAGACAAGAAGACTTTGCTGGCCTACCTCAAGCGCAGTCACGGTGAGTCCGAGAAAGCGCCAAAGAAAATTACGCTGAAGCGCAAGACCATCAGCACGCTGAAAAGCCCTTCATCCCAGGGCAAGAAGACGGTCAACGTTGAGGTCCGCAAGAAGCGCACCTACGTCAAGCGCGACCAGGACGCAGCCGCAGAAGAGATTCAACCTGAGGTTGTGCCGGAGCCTGCAACACCCGAGCCAGAGGTGGCACCGGTAGTGGCTGAAACCGCAGCCGAGCCCGAGACGGCCGCCGGTGTTGATGTCGATCCCGAGGTGCTGCGCCGCCAGGCGGCGGAGAAGCGCCGCAAGCAGGAAGAGGCGGAGCAGGCCGAGCGCGAAGCCGCGCTGAAAGCGAAGAAAGAAGAGGAAGCCCGCAAGGCCGCCGCTGCCGCTGCAGCGCCGGTTGATGCGCCTGACAAGGGCGCTGCGCGACCCAAGCGGCTGCACGAGGCACCCAAGCAGGACAAGCCGGAAGACGAGCGTTTCAGCAAGAAGAAAGCCGGGCGCAGTGACCGTCTGGGCGAACAGGTGCGTGGCAAGCAGCGCGGACACAACCTGTCGATCAACCAGCTGGAGGCTGCCGAGCGAGGCATCGTCCGTCGTCGCGGTTCGCGCAAGAAAGCCGCCGCAGCGCGCCCCCACGAAGAGCACGGCAAACACGGTTTTGAGATGCCGACAGAACAGCGCGTACGGGAAGTTGCGCTGGGTGACAACATCAGCGTTGGCGATCTCGCGCAGCAGATGTCGGTGAAGGCCGGCGTGGTGATCAAGGAGCTGATGAAGCTGGGCGTCATGGCAACCATCAACCAGATGGTGGACCAGGACACCGCCATCCTCGTGATTGAAGAGCTGGGTCACTCCTACAAGACCGTAAGCGACGATGCCATTGAGGAGCAGCTGGTAGAAACACTCGCCCAGCACGAGGGAACGGATGAGCCGCGTGCGCCGGTGGTGACTGTTATGGGCCACGTCGACCACGGCAAAACATCCTTGCTGGATTACATCCGCAAAACCAAGGTGGCAGACGGTGAGGCCGGTGGCATTACCCAGCACATCGGTGCCTACCACGTTGAGACCGGTCACGGCATGGTGTCCTTTCTCGATACACCCGGCCACGCGGCGTTTACCGCCATGCGGGCCAGGGGCGCCAGAAGCACGGATATCGTGATTCTGGTGGTTGCCGCCGACGACGGGGTGATGCCCCAGACCGAGGAGGCAATTCAGCACGCCAAGGCGGCTGAGGTTCCGCTGATCGTCGCGGTCAACAAGATCGACAAGGAAGGGGCTGATCCTGATCGCGTCAAGAACGAGTTGGCAGCGAAAGAGGTGATACCCGAGGAGTGGGGTGGCGATACACAGTTTGTCAGTGTGTCTGCCCACACCGGTGAAGGTATCGACGCACTGCTGGACGCCGTATTGCTGCAGGCCGAGTTGCTGGAACTGAAAGCACCCCGGGATGTGCCTGCGCAGGGTCTGGTGATCGAATCTCGCCTCGACAAGGGTCGCGGTTCCGTGGCTTCCCTGCTGATACAAAGCGGCACTCTCAGGCAGGGTGACATCGTGCTGGCGGGCGTACAGTTTGGCCGGGTTCGGGCCATGCTGGACGAAAACGGCAATCCGGTCGACGAGGCGGGCCCGTCAATCCCGGTGGAAATACTGGGACTCGACGGTACGCCGGATGCCGGCGACCCCTTCGCCGTGGTTGATAGCGAGAAGCGTGCCCGCGAGATCGCGCTGTTCCGCCAGGAGAAGTTGCGCGATACGCGCCTGCAGCGCCAGCAGGCCGCCAAGCTGGACAACATGTTCGAAAGTATGACGGCAGGCGAGAAGCGCACACTTAATGTGGTGGTAAAAGCGGACGTTCGCGGGTCCCTCGAGGCCCTGCAGTCAGCGCTGCTGGAGCTTGGCAATGAAGAAGTCGATGTCAATATCGTCTCCTCCGGCGTAGGCGGTATCGCTGAAACAGACGTCACCCTCGCGATGACGGCGAATGCGGTGATATTCGGCTTTAACGTGCGGGCCGACAACGCTGCGCGCAAGCTCGTCGAGGACGAGAACCTGGATCTGCGTTACTACAACGTTATTTACGATCTGATCGACGACGTTAAGCAGGCCCTCAGCGGCATGCTGGCACCTGAGCTGCGCGAGGAAATCGTGGGCATCGCCGAGGTGCGTGAAGTATTCCGCTCTCCCAAGCTGGGCGCGATCGCAGGCTGCATGGTGACGGAAGGCACGGTTTATCGGTCCAAGCCGATACGCGTGCTGCGGGATAACGTGGTGATCTACGAGGGCGAACTGGAATCACTGCGCCGCTTCAAGGACGATGCCAACGAGGTGAAGAAAGGCCTCGAGTGCGGTATCGGCGTGAAGAACTACAACGACGTCCAGGCGGGAGACCAGATAGAGGTTTACGAGGTGAAGGAAGTTGCTCGCAGCCTCTAGTCGCCAGGCCGGCAACCCCGCCGCCGGGCTGTGCGCCTGATGGCGAGGGATTACAGCCGCACGGACCGGGTCGCAGACTATCTGCGACAGGAGCTTGCCCAGCACATACAGCTGCACATGCGTGACCCCAGGGTCGCGATGGTCAGCGTGACCGATGTGGAGGTCAGTAAGGATCTTGCGCACGCACGCGTGTTCTACACGGTGATGGGCAAGGACAACGCCGAGCAGGCCCAGGAGGTTACCGAGACGCTTAACAAGGCCGCCGGCTTCCTGCGCAGCCAGCTGTCACGGGACAGTACCCTGCGCACGGTGCCCACCCTGCGCTTTGTGTTCGATGAGAGCGTCGGCAGGGGTCGCCACATGGAGGACCTGATCCAGCGGGCAGTGGCCTCTGACCACGCCCATGACAACGAGGCCGGCGACCCATGAAAGGCGCGGCGCCGCAGCGATCGGCGAAGCGCAACGTAGACGGCATCCTGGTTCTGGACAAGCCCCTGGGCATGAGTTCAAACCAGGCGCTGCAAGCGGCCAAGCGCTGCCTGCAGGCGGCCAAGGCCGGCCACACCGGCAGTCTGGATCCGCTGGCCACAGGTGTTTTACCGCTGTGTTTCGGTGAGGCGACCAAGTTTTCGCGATTTCTGCTGGATGCGGACAAGGCCTATACCAGCACCTTCGTCCTCGGTGTGAAAACAACCACCGGCGACGCCGAAGGTGAAGTGCTTGCAACACTGGATGCCGGGCACCTGGATAAGGATAATGTCGCCGCTGCGCTGGCCGCCTTTCGCGGTGAGATTGAGCAAACGCCGAGCATGTATTCGGCGCTAAAGCACCAGGGCCAGCCGCTGTACAAGCTCGCGCGGCAGGGAAAGGAAGTAGAGCGCAAATCGCGCCGCGTCGTCATCCACGAGCTGGCGATGACAGCCTTCCGGCCCGGTCCGCAGCCGCAGCTGGACGTAAGCATCCGCTGCAGCAAGGGAACCTACGTGCGGTCAATCGCCGAGGATCTGGGCGAGGCGCTTGGCGTAGGCGGCCATGTGGCCGCGCTGCGTCGAACCCAGGCAGGTCCGTTTGACGAGGCGGGCATGGTGTCACTGGAGACGCTGGAAGCATTGCGGTCCAGCGGGGCGATCGCAGAGATGGACAGTCTGCTCAAGCCGCTGGACGCGGCGCTGGGCGAACTGCCCCTGGTGCGGGTCAGTGAGGCCGGCGGATTTTATATTCGCCAGGGACAGCCGGTACTGGTGCCCAACTCCCCCTGCAGCGGCATGGTGAGAGTGGGCCTGGAAAGCGGCGAGTTCCTGGGCGTTGGAGAAATATTGGACGACGGGCGCGTGGCGCCGCGTCGACTGATAGCTGGAACCCGGTAGTGAGGCCGGGCCAGCGCGAACCTGTCTGTAAATATGCACGGGCAGGCTCTTTTTATGAATGGATGGTCGACGCCAGTGGGGCGTGTCATCCCGGGCATATTACCTGAGGAAAACAACATGGCACTGAGTGCAACAGAAAAAGCAGATATCGTGAAAGAGTATCAACTGGCTGACGGCGACACGGGTTCTCCCGAAGTGCAGGTGGCCCTCTTGACCGCCAACATCCAGCAGCTGCAGGGGCATTTCTCGTCCCACAAGCGCGATCACCACTCCCGTCGCGGCCTGATTCGCATGGTCAACCAGCGCCGCAAGCTACTGGACTACCTCAAGCGCAAGGACACTGAGCGCTACAGCAGCCTCATCAAACGTCTGGGCCTGCGTCGCTAACGTTCACGATTCCGCCGGCCGCAGCGCCGGCGGTGTCATTATTGGAATTGGAGAATTTAATGAATCCCGTCACAAAGACATTTAAATACGGTGACCAGACAGTCACCCTGGAAACGGGTCGTATTGCACGGCAGGCCACGGGCGCCGTGCTGGTAACGGTTGAAAACACCGCGGTGCTTTGCACCGTTGTCGCAATGAAAACCCAGAAGCCCGGCCAGGACTTTTTCCCGCTGGGCGTGCACTACATCGAGAAGACCTACTCTGTGGGCAAGATCCCCGGTGGTTTCTTCAAGCGCGAAGGCCGCCCCTCGGAGAAAGAGACCCTGACCTCACGCCTGATCGACAGGCCCATCCGCCCGCTGTTTCCCAACGGGTTTATGAATGAAGTGCAGGTGGTCTGCACGGTGATGTCCGCTGAATCGGAGATCGATCCGGATATTCCCGCCATGATCGGCACGTCTGCTGCGCTGGCCATCTCCGGTGTGCCCTTTAGCGGCCCCATAGGCGCTGCGCGCGTCGGCTTTACCGATGAGGGAGGCTACATCCTCAATCCCACCTACTCACAGCTTGAGAACAGCAAGCTGGATATGGTGGTTGCTGGCACGGACGAAGCGGTACTGATGGTCGAATCCGAAGCGCAGGAGCTCAGCGAGGACCAGATGCTGGGCGCCGTACTTTACGCCCATCAGGAAATGCAAACCGTTATCAAGGCTGTACAGGAGCTCGCTAACGAAGCCGGAAAGCCTGCCTGGGAGTGGAGCGCGCCGGAGGTCGATCAGGACTTGCTGGGCCGCGTCGAGGGCAGCGTCAAGGCCGAACTCGGTGAAGCCTACCGCATCACCGACAAGGCGGAGCGTTATGCCCGCGTCGGT
>JAZBPS010000290.1:0-3443 GCA_036353375.1 Halieaceae bacterium | reverse complement strand
CGACCCTATCCGGGCAACCCTGTCCGGGCGACCCTGTCCGGGCGACCCTGTCCGGGCGACCCTGTCCGGGCGACCCTATCTGCGCGACTCGATCAGGCCCGGCCCACGACGCCGGTGTTCAGACTCCTGGCGAAATCCAGCATACGCTGCAGCGGCACCATGGCGCGCTCGCCCACCGCCGGGTCGACAAAAATTTCGTTATCACCCCGGTCGAACACCTGGGCAAGGCTTTCCAGCTCGTTCATCGCCATCCAGGGACAGTTGGCACAGCTGAGGCAGGTTGCTCCTTTGCCCGCAGTCGGGGCAATGATCAGCTCCTTATCGGGCACGGCCTGCTGCATTTTGTAGAAGATGCCCTGATCGGTCGCGACGATAAACTGCCGCTGGGGCATTTCCTGGGCCGCCTTGATGATTTGCGTGGTGGAGCCAACACGGTCTGCAAGCTCGATCACGTTGGCCGGGGATTCCGGATGCACCAGCACCGCGGCGTCCGGGTAGACCGCCTTGAGGTCGCGCAGGCCCCGCGCCTTGAACTCTTCATGCACAATACAGGCGCCATCCCACATGAGGATGTCGGCTCCCGTCTGGCGACGCACGTAATCCCCCAGATGTTTGTCTGGCGCCCAGATGATTTTCTCGCCCTGGGCGTGAAGATGCGACGCCACATCCAGTGCGATGCTGGAGGTAACCACCCAGTCGGCGCGGGCTTTTACCGCGGCCGAGGTATTGGCGTACACCACCACCTTGCGGTCCGGGTGTGCATCGCAAAATGCGGAGAACTCGTCCGCTGGACAGCCGATGTCCAGTGAACATGTGGCTTCCAGCGTGGGCATCAGCACCCGCTTGTGGGGTGTGAGAATTTTCGCGGTCTCCCCCATGAAGCGAACGCCGGCGACCACCAGGGTGCTCGCCGCGTGATCGTGACCGAATCGGGCCATCTCCAGGGAGTCGCTGATGCAACCGCCGGTTTCCTCGGCCAGCGCCTGGATTTCAGGTGCCGTGTAATAGTGCGCCACCAGTACCGCATCCTCAGCCTTCAGGCGCGCCTTGATCTGCTCACGCAGCTGCGCCGCCTCGGCATCACTGAGGCGGCTTTCTTCTGTTCTGTCCAGATGGGCTTCGACCTGCTGCCGTATGGCGACGAGGCGATCGCTGGCAATGCTCATAACCGGGGTTACCGAAAAAACGGCCGCGAAGTTTAACACAGACGCGGCCTTGGCCACTATTTGTGGCTTGATACGAGACCAGACACCCCGATGGCTCACAAACGATAATTGCTGCAATTTCGGATATTTATACAACTTTCTCTAGAATTTTTATCAATACATGTATATAACCTGCTGTAATATATAAAAATATGTTGGTTGGCACTCATACCTGTGGCACGGATTACACCACAGTAAACCAGGCGCCATGCGGCAGAGAGTCAAACCCACGGAGCGCCTGAACACGCGCAAAAGGCCATAAAGGGGAAGACATGAGCCTTAAAACGGTACTCGTGATTGCTGAGGATGCGGCGGACCAGCTGCTGCTGAAAGGGTCGCTGGATCGCGCAGTGCCCCATCGGTTTACTACAGAAATCGCCTCCGCCCTGGACCGGCCCATCGACGCCCTGCTGGACGAGCGCATCGATGCGGTGATCATCGCCCAGGCCCCGGAAACCGAATACCTGCTCCGGCTGGCCCAGAAGCACGAGGTGACAGCACCGCTGATACTACTGCTCTCAGAAGCCAGTGAGGCAACCCGCCAGCGACTTCGCGGGCTGGGCGCGAGGGATTTCCTGGTGCGCGGCAACCTGCAGGACGAGCTGCTGCATCGCATACTCGACTACAGCATTGAATTGGGACAGGCCCAGGCACAGATACGACAGCTTTCCAACCGCGACCCCCTCACCGGTGCCCTGAACCGAAGCGGGCTGCGGGCCCACGTGGAGCGCGCCATTGAGCGCTCGCAGCGCTACCACTTCAAAACCGGCCTGCTGTATCTGGACATCGACAAGTTCACCCAGCTCAACGACGACCACGGAGAAGGGGCTGCGGACAGCATTATCCAGACAGTGTTCGCGCGGCTGTCAGCGCGAAAACGCAGTATGGATTCGATCGCGCGTCTGGGCGCCGACCAGTTTGCCATCTGCCTCGAAGATGTGCGCGATGAGGCCAACCTCACGCGCATTGTCGAGAAATTCATGGAGGTGCTGCGCGAGCCCATTGATGTTAACGGCACCGCTGTGTCCATTGAGGTCTCCGCCGGCGGGTCTCTGTGTCCCGACCACGGCACGCAGTTCGAAGACATGGTAGAGGCCGCCCGCAGCAGCATGCTGCAGGCAAAATCCGTAGACGGGAACAAATACTTCCTGTTCCGCGACCAGTTGAGCTTTGGCGCGCTGGACCAGGCCACGGGCCTTGCCGGCGACATTCGCCAGGCCATGCGCCGGGATGAATTTGAACTGCATTTCCAGCCCCGTATCGACCTCCCTTACGAGCAGGTCGTGGGACTGGAAGCACTGATACGCTGGAACCATCCGCACCGCGGCGTGCTGACCCCGGACGAGTTCCTGCCCGCCTGTGAAGATATGGGGCTGATGCGAAAATTGGGATACAAGGTCACTGAGAAAGCCTGCGAGGCGATCAAGTGGTTGGACGAACAGGGACTGACCTCTATCGACATCGCGGTGAATGTCTCGTTTTCCCAGTTTCAGGACGATCAGTTCCCCGAGATTGTTAAATGCATCGTAAACCGCTCGGGCATCGATCCACGTCGACTGGAGTTCGAGCTGACCGAGAGCACCGTGCTGAAATGCCCTTCGGAAACCCGGCTGCGTATGAACGAACTGAAAGCGCGCGGGCACTCTTTCTCGCTGGATGATTTCGGCACAGGCTTCTCCCAGCTGTCTCACATGACGAATCTGCCCATCTCGGCGCTGAAGATTGACCGGAGCTTTGTCCGCGAAGTGAGCGGCAACCGTCACCAGCAGGCGGTTTGCATGATGATCATCGATATGGCGCAGCGCCTGGATCTCGAGGTGATCGCAGAGGGCGCGGAAAGTCGCGACCAGGTTGATTTCCTGAATTCCATCAGCTGCCAGCAGGTTCAGGGCTACTATTACAGCCCCGCTGTGCCCCTGTCAGACATCCCTGATTATGTCCGGAAACAGGCCTTCCGGGTCGCCCGCGTCCACTGACGCCTACGCCGAGCAAACACGGTTGCGCCCTGCTTTTTTGGCGCGGTAGAGCTGCTGATCAGCGGCCTTGATCACGTCTTCGGGCGTCGGCGACGCATCGCTGCGCTCCGCCACACCGATACTGATCGTGACGCTTACAGTCCCACGCTTTAGCTTTGTAGCCATGGAGCCCCGCTGGCGTTCGCCATCACTTGCCTTAACGGGTCTTGCACCGGAGTCCCGCAACGTCATGTGGTAGCCCTCGATTCCCTCGCGCAGGTTT
>JAZBPS010000289.1:0-36337 GCA_036353375.1 Halieaceae bacterium | reverse complement strand
CCCACAGGGTGTCGAACATCAGCTGCTGGGTGCTGGCGATGGCGGCGGACTCGATCACGATGACGCCAGGGTAGTTCTTCTGCCCCAGGGTGATGATCGCCACCTTGGGCGGGTAAATAGCAATGTAGGAGGCGTCGCTGCCTTGCTCCGCCGGCAGCCATTTGCGCTCCGCCAGTTCGGCCTCGTCGCCGCCCTCACCCACGGCAATAACCCGCACATGAATCCCGCGCTGGACCCGCTGGCGGGTGAAGTTGGGGAAGGGTCGATACAGGTGTTCCCGCAGGGTCCGGGTGGAAATGACCGCGTAGGCGGGCTGCGACATGCGTTCGGTAGAGTCCAGCAGGTCGCGCAGCACCAGCTCCACGCCATCGTCACCCTCGTAGAAGCGCACGCTGTCCTCAATCGCCGCGGGTTGCACCGCCTTCAACGCGGGAATGATGTCTCGCCGCAGGCTTTCCAGCGCCTGTTCCAGGGCCTGTTGCTTGCGTTCGCCCAGGGCCAGCAGGCGCTCCGGGTCCTCCGCCTGGAACACCCGCCGCTTGCCGCGTGGCGCGTAGCTGACTATGCCCCGGGTGGCGAGCAGCTTCAGCGTCTCGTAGGTGGTGCCCCGGTTCAGCCCCGCTTCGGCGGCGACGTCGCGAATTGACGCCGGCCCGAGCTGCAACAGGGCGTGGTAGATTTGCACCTCGCGCTCGCTGAGGTCGAGGCTGCGCAGGCTGTCCAGTTGCATGATGCGGCCGGCCTTTTTGTCACTGGTTGTCAATTATTCTATGACAAAACTGGTTGTAAACCTTTATAGCGCAAAAGATAATTCGCATTTCGGGGCCGGGGTAGCCACTCAGCGCACCTCCAGATCGGGACGTATAAATGAAGCTGGATATCATCATCCTCGCCGCCGGTGCCGGCAAGCGCATGCAATCGACGCGCCCCAAGGTGCTGCACAGCGTCGGGGGCATGACGCTGCTGCAGCACGTGATCAACAGCGCCCGGGCCCTGTCGCCGAATAACTGCCATGTGGTCGTGGGGCACGGTGCCGATGCGGTTCGCGATGCGTTTGCGGGTGCGTCCCTGAACTGGGTGGAGCAGACGGAGCAGTTGGGCACCGGCCACGCGGTGCTGCAGGCCCTCCCGGGCATAGACGACGATGCCACCGTGCTGGTGCTGTACGGCGACGTGCCCCTGGTCAATCCCGACACCCTCAAGCAGCTGCTGGTCGAGGCCAGCACCGGGCCTGCGCTGTTGACGGCGCGGGTGAACGACCCGAATGGCTACGGCCGCGTTGTCCGCACCCGCAAAGGCAAGCTGGTGGGCGTGGTGGAGCAACGGGACGCCACCGCCAAGGAACTGCTGATTAACGAGATCAATACCGGCATTCTGGCTGCACCCGCACATCACCTGAAGCAGTTGCTGCCACAGGTTGGCAACAACAATGCCCAGGGTGAGTACTACCTTCCCGACGTGCTGCGGCTGGCGATTCGCGAGGGCATACCCGTCGCTACCGCATCTGCCCCGACAGAAATTGAGGTGCTGGGGGTGAACGACCGGGTGCAGCTCAATCGCCTGGAGCGTGAGTACCAGCGGCGCCGGGGTGCAGAACTGCTGCTGGCAGGCGTGGCCGTGGCAGATACCAGTCGCCTGGACATCCGGGGCCAGCTCGATTGCGGGCAGGACGTCTCCATCGACGTGAACTGCCTGTTTGAAGGGCGCAACCGTCTGGCGGACAGGGTCAGCATCGGGGCCAACTGTGTGCTGATTGACTGCGACATTGGCCCGGGCACAACCATCCGTCCTTTCACGCATATGGAGGGTGTAAAAACCGCCGCCGATTGCGTGGTGGGTCCCTACGCGCGGCTGCGTCCTGAAACCGTGCTGGGGCCCGAGGTGCGCATCGGTAATTTCGTGGAAACCAAGAAATCAACACTGGGTGCCGGCAGCAAGGTCAATCACCTGAGCTACATCGGCGACACGGAAATGGGCGAACAGGTCAATGTGGGCGCGGGTACCATCACCTGCAACTACGACGGCAGCAGCAAGCACAAGACCGTCATTGGTGACACCGTGTTTGTCGGCTCCAACACCACCCTGGTGGCACCGGTCTCCATTGCCGACGGTGGTTTTGTCGGCGCGGGCTCCACTATTACCAAGCCGGTGCAGGAGAGTCAGCTGGCGGTTTCCCGCGCCCGCCAACGCAACCTGGACGGTTGGCAGCGCCCGGGCAGTGACGCGAGCGCAGCGTCCTCGCGCCCTACAGACATCGACGAAGAGCGCTAGTATGTGCGGCATTGTTGGGGCCGCGGCGCGCCGTGAGGTCTCGGGCATCCTGCTGGAAGGGCTGCGTCGCCTGGAGTATCGCGGCTACGACTCCGCCGGTATGGCACTGGTCGACAACGACGGCAGCCTGTTACTGCACAAACAGACCGGCAAGGTGGCCGCGCTGGAGGCCCTGCAGAAACAGCATCCCATTCACGGCTGTACCGGTATCGCCCACACCCGGTGGGCCACCCACGGCAAACCCAGTCAGGTCAACGCGCACCCCCACACGGCGGACAATCGCCTGGCGCTGGTGCACAACGGCATCATCGAGAACCACGCGGCGCTGCGCGAGCAACTGAAAGCCGCCGACATCCAGCCCATTTCCGAAACGGATACCGAACTGGTGGCCTTGCTGCTGTCCCAGGCCATGGGGTCCGGTATGGACCTGCGCGAGGCGATGATGGACGTACTGCCGCGACTGCAAGGTGCATTCGCCCTGGCGGTGATCGACGCGTGTTTTCCCGAGCAGATTATGGCGGCCCGCCGCGGCAGCCCGCTGGTGATCGGCGTGGGTATCGGGGAGAACTTTCTCGCCTCCGACCAGCTGGCACTGCGCCAGGTAACCGACAGCTTTATCTATCTGGAAGACGGTGACCTGGCGCTGCTTACCCCCACCTCGATCACGCTGTTTGACGGCAATGGCGCACCGCTCGAGCGGCCCGTGGAGAGTTTGTCGGACGTGGTCGAAACGGCCGAGCGTGGCGATCACGCGCACTACATGTACAAGGAGATCTACGAGCAGCCCGAGGCGATAGAGGCTACCCTGGCCTCCGCGCTGCCCCCCCAGGGTTTTGATCCGCAGCGACTGGACACGGCGTTCGGCGACGGTGCCGCCGAGTTGTTTGCCAGGGTCAAGGGGGTGCAGATTGTTGCCTGCGGTACCAGCTTTCACGCCGGTCTGGTGGCGCGCTACTGGTTAGAGGAGTGGGCAGGCATCCCGTGTGAGGTGGAAGTCGCCAGTGAATTTCGCTATCGACGCCGTGTGGCGCACGCCGACACCCTGCTGGTGACCGTGTCCCAGTCCGGTGAGACCGCGGATACCCTGGCCGCGTTGCGCAACGTGGCCCCGGATGAATTCCTCGCCACGCTGGCGATTATCAATACAGCCAACAGTGCGCTGCAGCGGGAATCCCAGCTGGTGTTCCAGACGCGCGCCGGTGTGGAGATCGGGGTGGCCAGCACCAAGGCTTTCACCACGCAGCTCGCGGCCTTCCTGCTGTTGACACTGGCGCTGGGCCGTCACCGCAGGCTGGACGCAGATGCTTGCCGCGACTTCGCCGACACCCTGCGGCAGGTGCCCAACCTGATCCGCGCCACCCTGCGCAGCGATCGCGCCATACGCCAGGTGTCAGAGGAATTTGTAGGGCGCTTCAACAGCCTGTTCCTGGGCCGCGGTATTCACTACCCCATCGCCATGGAGGGTGCGCTCAAGCTCAAGGAGATTTCCTATATTCACGCCGAGTCCTATCCCGCGGGCGAATTGAAACACGGACCGCTGGCGCTGGTAGACCGTGACATGCCGGTGGTCGCCGTGGCGCCCAGTAACGAATTGCTGGAAAAGCTGAAATCCAACCTGGAAGAGGTACGCGCCAGAGGCGGTGAGCTGTTCGTGTTTGCCGACGAGGCAGCCGGCTTCAGCAGCGAGCCGGGGACCCGGGTGATAGGCGTGCCCCACGGCCCCGACCTGATCATGCCCTTCATCCATACCGTCGCCCTGCAGTTGCTCGCCTACCACGTGGCCGATATGAAGGGCACCGACGTGGACCAACCGCGCAACCTCGCCAAATCCGTGACCGTGGAGTAACACCCGGGGCGCTGGGCCCCGCACGAGGAAGTCACAGCACTGGTGCGCTACTTGATGCTGTTGCGCTCAACCAGATAGGAGACGACCAGGCGCGCTCCTGAATGGTGGCGGGCAGGTCGGGACGCGGTGCCACGCCCGCGCGTATCGCATCCCAGGTTGACCAGCGGCAGGTCGGATTCTCCAGCACCCGCAGGTAGTAGAATGCGTCCTGCCCGGGACGGTAATCCGGATCGCGCCAGGCGGCCTTGAGTTCGGCCGACCCCGTGTTCGCCGAAGTAGAACAGTCTGACAGGTCTACCCGGGCACCGTTGTCCGGGCAGCGATGGGTCTCGGTGTCTACCGCGAGGCCGTCGCTGCAGGCAATGTCGTACACCTGCTCCCGGTGTTCGCCCTGTTCCAGCCAGCCCTTGATGACTTGCAGTCGCTGCAGGGGTGCGGAGTAGCTGTCCGCTGTTGCCCAGCCAATAAACAGCGGTGGCGTGTCGCCGGCGACCAGTTCGCCGCCCATGGTCGCCCCGCTTGCGTAGGCCTGGCGTAGCAGGTCCGGTGCCTCCAGCGCTGATGCCGAGAGCGTGGGGCTGGCAAAGAAGCGAAGCCGCATGCGCGGTCCGCTGGTGGCAAAGGTCTCCTTGCGGCGAAAGGCGCCGTAGATCGACTCGCGGGTATTCTCCTCTGCCCACACGCCTGTCAGCCCGGACGCCGACCAGTATTCAAACGACGAGATCTGCAGGTAGTCCCGCCCCTCTACCTCCACCAGTGTGCTGCTGTCCACGAGGCGGGCGATCACCCCGTTGAGGAAACTGGCGGGAACCGAACCGCGGCGTTCAGCGGTGCCGTCCAGCATGCCGGTTTTCGAGTGGTAGTTGCTCTCTTCCGGGTAGGCCGCGCCGGTGTGTGTATCCGTGGCGCCCACCAGGCCGAAGCGGTAGGGGTTGTAGATGCCCTGTTGCTTAAGGTCCAGGCCGCGCAGGTAGGCGTCCCTGACATAGCCGCCGGCGGGCTCGCTGTAGAGCTTGGTGGCCACACGGTAGGGTGCGATTTCAAATCCGGCCCACTCGTCGTTCCTGGACAACAGGGGGTGGGTCTCCGAGGTGCCCTTGACCTGGGTGACCTCCACCAGCGGTTCGTTGCGCAGGCGTTGCTCACCGTAAGCATCGTCCATGGGGTCGCCGGCCCAGTCGGTGAGCAGGAACATCTGTCCGTTGGATCCGTTGGAGTTGTGCGGGATGGCAAGGCTCTCGATCCCGTCAGCGCGCAGTCGGTCCATCCAGTCCCACAGGCCCTCCGGGTTCTGTGAATTAAGCCGTGAGAACGGCAGTGCGGGCAGCCTGTCGGTGGCTTTGAAAATGACATTGCGGTGCAGGTTGCCCCGGTCGTTGGATGACGTGGTGTACTCGAAGGCGGCGAAGGTTGTGAAGCGGCCGGGCTCATAGGCGTCATCCGCGGCGTCCACCGCGCTGCGCCAGGCGGAGCGACTGATGGTCCTGATGACTTCGGGGTCGATGGTCCCGGCCAGCAGGCCGTCGAGAATGTCCGGCAGGAAGCGGGTGAAAGCACGCCCACGCTGTAACAGGCTCGCGCTGTTCATATTGTCCGGGTCATTGATGCCGTGCATCAGGGAGGCCATGTCGTAGTGCGAGAAGCGCGGATCGACATCGGCGGCCTTCACCACGCCCATGAACATGGCGTGGTCGGTAACCGCGTAAAAATCCAGCGGTTGCTGCAGGCGCACTTCAAAACCCACCGGGTGTTTGAGTGCCGCACCTTTAGCGTAGCGGTAAGCATCGGCGGGTGTGGCGGTGGCCCCGAAAGAATAGGCGTCAAACGAGTTGGCGGTGTGTACGTGCAGGTCGCCAAAATACGCGTTGCGATCCGGGTTGGGCGGTGCCGGGCGACGGTCGAGAATGGTATCGTCCCGGGGAATCAGTTCGTTGCTGTCGCGAAACACACCGGCGAGACCCACGTTTTCGTCCTGCTGGGCCTCCATCAGGGATTCGCCGCAGCCCGCCAGCAGGGCGGCCAGACAGATGCCGCCCACGATTGGCCGAAGTGGTGTGCCGCTACAGCACCAGCGTGAGAGTTGCATATCGTTATCTCCCCGTTTACGGGCCGTGCCCACATTGTTCTTATTGGAAGGAAGCCAGTACGACCCAGAATAGCAAACCGCGGCTCCAGCCGCTGAATAGCGCAGCAGCCCCACCAGGATTTCGCTAGAATGCGCCCATGGACGTCACCCGAATCCTTGAGCCCCTCAACGACGCCCAGCGCGACGCGGTAGCCTCTGAAAGCCAGAACATGCTGGTGCTGGCCGGCGCCGGCAGCGGCAAGACCCGCGTGCTGGTGCACCGTATTGCCTGGTTGATACAGGCCGAGGGCCTGTCGCCCTGGTCGATCCTGGCGGTGACTTTTACCAACAAGGCGGCGCGAGAGATGCGCTCGCGCATCGAAGACATGCTGGCTATCGGTACCCACGGTATGTGGGTGGGCACCTTTCACGGCCTGGCGCATCGTCTGCTCAAGGCGCACTGGCAGGAGGCGGGCCTGCCGCAGAACTTCCAGATACTCGACGCCGACGACCAGCTGCGGCTGGTGAAGCGAATTTGCCGCGACCTCGAGCTGGATGAGGCGCGCTGGCCGCCGCGGCAAGCGGTATGGTACATCAACGGACAAAAGGACGAGGGCCTGCGCGCCGCCCACATTGAGGCGCCGCCATCGGACCCCTATGCCACCGTCATGTTGCGCATCTATGCCGCCTATGAAGAGGCCTGTGAGCGCGGCGGGATGGTGGATTTTGCCGAGCTGCTGCTGCGCGCCCACGAGCTCTGGCTGAAAAACCCCGACTTGCTGGAACATTACCGCGGGCGCTTTCGACACGTACTGGTCGATGAGTTCCAGGACACGAATACCATCCAGTACGCCTGGCTGAGGGTGCTGGTGGGGCAGCGTATTCCCATTGTCGCCGTGGGCGATGACGATCAGTCCATTTATGGCTGGCGCGGCGCAAAAATCGAAAACATCCAGCGTTTCAGCGAGGACTTTGCACCGGTCAAAACCGTACGACTGGAGCAAAACTACCGCTCCACGGAAACCATCCTCCAGGCGGCCAACGCAGTTATTTCCCACAACTTTGATCGTCTCGGCAAGGAGCTGTGGACCGCGGGTAACCAGGGCGAGGCCATTACCCTGTATGCGGGCTTCAACGAACAGGACGAAGCGCGTTTCATTGTCGAGCGTATTGAGGACTGGGTTGCGGGCGGCCAGCTGCGCAGCGACAGTGCCATTCTCTATCGCTCCAACGCGCAGTCCCGGGTTCTGGAAGAAGCCCTGATCCGCGCTGGCATGCCCTACCGCATCTACGGGGGACAGCGCTTTTACGAGCGCCTGGAAATCCGCAACGCGCTGGCCTACATGCGGCTGATCGTCAGCCGTGCGGACGATGCTGCGCTGGAGCGCGTTATCAATACGCCGCCCCGGGGTATCGGCGGCAAGACCCTGGATGTGTTGCGGGATACCGCGCGGGAGCGACAACTGCCGCTGTGGCAGGCGATCGCCGTGCTACAGGAGGAAAAGGCCCTGCCCGGCCGTGCGCTCAATGCCCTGGAGGCTTTCCGCGTGCTTATCGACGAACTGGACTCGGATACCTCGGAGCTGGCGCTGTCAGAGCTGACCGAACATATCGTGGAGGCCAGTGGGCTGCTGGACTACCACGGCAAGGAAAAGGGTGAACGTGGCCAGGCGCGGGTGGAAAACCTGCAGGAACTGGTGACGGCGGCGCGGCAGTTTGAGCCGGAAAACCAGGAGCTGTCTCCCCTGCAGGAATTTCTCGACAATGCCGCCCTGGATGCCGGCGAGGCCCAGGCGGACGCCCACGAGGACAGCGTGCAGCTGATGACCCTGCACTCGGCCAAGGGGCTGGAGTTCCCGCTGGTGTTCCTGGCGGGCATGGAGGAGAACCTGTTTCCCCACCGAATGTCCCTGGAGGAGCCCGGCCGCCTGGAGGAAGAGCGACGGCTCTGCTACGTGGGCATCACCCGGGCCATGCAGCGCCTTGTGATCAGCTACGCCGAGACCCGGCGCCTGCACGGCAACGAGAACTTCAATGCCCCATCGCGCTTTATCCGCGAAATTCCGGGGGAGCTGATGGAAGAGGTTCGGTTGAACACCACGATCACCCGTCCGGCGATGGTGGGCCGGGCGGCGGAGGCGGCAGATACAGGTCTTACGCTGGGGCAGCGCGTTTTTCACCAGGTGTTTGGCGAAGGGGTGGTGCTGAATTTCGAGGGTCGCGGCAGCAATGCCCGGGTCGAGGTGAACTTTGACGCCGAAGGCAGCAAATGGCTGGTGGTGCAGTACGCCAATCTGCAGGCTATGTGAGAGAGGGTGACGGATGACAGCCGGAACGACTGAACAGCGCCTGCTTCCCGTACTCGTGTTGCTGCTGTTGGCCGCACTGCTGGCGGCGCTGGCGGGCTGGGCCCTGGACAGGGCCGGGCGCGGACCCGGCGCAGCCCGGGACCAGGGTGCCGGGCCGGAGGTGATCCGCTGGAAAATGGTTACCACCTGGCCCAAGAATTTTCCCGGCCTGGGATCGGCGCCAGAAAACTTCTCCCGGCTTGTCGACGAGATGAGCGGTGGCCGCTTGCAGGTGCAGGTCTATGGCGCGGGGGAAATCGTGCCGGCCTTTGGCGTATTTGATGCGGTCTCCCAGGGCGTGGCCGAGATGGGTCATGGGGCCGGGTACTACTGGACCGGCAAAGTGCCGTCCTCGGTGTTCTTTACCGCCGTACCCTTCGGCTTTACCGCCGCTGAGGCCAGTGCGTGGATGCACTATGGCGGCGGGCTGGAGCTGTGGCGCGAGGCATACGCCCCCTTCAACCTCATTCCCATGGCGGGGGGTAACACCGGTGTGCAGATGGCCGGCTGGTTCAATCGCGAAATCAACTCCATGGCAGATATTCGCGGTCTCAAGATGCGCATCCCCGGGCTGGGGGGCGAAGTGTTTACCCGGCTGGGCGGCGTGTCGGTCACTATGCCGGGCGGTGAGCTTTACACGTCGCTGCAAACCGGGGTCATTGACGCAACCGAGTGGGTGGGGCCCTACAATGACCTTGCCATGGGGCTGCACGAAGTCGCGCGCTACTACTATTATCCCGGCTGGCAGGAGCCCGGGCCGGTGCTGGAAGTGATCGCGAACAAGACAGCGTTCGAAGCCCTGCCCCAGGACCTGCAGGCGATTGTGGAAACGGCTGCCCGGGCCATCAACCAGGACATGCTGGATGAGTACACCGCGCGCAATAACCGTGCCCTCAAGGAACTGGTCGAGGTGCATGGCGTGCAGCTTCGAAAACTGCCTGACGATGTACTGATTGAACTACACCGGGCTTCCAGGGAAGCAGTGGCAGCGCTTGCCGCCCGCGACCCCATGGCGGGCAAGGTCTACGCGTCTTTCCTGGAGTTTTACGAAGGGGTCAAGGAATACCACCACATCTCCGAGCAGGCCTACATCAACGCCCGGGATCTGGAGGCACCCGCAGGCAAATCTCGCTAACTCATTCCGGCTTGCTGAACAGCAGGGTCATGCGCTCGCTTTCACCGATCGCCCGATAGGGTGCTTTCTCTTCCTCGGTTTTCAGGTCTCGCAGGGTGGGGGGCAGCTGCCAGACGCCGGCCTCATAGCGCTTCGTATCCAGCGGATTGCGATTGAAAAAGCCCTCTGCCTCCAGCACGAAGCCGGCGGCGGTGGCTAGGGCAATCACGTACTCGCGGCCCACATATCCCACGTTTCTGGACATCCAGTCCTGGTTTTCGTCCGCCATATGCTGCACCACACCCAGCTTGCCGCCGGGCTTGAGGATGTCGTAGAAGTGGGCAAACGCGACCGTGTCCACGCCCCGGGCACGCAGGCCGTGCAGGCTGCGGAAAGTCAGCACGCGATCCGCGCTGTTGGGTTCGGCGGCGCCTATTTCAAGCGTTTTCTCTGTCTCGTCGAACTTGAGAGAGCTCACCTTGACCTTGCCGTAGACGCGGCTGTTTTCCGCCAGTTTATTCTCGAATGCCTCCCGCGAGCGCGGTCTGTACCGGGCCTGGGTATCCGTGGCGTCGTAGTGCGCGGCGATCAGCTTGCCCTTCTTGCGCAGGTAGGGCGCGAGAATTTCGGTGTACCAGCCACCGCCGGGCCAGATCTCCACCACCGTATGATCGGGCTGTACATCGAACAGTGACAGCGTTTGCTGCGGATGCCGGTACTGGTCGCGCTTCACATAGGCGGGGGTGCGGTGGTCTCCGGCGATGGCCTCAGCCAGCGCGTCCGCAGTGGCGGCCTGTGGAGCAACCATCGTCGCCGACAGGAGTACCGCCGGGGCCAGACTACGAAAAAGCGGGGCCAGACTACGAAAAAGCGGGGCCAGACTACGAAAAAGCGGGGCCGGATAAAGGGCAAGCATTACGTTCTCCCTGCTCCACGAGGGGAGCGTCTATTTGCCGGACGCGCCTACCGTGCGCGTCCGGCCGTTTTCGTCGATGGCGACAAATACGAACTCGCCCTCGGTGACCTTGATCGGCTCGCCATCGTGCTTGGAGTTGATCCAGACTTCGACCATCATGCGGATAGAGCTGCGTCCGATTTCCAGTACATCGGTGTAACAGCTTACTACCGCCCCTACATGCACCGGTGTCAGGAAGGCCATGCCGTCAATAGCAACGGTCGCGACCCGGCCGTTCGCCACTTCGGCGGCCGCAATGCCGCCGGCGAGGTCCATCTGGGAGAGCAGCCAGCCACCAAAGATGTCGCCGTTGGCGTTGGTGTCCCTTGGCATGGCGATCGTTTGCAGGGTCAGTTCGCCCTGGGGCAGCGGCGTGCTGTCGATGTCGTTCATGTGCTAATCCGTCTGCGGCCTTTTTAATCGATCGCGTCTAGTGGTCAAGGTACTCGGGCAGCCAGGTGGCGAGCCCAGGCCAGGCAAAAAGCATCCCCAGTACACAGAGCTGGATAAGTATAAAAGGAATGACGCCGCGGTAGATAGCGCCGGTGGGTATATCGGCAGGCGCCACGCCTCGCAGGTAGAACAGGGCAAACCCGAAGGGCGGTGTCAGGAACGATGTCTGCAGGTTGATGGCAATCATGATTCCCAGCCACACCGGGTCCAGGCCCATCGCCAGCAGTACCGGCCCCACCACCGGCACCACCACAAACGTGATCTCAATGAAGTCGAGGATAAAGCCGAGCAGGAAGATCACCAGCATCACCACCAGCGTTGCACCTGTCACGCCGCCGGGAATGGCGTTGAAGTAGTGGTGTATCAGCTCCTCGCCACCGAAGCCGCGAAACACCAGTGAAAACAGGGCCGCGCCAATCAGGATCATAAACACCATGCAGGTGACTTCCAGTGTGTTGACGACGACCTCACGCAGCCGCTGCAGGTTCATCTGCCGTTTTGCTGTCGCCAGCAGCAAGGCGCCCACCGCGCCCACCCCGGCGGCCTCGGTTGGTGTGGCTGCGCCACTGAGGATAGAACCCAATACCGCTGTGATCAGCAGCAGCGGCGGCGCCAGGCCGACCGCCAGCGCGCGCGGGGAAACCGGCGCAAGGTCTTTCACAGCCGGCGCGTGCCGGGGTCGCAGTGTGGCGTAAAGACTCACGTAGCCGATGTACAGTGCCACCAGCATCAGGCCCGGGATGATGGCGCCTATGAACAGATCCCCCACGGATACCGTGTCCGGGTTGAAAACATTCATTCTCAGCTGGGCTTGCTGATAAGCACTGGAAAGAATGTCGCCCAGCAGCACCAGCGCAATTGAGGGCGGGATGATCTGGCCCAGGGTGCCGGTGGCGCATATGGTGCCGGTGGCCAGGGCCGGATCGTAGCCGCGCTTGATCATGCTGGGCAGGGACAGCAGCCCCATGGTCACCACGGTGGCGCCGACAATGCCGGTGGAGGCGGCCAGCAGTGCGCCTACCACCACCACGGAGATACCCAGCCCGCCCCGCAGCCGGGCGAACAGTCGGCCCATATTATCCAGCAGCTCTTCGGCCACCCGGGATTTCTCCAGCACTACACCCATCATGATGAACAACGGAACCGCGATCAGCGTGATGTTGGTCATGGTTCCAAACAGGCGACCCGGCATCGCGGAGAGGAATGAAGGGTCGAAATTGCCCACGAGCACGCCGCCCACGGCGAACAACAAGGCAGTGCCCGCCAGCGTGTAGGCCACGGGATAGCCAAACATCAGCGCCAGGCACACGGTGCCGAACATGTACAGGGACGTCAGGTTGCCGGGTTCCGTTGTCATGTCAACGATCCTGCTCCGGCTCGATCAGGGTCAGGATATGCCGCGCCAGCTCGGCCGCGCCCTGCAGGATCAGGCTCAACGCCATTAATGGAATCAGGCTTTTCAACAGGAATACCGCGTGAATGCCACCGGGGTCCGGTGATCCCTCCAGGATACGCCAGGCGTCCATGACGAAGGGCAGGCTGATGGCAAAGAGAAACAGGCAGAACGGCAGTAAAAACAGGATCGCCCCGACTGCGTCAACCCAAGCCTTGCCCCGATCGCTGAAACGCCGATAGAAAATATCCACGCGCACGTGGCCATCGCGGCGCAGGGTGAAGGCGGCACCCAGCATGAACAGCAGGGCGTGCAGGTAGGTGATGGAATCCTGCAGAGCTACCGAGCCCAGGCCCATGCCGTAGCGCAGCAGCACGACCAACGCCGTTGTCAGGGCGAGTGCAAGGCTCAACCACGCGAGCGCGCGCCCCGAGCGTTCGGTAAAATAATCAACGGCGTGAATGAAGCGGCGCAGGGCGTGCATGCTGGGCTGAGGTTGTCCCGGGTGGTTTTTATAGTGGTCCGGAGTATGATGCGCGCAGTATACCACCGGCTTTACCGGGCCCGGGTGGACGCCGTTAAAGGCTTGCCGGTTTCGTTTGCATACAACGCGCTTTACACACAACGGGCCTTCCGCAGAAGAGTGAAAACATGCTGATAGTACTGTCACCCGCCAAAACCCTGGATTACGAAACCCCGCCCAGCACGCGCAAGAGCACCCAACCCGCGCTGCTGGATCAGGCCGAAGCCCTGGTAAGTGATGCCCGCCAGTTGTCCCCACAGCAGATCAGCAAGCTCATGGGCGTGAGCGACCGCATCGCAGACCTCAACCACCAGCGTTTCATGAATTGGGGTAAACCCTTCACGCTGGATAATGCCAAGCAGGCTTTGCTGGCCTTCAGGGGCGATGTTTACACCGGCCTGGATGCAGACACGCTGAACAATGACGATATGGCATTTGCCCAGAAGCACCTGCGTATCCTGTCAGGCCTGTACGGTGTGCTGCGGCCGCTTGACCTTATGCAGCCCTACCGCCTGGAGATGGGGCTGAAGTTCAACAACAGCGGCGGCAAGAACCTCTACGAATTCTGGGGTGAGGACATCACGGCGGTGCTCAACAAGCAGCTCAGCACTCTGAAGTCAGACGTGCTGGTGAACCTGGCATCCAACGAGTATTTCAAGGCGGTGAAGCCGGGTGCACTGAACGCCGAGGTCATCACGCCCGTGTTCAAGGACCTCAAGGGCGGTAAATACCGGGTGGTCAGCTTTTTTGCCAAGAAGGCCCGCGGTCAAATGGCGCGCTATGCCATCGACAAGCGACTTGAAGATGTCGCCGGCCTGAAAAAATTCCGCACCGGCGGTTACCGCTATAACAAGCAGGAGTCCACCGCCCGCGAGTGGGTATTTACCCGGGACGAGAGCTGACAATAGCCAGGTGCAGGTGTGATGCATGAGCACCAGGTCATTATTCTGGGTGCAGGTGCATCCGGTATCTGCATGGGCATACGCCTGTTGCAGGCGGGCATTGACGACTTCCTGATTCTGGAGCAATCACCGGCCCCCGGGGGGACCTGGCACGACAACGCCTACCCCGGAGCTTGCTGTGACATCGCCTCCCATCTGTACAGTTTTTCCTTCGAGCCTCGCGCCGACTGGTCGCGCGTGTATGCGCCGCAGCCCGAAATACGCAGCTACCTGCAACACTGCGTGGACAAGTACGGCCTCAGCGCACACATCCAGTACAACAGGCGCGTGCAGCGAGCGGCTTTCGACGAGGCGGCCGGTCGCTGGATAGTCGGGCTTGCCGACGGTGAAGAGCTGGCCTGTCGCTGTCTTGTCAGTGCTGTGGGCCAGCTCAATCAGCCGCGCATACCGGCGTTTGCCGGCGCGGAAACGTTTGCCGGCGCCAGCTTTCATGCGGCGCGCTGGGACCATTCCTTCTCGCTTGAGGGCAAACGGGTCGCAGTGGTGGGAAACGCAGCCAGTGCCATCCAGTTTATTCCGCGGGTTGCCGCCGAGGCATCCCGGGTTTATGTGTACCAACGCAGCGCAAACTATATTGTGCCGCGCGAGGATCGTGCCTACTCGGCCGCGGAACGCGAGCGTTTCCAGCGTTCTCCCCGCAGGCTCAAGCTGTCGCGCCTTTACTGGTTCCTGCGTCAGGAGCTTTTCCTGTTTGGGGCCATGTTCGATGGGTCACTGCGGCAGCAGTTGGTGCGTCGCGCGGCACGACTTCACCTGGAGGCACAGGTCCGCGACCCGGCACTGCGGCGCGCGCTCACCCCGGATTACCCACTGGGATGCAAGCGCATACTGGTGTCCGATGACTACTACCCCAGCCTCAACCGGGACAATGTGGAGCTGGTGACCTCTGCCATCCTCGGGATGAACACCGATGGCCTGCTGACCGAGGACGGCGTGTCTCGACCTGTAGACGTGGTGATATACGGGACCGGCTTTCACGCGACAGACATTCTCAGCACGCTGGACGTGCGCGGACGCGGGCAACGACTGCTCGCCGACGTCTGGGCAGATGGCGCCTGGGCCCATCGCGGGGTTGGCGTGCCCGGCTTTCCCAATCTGTTCATGCTTTACGGCCCCAATACCAACCTGGGACACAATTCCATCATTTATATGATAGAGAGTCAGGCGGCTTACATCCTGCAATGTATCGACAAGTTGCTGGTGCACAACCTGCGCACGCTTGAACCCAATGCAGACAAAGCGGCGCAGCAGGACGCTGCCCTGCAGGACGCGCTGGCTCGCACCGTCTGGGGTGGCCAGTGTGGCAGTTGGTACAAGACCGCCAGTGGCCGCATCACCAACAACTGGCCATACAGCGCCTTGCGCTATCGCTGGCGGATGCGCCGGCCCGAATTCAGCGAATACGACATGGAGGCGTGACGATGCGCCCCTTCTCCCAGGCCTGCGAGAACAACAAGCAACCGATTCTCGCTGTACTCAGGCGATGGCTGTCTACGGTCGAATCTGTGCTGGAACTGGGCAGCGGCACGGGTCAGCACGCCCGCTATTTTGCCGAGTCACTGCCCGATCTTGTCTGGCAGCCCTCGGATCTCGCGCAAAACCATGCGGCCATCAATGCCTGGCGCGATGGGTACGCTGGCGACAACCTGCCGGCACCCCTCGCTATTGATGTCACCGACCGGGATTGGGGTGTTGCGCTGCCTGGTGCCCTGTTTACGGCCAATAGCCTGCATATCATGCCCTGGTCTGCCGTGGAGGCTCTTTTCGCCTATCTCGGGGAGCATGCGCCAGATCGCAGCCTGCTGCTGGTATACGGTCCGTTCAATTACGATGGGGCCTACACCAGCGACAGTAACGCGCGGTTTGACCAGTGGCTGGCTGCGGAACATCCTGGCGGCGGTATTCGCGATTTCGAGGCCGTGGATGGGCTGGCCCGTGAGGCGGGCTACCAGCTGCAGGAAGACAACCCCATGCCCGCCAACAATCGCCTGCTGGTATGGCGCAAATCAGCGTAGTCAGGCGTCTTTTGACTTGAAGGGCAGCAGGGTGGACGCCTCTTCGATGTAGGCATCCACATGCTCACGCTCCCGCTGGGTAAAGTCTGCGATAGCCTCCGCAAACATGGGTTCCGCAATCCAGTGCGCCGACACGGTGGGGATGGGAGTGAAACCGCGCTGGATCTTGTGCTCGCCCTGGGCGCCGGGGTCGAAGCGCTTGAGTCCGTTGCGGATGCAGTACTCGATGCCCTGGTAGTAGCAGGCCTCGAAGTGCAGGCAGTCCAGTTCCTGCACGCAGCCCCAGTAGCGCCCGTAGAGGGTGTCGCTGGACCGGAAACATAGCGAGCCGGCGACCGCCTCCCCGTCGATGCTGGCGCGCACCAGCACACAATGCTCAGAAAACTGCTCCCCCAGGCGCTGGAAGAAGGCGCGAGTCAGGTAGCCGCCATGGCCGCTGCGCTTGGCATAGGTCATCTGGTAGAACCGGTAGAACTCTGCCCAGTGCGCCGCAGTGATGGCATTGCCCTCGAGAATCTCCAGTGTAATCCCCTGCTCCTGCACCCGGCGTCTCTCGCGCTTCAGCGACTTGCGCTTGCGGCTGTTAAAAGTGTCCAGAAAGTCGTCAAAGGTGGCAAAGCCTTCGTTGAACCAGTGGAACTGGCTCCCCTGGCGCAAACAGGCGCCAACAGACGCCAGCTGCCCGGCCATCGCATCATCGGGAAACAGGACATGCCAGGATGAGAGGCCCCGCTGCCGGGCCAGTTGTTTGACGGCCCCCGCCAGCCGCGCTACACATTCCCCGGCCTCCTCGCCCTCGGCCCAGCACAGCCGCGGCCCGGTCGCGGGGGTGAAAGGAATGGCAGTCAGCAGCTTGGGGTAGTACTCCCGCCCGTTGCGGTGATAGGCATCGGCCCAGCTCCAGTCAAAGACGTACTCCCCGTAGGAATGGGACTTCAGATACATGGGCATCAGGGCGACCAGCTTGCCATCCCGGTGCAGGGTGACGTGGTAGGGCTGCCAGCCGCTGTCCGCATCGGTGCAGCCGGTCTCCTCCAGCGCCAGCAGGAAAGCGTGACGCAGGAACGGGTAATCCTCCCCGGCAACGCGGTCCCAGGCCTGGGCATCCACCTCGGCCAGGCTGGTCAGGAAGCGAACCTCTGCGGCGCAGGTATCAGCCGCCACTGCGGCTCCAGCTATCCAGCGCCAGGCCCACAAATACCGCGGCGCCTACCCAGTTGTTGTTGAGAAACGCCCGAAAACAGTCTGCCGGGTCCCGCGCCCGGATCAGCTTTTGCTGGTAGACAAACAGCCCCGCCACTACCAGCAGGGACGCAAAGTAGGCAAGCCCCAGCTCAAAGCGTTGTCCCACCAGCACCAGTGCGGTCAGGGTCAATGCCTGCAGTGCGCCAATCATGTGACGGTCCAGCTCGCCGAACAGTATCGCGGTGGACTTGATGCCGACCTTCAGGTCGTCTTTCCGGTCTACCATGGCGTACTCCGTGTCATAGGCCACCGTCCACAGCAGGTTGGCAATAAACACCAGCCACAGGCTGGGCGGCAGTGAATTGCCCACCGCGGCGAAGGCCATGGGAATGCTCCAGGAAAAAGCCGCGCCCAGCACCAGTTGCGGCAAGTGCGTGTGACGCTTCATGAAAGGGTAGCAGGCGGCCAGCGCGGCGCCGGCGAAGGACAGCAATATGGTGAGCGTATTGGTAAACAGAACAAGGACAAAGGCAACAAGTCCGAGAACAGCGCACAGCGTAATCGCCTCCTGCGGTGACACTGCGCCGGTCACCAGTGGGCGCTCACGGGTGCGGCTGACACTGCCGTCCAGATTGCGGTCGGCGAGATCGTTGACGGCGCAGCCCGCGCTGCGCATTAACAGGGTGCCCACAGAGAATATGAGCAGCAGCTTCACCGGCGGTACGCCGTCAGCCGCCAGCCACAGGCCCCACAGGGTGGGCCACAGCAGCAGCAGCGTGCCTATGGGCCGATCGAAGCGGATCAGCTGCAGATAGGCGCTCAGGCGGGTGGTCTGGACGGTCATTGCGTTGTGGGCAACAGGTGGTGTGAGCGGCGTATTATGACGGGTCTGGTTTAGGCTTGAAACTGTTCGAGGAACACCTCGCTCACCAGCAGCCTGTGGTTGTACAGGCTGAAACAGGAACGTCGCGCCCAGCATGGCCGGGTTTGCCTGAATTCGGGATGCAGGTAGCTGCTGCCGGCCGGCAGCAGCGCCACCTCGAAGGCCTCCCGCGCAAGCTTCGGGTGTTTGAACAGCAGCGCGCCCAGGGACTCGTTCTGCAGCCGTCGCAGGCGCCGCAATCGGCCTGACAGGGTATCGGCGGGAATCACACTGCGCGCATATACCCACGGTTCGTCGAAGCATCGCAGAACCACTTCACGCACCAGCGCCCATTGACCGGGTGCCAGCCCCAGCAGCAATGCCTCTGACAGCAGGGGCCGACGCCACGACTGGCTCAGCCGCTCCACCCGGAAGTTGCCCTCGCTCGCCCAAAGCAGGCGCTCGGTGAGGGAGCCCTCGTCCAGCAACCACTCGGGTAACTCTGCGGCGTTTCTATCCAACAAGCGCATGTGCGCAGTGCTGCGCCAGCGTGTGGACAGGGGGCCGGATTGACGGGCAGATGGCGGGTACGCAGACACGGCGGCAGTGTGCCACAGTGAGCCTGACTTGCACATTTTTCGTACCTCACTATAGTGTCGCCTCCGCAAAAACCGTCAGGAGCAAGTCGGTCGATGAGAAAATGGGAATGTATAGTCTGTGGTCTGGTTTACGACGAAGCCAAGGGGTGGCCTGATGACGGTATTGCGCCGGGCACCAAGTGGGAAGACGTACCGGAAGACTGGCTGTGCCCCGATTGCGGTGTGGGTAAAGAAGATTTCGAGCTCATCGAAGAGAGTC
Source organism: Halieaceae bacterium (assembly GCA_036353375.1). Taxonomy (GTDB): domain Bacteria; phylum Pseudomonadota; class Gammaproteobacteria; order Pseudomonadales; family Halieaceae; genus JANQIO01. The sequence goes on along the minus strand of JAZBPS010000289.1, from coordinate 17,487 downwards.
CGGTGGAGCAGGCGCCCCACCATGAGGACGCCAAGGCAGACACCGAACACGCGCCTGTCGTCGTGATCGGTACCGGGCTCGCCGGCTACGGACTCGCCAAGGAGTTCCGCAAGCACGACCAGGATACGCCCCTGATACTGATCACGGCAGACGACGGGCGCGCCTACTCCAAGCCCATGTTGAGCACGGGTTACACCAAGGATACGACGGCGGATGACCTGGCCACGGCGGATGCTGGCACCATGGGCCAGACCCTCAACGCCAGCGTTTGGACACGCACCCGTGTGACGGGCATAGACACGGAGAAACAGCTGGTGCACGTGGCGGATACCGAGACGGCATTGCACTACAGCAAGCTGGTGCTTGCGCTGGGCGCGGAAGTGATAAAGCCGCCGCTTCAGGGCGATGCGCTTGAGTACGTTTATTCTGTCAATGACCTGCTGGACTACAACGATTTTCGCGAGGCGATCAGCAAGAACGGCGTCAAGAAGGTGTGCATCATTGGCGGCGGCCTGATCGGTTGTGAGTTCACAAACGACCTGATCAATGGTGGTTTCGCGGTCGAAACCGTGGACCCCCTGGGCTACTGCCTGCCGACGCTGCTGCCCGAGCCCGCGGGCAAGGCAGTGCAGCGTGGACTCGAGGAGAAAGGCGCCGTGTTCCATTTCGGCCCGCTGGTCACCGAAGTGAATCACGCTGGCGACGGGCTGGCGATCAGCCTGAATAACGGTGAAACCATAGCGGCAGACATAGTCCTGTCCGCGGTGGGCGTGCGACCCAGCACGCGCCTGGCGGCTGACGCCGGGCTGGCGGTGGGTCGCGGTATACAGGTGAACCGGCTGCTGGAAACCAGCGCGCCCAATGTCTACGCCTTCGGCGACTGCGCGGAGGTAGAGGGTCACGTGCTGGTGTATGTTGCACCGCTGATGGCGGCCGCCCGGGCGCTCGGTAAAACCCTCGCGGGCGAGCCGACGGAAGTCAGCTACCCGGCCATGCCGGTCACGATTAAAACGCCGGCCTGCCCGGTTGTTGTGAGCCCTGTGAAGCCGGATACCGAGGGCAGTTGGGAAATTGTTGAAGACGGCAACAGCGTCAAGGCGGAATTCCGCAATGGCGCCGGCGAGTTGCTGGGCTTCGCCCTGACCGGCGACGCGACAAAAGAAAAGATGGCACTGCAGAAGCAGCTGCCACCCATTCTCGGTTAGTCAGACACTGGCGAAGCGTTCGGCGCTGCCCAGCCAGCGCCGAATCAGTGGCTCCACGTCGCCCGGCGTCTCGCCCGCTACCTTTCTTGCCAGCGTGCGCACCCGCTCCAGCAGGTCGCCGTGGGCGCTCAGGCTGGCGACCCGGAAATCCATCAGGCCGGTCTGGCGTGTGCCCAGAACTTCCCCCGGGCCGCGCAGGTCCAGGTCCCGCTCCGCGATGTAAAAGCCATCGTTACTCTCGCGCATGGTGCTGAGTCGCGCCTGGCTCTGCTGCCCCAGCGGTGTTTTGAACAGCAGCACGCAGTGGCTGGCGTCACTACCCCTGCCCACACGGCCCCGAAGCTGGTGCAACTGGGCGAGGCCCAGGCGCTCCGGATTCTCGATAATCATCAGGCTCGCATTGGGTACGTCCACACCTACCTCGATGACGGTGGTGGCCACCAGCAGCGCGATCTCACCCGCCTTGAATGCTGTCATGACAGCTTCTTTTTCGGCGGCTTTCAGTCGCCCGTGTATCAGGCCCACGCGCAGCGGTGCCAGCCGCTCCGCCAATTCCGCGGCGGTGGCCTCGGCGGCCTGGGCTTCCATCGCGTCCGACTCTTCAATGAGTGTGCACACCCAATAGGCCTGTCGCCCGGCTTCACAGGCCGCGCGCACCCGCGCGATCACCGAGTCCCGGCGAGCGTCACTGATCAGGGCAGTTTGCACGGGCTGACGGCCCGGCGGCAGGGCATCTATCACAGAGCAATCCAGGTCCGCGTAGGCCACCATCGACAGGGTCCGTGGAATCGGGGTTGCGGTCATCACCAGCTGGTGCGGCTGCTGTCCCTTGTCGGTGAGCTTGAGGCGCTGGTGCACGCCGAACCGGTGCTGTTCGTCGACGACCACCAGCCCCAGCCTGTGAAAGGCGACGTCATCCTGAAACAGGGCATGGGTGCCGATGACCAACCGTGCCTCACCGCTGGCGATTGCGTCCAGTACGGTTTTCCTTGCCTTGCCCTTGATGCGGCCGGTCAGCAGGGCCGGGGTGACCCCCCGGGGCCCGAACCAGCTGTCAAAACTCTGGCGGTGCTGCTCGGCAAGAATTTCCGTGGGGGCCATAAAGGCCACCTGGAAACCACAGGCCAGGGCCTGTTGCGCCGCGCAGGCGGCAACCACGGTTTTGCCGGAGCCCACGTCCCCCTGTACCAGGCGCAGCATGGGCACGGGTCGCGCGAGGTCGGCCGATATTTCACCGATGACTCTGGCCTGCGCATCGGTCAGCGTAAAAGGCAGTTCGCCAATGAAGGCGCTGACATCCGACTCTCCCGCCGCGAGGCTGGCCGCTCCCCGGGCCTGTTGCTGGCGGCGCAGCCGGTCCAGTGACAGGTGGTGGGCAACCAGTTCCTCCAGCGCCAGGCGCAGCTGTGCCGGATGACGCCCGTCGCGAATCAGCGCCTGGGGCGCATCCGGCGGAGGTGCGTGCAGGTAGCGCAGCGCGTCGACCAGGGTCATGCCGAAGGCTTCGCTGCTGGGCAGCAGGTCAGGCGGCGGGGTCTGGTGCAGGGTCTCCACGGCCTGTGCGCAAAGCTTGCGCCAGGTGTTCTGGCCGATACCGGCGGTGGTCGGGTAAATCGGTGTCAGCGTCGATGCGACCGGTGCCGGCCTTGTGTCATCCAGCAGCTGGTACTCCGGGTGGTAGATTTCCAGGCCACTGGGGCCGCGACGCACCTCGCCAAAACAGCGCAGACGGCTGCCCGGCACCAGGTTGCGTTTCTGGGCGGCAGTGAAGTGAAAGAAGCGCAGGCTCAGGGTGCCAGTGGCGTCCTGGATACGGCATAGCAGGCTGCGCCTGCGCCCGAACGCGATATCCGCCACTCTCACGTCGCCTTCCACCACCACATCGCTGCCCGGTGTCAGTGCACCGATCGGGGTTATGCGCGTGCGATCCTGGTAGCGAAGCGGAAGATGGAACAGCAGGTCTTCGATGCGCTGTATGCCGGCGGCGGCCAGTTTTTCGGCAAGCCGCGGGCCCACCCCACGCAGACGGGTCACGGGCTGGTTGGCTATATCAGGCATAGCTGTGCGCCGGGATGGCTGGTTCTCTGCAGTCAGGGGTCAAGTCGGGTGCCGCTACGCCGGATAACAAAGGTATAGTGTCCCCCAGGAAACCCAGCGAGAAAAACCCCATGAAGGTGCATCTGCTCGGATGTGGTGATCTTGGAACCGCGGTTGGCCTGGCGCTGGCAGCGGAAGGACACTCGCCACTGGCGCTGCGGCGCAACACGGACAGGCTGCCTGCGAACCTGGCTTCCCGCGTGTTGGACTATACCGATGCCGCTGCCGTGGCGGAGTTGATGGAGAGCCCGGCAGACCTGACGCTGCTCACTCCCACCCCGCCGGCGCGCGACGCCGAGGGCTACCGCCTCGGCTATCTGGCCCCTGTGGAAAACCTGCTGGCGGCCTGGGGTGACGACAGCCCGCGCAGCCTGATCTACGTGAGCAGCACCCGCGTCTACGGCGATACCCAGGGCGACTGGGTGGATGAAACCTCTCCCCTGCACCCTGAAGACGGCCCGGCCGAGATCCTGGTCGAGGCGGAGCGACGCTTGCTGGACAGCCCCCATCGGATATGCATCGTGCGTTTTTCCGGCATCTATGGCCGCATGCCCAGCCGTCTTTTGACGCGCATAAAAAGCGGAGAGATCGTACGTCCGGAGCCGGTTCACTACAGCAACCGGATTCACCGCGATGACTGTGTCGGCTTTCTGCTGCACCTGATAGCCAGTGAACACCGCGAACGCGTTTACCTGGCCAGTGACGATGCCCCCACCCCGCTGTATGAGGTGGAGCGCTGGCTCGCTGCCCAACTGGGCGTTGCCTCGCCGCGTGCCGTACTGGACCCGCCCGGGGCAAGTCGGCGTTGTCACAACACCGGCCTGAAACGCTCTGGCTATGCGCTTCGCTTCCCGGATTATCGCGCGGGTTATAGCGCCATGATGGCTTCGACTTCGATGGCGGCACCCCGCGGCAGCGCCGCCACCTGAACACAGGCGCGCGCCGGGTAGGGCGTGACAAAAAACTCCGCCATGACCTCATTCACAGCCGCAAAGTCGCCGAGGTCCGTCAGGCTGATATTGATTTTAACGGCGTCGTTGAGTGTGCCCCCGGCGGCTTCGGCAACCGCGGCGAGGTTGCGAAACACCTGGGTCGCCTGCTCCCTGACGCCGCCATCCACCAGCTCCATGGTATCCGGCTGCAGCGGTATCTGGCCCGATAGCCACACGGTGTTGCCTACTTTTATCGCCTGTGAATAGGGACCGATGGCCTCGGGGGCATCGGCGCTGGATATAACGGCACGGTTGGTCATCGTGACTCCGGTGGCTTCAGTTTTTGAGACGGGTAACTTTATGGACTTCTTTCAGTCCGCGAATGCGTTTGAGGATAGCGGCCAGGTGCACCCGGCTTTTGACCGACATTTCCAGATTCACCTGGCTGAACTGGTAGTCCCGATCCTCGGTACTGATCTTTTCGATGTTGGCATCGAGGCTGTTGATGCGAGTGGCCAGCACCGCCAGCATGCCGCGCCGGTTTTCCACCTCGATGCGCAGTGCGGCGACGAACTCTCCCTCGACCTGGTCGTCCCAGCGCAGCGGCACCAGTCGGTCGGCGTTTTCCCGCAGCTCGGCCAGGTTGTGGCAGTGGTCGCGGTGCACCACGATGCCGCGCTCTGAGCTGATATAGCCGGCGATCGCATCCCCCGGTATGGGGTGGCAGCACTTGGCGTAACTGACCATGAAGCCCTCGGTGCCGCGAATGGCCACGGGCTGGGCACTGCGTTCGCCAGTGTCGGGAACCGCATCCGCCAGCTCGCCCACCAGCTGCTGCGCGGTGATGGAGGCCACCCTGTTGCCCTTGGCGATGTCTTCCAGCAGCTGGTTGATGTGTTTGTAGCCAGCCTGCTTCAGGTAGCGTTCGGTTGTGGCCAGTTCCAGGGCGTCAAAATGGGTGTCGTGGGCCATCAGCGCCTTGTCCAGCAGGCGCTGGCCCAGCTCTATGGAGTCTTCCCGCCGCTGCTGCTTGAGGAAATGCCGGATGTTGGTGCGCGCTTTCGCGGTCACCGCATAGTTGAACCAGGCCGGGTTGGGTCGCGCGCCGGGCGTGGTGAGGATCTCGACGGTCTGGCCGCTCTGCAGGGGCTCAGAGAGGGGCGCGAGGCGGCGGTTGATGCGGCAGGCCACGCAGCTGTTGCCGACATCGGTGTGCACCGCGTAGGCGAAGTCGACGGCCGTGGCGCCGCGCGGCAGCTCCATGATGTCTCCCTTGGGCGTGAACACGTATACCTCGTCGGGAAACAGGTCGATCTTGACGCTTTCGATGAACTCCAGGGAGTTGCCCGCGCGCTGCTGCATTTCCAGCAGCCCCTGCACCCACTGCCGCGCCCGCGCGTGACTGCCACTGGTGGCGCCGTCCGGGGACTTGTAAAGCCAGTGGGCGGCAATGCCATTGTTGGCCATGTCTTCCATGTCCCGGGTGCGAATCTGGATCTCAATGGGGATGCCGTGCATACCCATGAGAACGGTGTGCAGCGACTGGTAGCCGTTGGCCTTGGGGATGGCGATGTAATCCTTGAACTCGCCGGGCACAGGCGCATACAGGTTGTGGACACAGCCGAGCACCCGGTAGCAGGTATCCACCGAGTCGACGATGATCCTGAAGGCGAAGATATCCATGATCTCCGAAAAGCTCTTGCCCTTGTTCTTCATCTTCAGGTAGATGCTGTACAGGTGCTTTTCGCGGCCGAGTACCTCGGCCTGGTGGCCCTCCTGGGCCAGGCAGGTCTCCAGCTGCTGGGCGATCTTCTCCACCAGCTCCCGGCGGTTGCCCCGGGCCCGGCGCACCGCCGCAGAGATGCGCTCCGCCCGCATGGGATGCATGGCGGAAAAGCCCAGGTTCTCAAATTCCATGCGCACATTGTTCATGCCCAGGCGCAGCGCGATAGGCGCATAGATCTCCAGCGTTTCCCGGGCGATGCGCCGCCGCTTGTCCACCTGCAGCACGCCGAGGGTGCGCATGTTGTGCAGGCGATCTGCCAGCTTGACGAGTATCACGCGGATGTCCTTGGCCATGGCCAGGGTCATCTTCTGGAAGTTTTCCGCCTGCTTTTCCGCCTGGGAGCTGAATTCAATCTGGGTGAGCTTGCTGACGCCGTCCACCAGCTCGGCTACGGTCTGCCCGAACTGTGCACCAATGGCGCTCTTGTTGATGCCCGTGTCTTCAATGACGTCGTGCAGCATGGCCGCCATCAGGCTCTGGTGGTCCATGTGCATGTCGGCGAGGATGCCGGCGACAGCCAGCGGATGGGTGACGTAGGGCTCGCCACTGCGCCGGTACTGTCCGTGGTGTGCCTGCTCGGCAAAAAAGTAGGCGCGCTTGACCTGGTTGTTTTCCTCGGGGGTGAGGTAGGTCGAAAGAATCTTGTCGAGTGCAGAAATGCTATTCATGGCGGCCCCGGGTATTCAGCGCGCCTGTGTAATGGCCGCAAGCAGTCTCTGCCGGGACCGGCCTGCGGGGGGCCCTTTGCAGGGCCCGCGTGCGCCTGGACTTACAGCTCCTCAGATGACCCCATGGCTTCAAGCAGTTCTTCCTCGACATCGACTTCTTCTTCACGCACGAGAATATCAGGCGTTACCAGATTTTCGGCAATTTCGCGCAACGCGATGACCGTGGGCTTGTCAGACTCCTCGTCCACCAGCGGCTCCTTGCCGCCGGTCGCGATCTGGCGCGCGCGCTTGGCAGCCACCATCACCAGCTCAAAGCGGTTGTCTACATTTTCCAGGCAGTCTTCTACGGTAACCCGTGCCATGTTTTGTTTCCTGTCGTTGTAAGTCGTTGCAAGTAGTACAGCAGGCGCGGTCCGGCGCCCACCGGGTGCCCGCTCCAGGGTCGGTCAGGCACCTCTCAGGTGCGCAGCCGCGACAGCTGAGTCAGGGCGCAGAATAAAAACGAGCCGCAAAGTATAACAAATCCGGGGGTTTACGACAGTAAATCTATCAGCAGATCACTCAGGCGCACTACCTGCAAACGGGCGCGCAGGCGTTGGCATTGCACCACGCACAACAATTCTTCCAGCGCGGTATCGAACTGGTCATTGACCACAATGTAGTCAGCTTCCGCGTAGTGGGAGAGTTCGTCCACCGCCTGGCTCATACGCTGCTCAATAACCGCCTCACCGTCCCTGCCGCGCTGTTTAAGACGCTGTAGCAGCGCCTCGCGAGAGGGCGGGAGGATAAAAATGGACACGGCGTCGGGAATCTGCCGCTTCACCTGGGCGGCGCCCTGCCAGTCGATTTCCAGCACCACATCGCTACCCGCGGCGAGCTGCTCCTCAACCCAGGCCTGTGAGGTGCCGTAGAAATGGTTGAAGACCTGGGCATGCTCAAGAAACTCGGCCCGCGACAGCATGTCCCGAAAGACATGCTCGGTGACAAAGTGGTAACTCACCCCGTCCTGCTCACCGGGACGCACCTCGCGGGTGGTGTGGGAGACCGATACCCTGAGTTGGGGACAGCGCTCCACCAGCGCCCGCACCAGGCTGGTTTTGCCCGCTCCGGAGGGCGCAGAGACAGTAAACAGGGTGCCGGTGCTGTTCATTCTGCAGTCTCCATGATCTGGCGGAAGCGGTTATTCAAGATTCTGTATCTGCTCGCGCATCTGTTCAATGAGAACTTTAAGCTCAACCGCATTGCGCGTGGTGCTGGCGGCGAGAGACTTTGAAGACAGCGTGTTTGCTTCCCGGTTCAGCTCCTGCATCAGGAAGTCCAGCCGGCGCCCGCAGGGGCCACCTTTTTTCAGAACCCTCTCTACCTCCTCGATGTGGGCACCCAGGCGGTCCAGCTCTTCCTCGACGTCGGCTTTCTGCGCGAGCATCACGAGCTCCTGCTCCAACCTGTTCTCATCAACGTCAAGGATGACCTCTGCCAAGCGACTGCGCAGGCGCTCAGCCTGTTGCTGAAGCAATTCCGGCATCTGCGCCCGCGCCTCGGCGACGACCGTGGCGACGCCGGCGAGCCGCTCAGCAATGAACCCGGCCAGCTTTTCGCCCTCCCGCGCGCGACTCTCCCGCAGTGACCCCAGGGCGCGCTCGAACAGGCCGAGGGCGCGATGCTTCAGGGTTTCACTGTCTTCCGCCGCGGCCTCCACAACGCCGGGCCAGGCCAGCACCTCGAGGCTGGTGGGCGGGGTGGCCTGGTGTATGGCCCTGCCCACCGTCGCCATGGCATCGTTGAGTTGCTTCAGGCGCTCGACATTGACCGTGACGGGTTGGGCCCCGGCCTGGCTGTCCTGCCAGCGAAACAGCACTTCCACCTTGCCACGCGAGACGCGGGTTTGCAGCGCGTCGCGCAGCTGTGGCTCCAGCTGGCGCAGCGCGTCCGGCAGCTTGAAGATGCAGTCCAGGTAGCGATGATTTACCGAGCGGATCTCGACGGCCAGGCTTACCGGGCCACCCTCGTCGGTTTCCCTGGCAAAGGCGGTCATGCTGTGAATGCTCATGCAGGCCCTCGAAAAGCCAAGGAGTTTACCAGCGTCTGCGGACCTGCATCCACAAGGATTATCTGCCGGTGCGCCGGTCCTTCGCGCAACGCTATAATGCGCAGCCCTTTACCAGGCTCCGGAGAATTCCATGCCCCGCCCCAGTGGACGCAGCGCAGACCAACTGCGCGAGATCAGCTTTGAACGCCATTTCACCCGCCACGCCGAAGGCTCAGTCCTGGTCAGCTTTGGCGATACCCGGGTGATCTGCACCGCCAGCGTGAGCGAGGGGGTGCCGCGCTTCCTGCGTGGCCAGAACTGCGGCTGGCTTACCGCCGAATATGGAATGTTGCCCCGCTCCACCAACGAGCGCATGGGCAGGGAGGCGGCTCGCGGCAAGCAGGGCGGGCGCACAGTGGAGATTCAGCGACTGATAGGACGTTCACTGCGTGCGGCGGTGGATCTCAAGCTGTTGGGCGAGTACACCGTCAACCTGGATTGCGATGTGATACAGGCCGATGGCGGCACGCGCACGGCGGCGATATCCGGCGCCTGCGTGGCGCTGGTTGACGCCCTGCGCACGCTGCAGCGGGAACGACGCATAGACAGCGACCCCCTGCGACATCTGGTCGCTGCGGTGTCGGTGGGAATTGCGGACGGCGAGCCCGTGCTGGACCTGGATTACGAAGAGGACTCCGCCGCGGATACAGATATGAATGTCATCATGGCGGAAACGGGCGAATTCATAGAGGTCCAGGGAACCGCAGAGGGGGCCACCTTCGCGCGTCGGGAGCTGGACAGCCTGCTGGACCTTGCAGCAGCGGGCATAGCCCGGATCGTTGCCGCCCAGCGGGCAGCGCTGGCTTCAGACTAGCTCAGGTGACAGGTTCCAGGTCGTAGTCCATGATCAGGGGCGCGTGGCTTGCGAAAACCTGGCCCTTGTAGATTGCGCCGTATTCCACGGCGTATTTCATGCCGGCAGAGACCACCTGCAGATCGGTGCGCAAGCCGTTGTGGTCGCGTGGTTGCTCCGGGTTGCCCACGGTATCCGGCCACCAACTGAACTCATCCTGGTCTGAATTGACCTCGCGAAAAGCATCCACGTAGCCGAGCTCCAGAGTTTCATCCATCCACTGGCGCTCTTCGGTCAGCCGCCCGCTGTTTTGCTGCATGTCCTGCACGTCTATGGCAGTGTGGGCGATCTGCCAGCCGCCGCAGATAATGAACTCGCGACGCTTGTTGCGGATTTTGCTGAGGTGGTTCTGCAGCAGGCCAAGGAACTCCAGCTTGCGCGCCTGTTCGTCGCTGCCGGGCTCACCGCCGGGGGGCACCAGCAGGCAGCCGACGCTGACATTGCTGTAGTCAGCCTGGATGTAACGGCCTTCCATGTCAAAATCGCTGAATCCCAGACCGGTCATGATCGCCTTCGGAAGCTGGCGGCAGTACAGCGCGACGCCATCGCGCCCGCCCTCCACGGCGTCGAAAAAGTAGGCGTTGTAATCGGCGGGGAAGAAAACGTCTGACTGCAGGTCGTACTCGCTGCAACCCAGGTTCTGCACGCAGATGAAATCCGCCTCCTGGGCAGTGGCCCAGTCAAAAAAGCCGTTTTCGGCTGCGCTATGGATGCCGTCAGCATGGAAACTGATGACTCTCATGCCAGATGCTCCTTGTTTCGGGTTGAGGCGCCAGAGTACGGTGCTGCGAGCACGCCGGGATGGCGGCGCCGCGCCCGGGAAGCTTGCACATCCCGCGAGCGACCAATGTATGGACGCGTTATTATGATGACGGAAAAGCGACCGCGGGTGCGCTTTTATACCCCATAATCAACCCGCATAAAACCGGGCAGTGCCGCAGCACAGCGTGCTCTGCCGTTTGTCCCGGGGTCAGAACACGCTTCGCCCCGTCTACCATTGCTGCCCACAAGGACGGTCGCGAATGAAAACCTACCAGCAGGCATTCATTGCATTGGCGCGTGAGAACAATGCGCTGAAGTTTGGCGCCTTTACCCTTAAATCAGGTCGCGTGAGCCCCTACTTCTTCAATGCAGGCGCCTTCCATACCGGCGCGGCGCTGGCCAGCCTGGGCCGCTGCTACGCGGATGCGATTGTCGCCTCGGGGGACGAATTCGACCTGCTGTTCGGCCCGGCCTACAAGGGCATCCCGCTGGCTGCCAGTGTTTCCATCGCCCTGGCAGACCACCACGGCCGCGACATACCCTGGGCCTACAACCGCAAGGAAGCCAAGGATCACGGCGAAGGCGGCCAGCTGGTGGGTGCGCCGCTGGCGGGACGGGTGCTGGTGGTCGATGATGTGATCACGGCGGGCACCGCCGTGCGGGAGGTGCTGGCGATGATTGATGCAGCCGGTGCACAGTGCGCCGGTGTCGCGATCGGGCTGGATCGCATGGAGCGCGGCCAGACTGAACTATCTGCGATTCAGGAACTCGAACAGGCTCGGGACTTGCAGGTGATCAGCATAGTGACCATGCTGGACCTCATAGAGTATTTGCGGGATCAGGGCGATAAAGATGAAGAACTGGCGGCTATGCTGGAATACAGATCACGCTATGGCGTCATGTAACTTGTGTCGCCATACTGCACGACCTATAGTGTTATAAACTTATAAAACATCGGTTTGTATGTGGGTTTCGGTTAACAGGCGCGCGGCGCGATCACTACTGCTACTGAGTGTCTGGCTCGCTGGGCTGATGACGCTGCCGGCCGATGCAGCCGATTACCTGTACCGCTACGTCAACAGTGACGGCGTGACGGTGATTGATTACACCATTCCACCCCAGTACGTACAGCAGGGGTATGAAATCCTCAACAGCGATGGCAGCCTGCATAAAGTGGTGCCGCGCACATTGACGCCCGAGGAACTCGCTGACCAGTCCGGCGAGGCCTACCGCGAGCGGGTGGCAGCGGAAGAGGCGGAGCGACTGCGCAAATGGGATGAATCCCTGATGCTGCGTTATTCGAGCATTGAGGACATCGAGGCGGCGCGCGACCGCGCCCTCAGCGAGTTGCGCATCCGTATCAGTATTCTCCGCTCCAATGTCCGCTCCCTGATGCAGCAGGTAGAAAGCAACCAGCAGCGCGCCGCAGACCTGGAGCGCCGCGGCCAGAACGTGCCGGTCGAGCTGGTGGAGGCCATCGACGGGCTGCGTGACGAGATCGGTGAGACCGAGCGCGCCATCGGCGAGCGACTGAGGGAAGTAGAGGTTGTATCGGCTGGCTTCCAGCGGGATATCGACCGCTTCGTTACCTTGCTGGACAAGGTTGAGTTGCGCCGCCAGCACTCAAAATCCCGCAACTGAGACCCCCTGCCAACGCGGCAAACGCAAGCTGTTTCTCAGCCAGGCGACAGGCTAGGCGACGCTGCCGGGATTAATCTGGGTTGACACCGCGGGTCGGAAAAAGCCCTCCATCAGCAGCGCCCACTGTTCAGGCCATGCATCAGTGGGCGACCGGTGAAAGCCACTGCGAACGTACTGGGAAATGCGGCCCTCGGCCACTGCCAGCAGCAGATTGGCGGCCTCGGTAACCGTTAACACGGGCCTGAGTCCCTCGCGCATCTCGGCTTCCCTGAGCACCTGTTTCAGCTGGGTTTCAAAGCGATCGAACAGCTGTGCCACGCGCTGGTGCAGCCGCTCGGTTTCACCCGCCAGGGCATCACCCGTCAGAATACGCGTGATGCCGGGATTGCGTTCCGTAAAGGCCAGCAGCAAGGTCAGCATTTTTTCACAGCGTGCCGCAGCGGATGACTCCTCAGAGAGTATCAGGCTGACGCGAGTGAACAGAGTCTCCTCGATAAACTCAATGAGTCCCTCGAACATCTTCGACTTGCTGGGGAAGTGGCGATACAGGGCTGCCTCGGATACGCCGACCTGCTCCGCCAGCCTGGCGGTGGTAATCCGCTCGCCGGGGTTTGCCTCCAGCATCTGCGCAAGGGCTTCGAGAATTTGTTGGCGCCGTTGGGATTTTCTCGGTGACATTGGCTGGAGCAGGGTTCTCCGGAGGCAGGGTTCGCCGGTACGGGTTCGCTGATGAGGAGACGAACCGGATCAGGTCAGTCGTGTCACCGCGTCTATGTACCGACAATGCTAGCCGCCACCGCGGGGGGCTGCAAGGAATAGGACAGTAACTCGCTGCGCTTTTTTGCGATGGGTATGATTCAGGCGCGATTGGTAATCATGGTGCCCACGCCTTCTTCGGTGAACACTTCCAGCAACGCCGCGTGAGGTACGCGCCCGTCGATAATGTGCGCGCTCTTGACGCCACCCTTGACCGCATCCAGTGCACAGCCCACCTTGGGTAACATCCCGCCCTGCACGGTGCCATCGGCCAGCAGGGCCTCCGTGTCCGAGATAGTGAGGCCAGTGAGCAGGCCACCCTGCTTATCCAGCAATCCGTCCACGTTGGTCAGCAACATCAGCTTCTCTGCCTGCATCACTTCCGCCAGTTTTCCGGCGACGAGATCGGCATTGATATTGTAAGCCCTGCCATCTGCGCCCACGCCGATGGGGGCGATCACCGGAATGAAGTTGCTGTCACGCATCATGCGCAACACCTCGGTATCAATTTTGTCGACTTCGCCAACCTGGCCGATATCGATAATCTCTCCAGGCTTGATGCCCGCTGTATGGCGTGTGACCTCCAGCTTGCGCGCGCGGATCAGCTGGCCGTCCTTGCCGGTCACCCCAATGGCCTTGCCGCCGTTGCGGTTGATGCTGGACACGATCTCCTTGTTGACCGAGGCCCCGAGCACCATCTCCACCACATCCATGGTGTCGCTGTCGGTGACGCGCATGCCATCGACAAACTCGGAGGTGATGCCCAGCTTGGCCAGCAGCGCCCCAATCTGGGGCCCGCCACCGTGAACCACAATGGGGTAAATACCTACCGCCTTCATCAACACCACATCCCGGGCAAAACTTTCATGCAGGGCCGGGTCAATCATGGCGTTGCCGCCAAATTTGATGACGATGGTCTTGCCGGCGAACTTCTGGATGTAGGGCAGCGCCTCAGTGAGGACCTGGGCGATGCGCAAAGCTGAATCGCGCGCCATGTCTAGAATCCGATATCCAGCCCGGGTGCCACGCTGGCGAGTTGTTCGCGGAATAACAGCTTGATGCGCTCCAGCGCATCGGTGTCGTGGGCTTCAAAGCGCGCCGTGAGCGCGGGCGTGGTATTGGATGCGCGCAGCAGCCCCCAGCCGTCGTTGAAATCCACGCGGATACCGTCGATGGTGGTCACCTTGCCGTTGCCGAACTTGCCCTGTTGGGCCAGCTTGTTGACGATCTCGAACTTGTCCGCATCGGGTACGGCCACCTGCAGCTCCGGGGTGTTCTCTGTGACCGGGTATTCCTCCATCAGGGTCACCATGTCGAGGCCGGTGCTGGAGAGAATTTCCGCCAGCCGTGCGGTCGCATAGATGGCGTCATCGAACCCGTACCACCGCTCTCCGAAATAGATATGGCCGGAAAACTCGCCGCCCAGCAGGGCACCGGTTTGCATGACCTTCTCGCGCATGAAGGCGTGACCGGTTTTCCAGAGTACCGGTCGTCCGCCGTGTTTACTGACCAGGTTGGTCAGGTGACGGCTGCATTTGACGTCGAATACCACGTCGGCTCCGGGGTTTCTTGATACGACATCCTCGGCAAACAACATCAGCAGGCGGTCGTTGCGAACGATTTCGCCGTCGCCGTTGACGATCGTGAGCCTGTCACCATCACCATCATAGGCCACCCCGAAGTCGGCACCGGTTTCGCGCACCTTGGCCTGCAGGTCTGCGAGATTTTCATCCACTGCGGGATCGGGGTGATGGTTGGGGAAATCGCCGTCGATGTCACAGTAGAGGCGGACGACTTCGCAACCCAGGCTCTCCAGCACCCGCGGCGCCATGTCGCCGGCGGCACCGTTGCCTGCGTCAACCACAATACGCAGGGGTGAACTGATGGCAATGTCCCCGACAATGGCATCGAGGTAGGCCGATTTAATGTCCTGTTTGGCCAGGCGCCCGGCGCCGTCACTGAACTTGCCCTGCTCCATGCGCTCTTTCAGCATTTGCAGGCCATCCCCCGACAGGGGCTTGCCATCCAGAGTGATCTTGAACCCGTTGTAATCCGCAGGGTTGTGGCTGGCGGTCACCACCACACCGCTGCGGGTGTTGCCGTTGCTGACCGCGAAATACATCAGCGGTGTGGGCACCAGGCCGATGTCGATAACATCGCGACCGCTGTCCAGCAGGCCTTTGACCAGGGCATTTTTGATGGCGGGGCTGGAATGGCGCCCGTCGCTGCCCACGGCCAGTGCCTGCTGCTCCTGCTCGCCGGCAATCGTTCCCAGTGCGCGGCCCAACAGGTTGGCAAATTCCTCATTGATCTCGCTGCCCACGACGCCCCGGATGTCGTAAGCACGGAATACCTGTGCCGGCAGCGTTGAGGTTGCCGGCGCCGGTACGTCGACCTCGCCCTCCTCTTCCTCTGCCATGGGCTCCTCGGTAATTTCTATACCGGTGTTGGCAGAGGCGGCTGTCGCCTGCCTTGCCACCGCAGCGACGCGTCCACGTTTGCCGGCGCCCAGGGCGGAGGTGGAGCGCAGCGTGGCGCGCCGAAGCTCTCTGGCCAGCGGAACCAGCTCGGGGATGGTGAGTGTCAGTGCCGATTTGCGCTCGGCACCCAGGGTGATGCGCTCTACATCGGCGTCAAGCGCTCTTTTGAGGGACAACAGCAGGGTGAGCATCGCTCCCAGAACCACCGCCAGCATCACACCGGCGCTGATCAGCAAGGGTGTGTCGCTGACCCGGTAAAGGCTGAGCATCTGTGCTGACGGCGTGAAACGAAGCTGCCATTTGCCGCCGTTGAGCGAGGTATCCGCCCGATAGTCTTCCGCGCCGCCGGTGCCCGCCACCGCGATAGCGTCTTCCCGGGTGAAGTTGCCGCTGCGGTACAGCTGCTGTAGCTCGCTTCGGCCGAGTTCGGCACCCATGGCGGCAAGCGTTGTATCGAACACGCGATTGTCCAAAGTGGCGAGGATGACGGCTCGCTTGTCCGCCAGCCGGGGGTGCTGCACGGGCTGGGCCAGCGAGGTCAGCCAGCGGCCGCTGAATTCGTAGGACTCGGGCTGGGTCGCGTCACCGCGGCTGGTCTGGCGCAGCAGGTCGACCTCGATGTGGTTGCGCAGGCCGAGATCGCTGTTTTCCAGGGTGGCGGTCCCAAGTTTGCCCAGTGCCACCAGCCGCAGGCTGGTAACGCCGGGGAAGTAGTCCAGCATGGCTTTCTCAACCAGGGCGAGATCGTCGGGGTCGCCGGAGGCGATAGCTGACAGCGCCAGCGGTGACATCGCCGCCGCCGACAGCCGTTCGCGGTACTGCAGCAGCAGCGCTTCAATGTTTGCCGCTTGCTGTGCGGCATGGCTGCGTGCGGCGCGCACAATCTGCTGCTCCTGCAGCGCACTGTCCCGCAGCAACAGCAGGTAGGCAAAGCAAGCCAATAATGGCAACACGATGGAGAGAAGGGCAATGAGCCACTGGCGATGGATCAGGTTGCCTTCACAGCTGATACCCTGATTGGTTTTCGTGCCTGCCGCTTCCTTATCGTTATCTTTCTTGCGTTTCAGCATGTCCTTGCTCCGCCCCGAGCGGCCCGATTTTGTGCAGGTTGGTCAGCGCAGCCAACTACATAGTTTCTTTGGGGTTATAAACCAAACCACCGTCAGCCACCAGCATATTGATCAATTCTGGCTCGCCGGCCCGCAACGCAGCAGCCCCCGGGACCCGCCTCAGGCGGCATTGTCGGCCCTCGCGCCCAGACGCTGGGCCAGCAACTGGATCAGCTGCGCTGCCAGCTGGTGTTTGCTGGCCTCCGGCAGTGCTTGCTGGTCGCCTCGCCAGAGTACCGTCGCAGCGTTCCGGTCACTGTTGAAACCCAGCGCCGGAGAGGACACGTCGTTAGCCACGATCATGTCCAGGCCTTTGGTCTCGAGCTTGCCGCGCGCATAGTCCAGCAGGTTTTCTGTCTCTGCGGCAAAACCCACGGTAAAGGGTCCGTTCTCCAGCCTCGCCACGCCCGCCACAATGTCAGGATTCTTCACCAGCGTCAGGGTGACCTCGTCACCCTGTTTTTTGATTTTCTGTTGTTCCAGCCTGTCCGGACGATAGTCAGCCACCGCGGCGCAACTGATAAACACGTCGCAGTCGCGCACCGCGTCGCTGACAGCAGCTTGCATCTCCAGCGCTGTAACCACATCCACACGGTGTACCTGTTCGGGTGTCTCCAGTGTCACCGGGCCCGCGATCAGGGTTGTGCGAGCGCCCGCTTCAGCCGCAGCCCGGGCAATGGCGAATCCCATCTTGCCAGAGCTGTGGTTGCTCAGGTAACGCACGGGATCCAGGGGTTCCCGCGTCGGCCCGGCGGTAACCACGACCCGCAGTCCGTCCAGTAAGCCCGATTCAAACAGCGACTGTGCGGCGGCCACGATAGCGGCTGGCTCCTGCATGCGCCCCGGACCGATATCGCCGCAAGCCTGCGAGCCCTCGGCAGGTCCCGCAAAATGGATGCCGCGGGCGCGCAGTGTATCGATGTTGGCGTTGGTTGCTGCATCCCGCCACATCTGCTGGTTCATGGCCGGCGCCAGCAGACGTGGCGCCGGTGTGGCGAGGCACAGGGTGGTAAGCAGGTCATCTGCCCGTCCCTGGGCCAGGCGGCTGAGGAAATCCGCAGTGGCGGGTGCGACAACCACCAGATCAGCCCAGCGGGCCAGCTCGATAT
>JAZBPS010000288.1:0-2383 GCA_036353375.1 Halieaceae bacterium | reverse complement strand
TGTTGCCAGTGTCGGTCGCGGCGCACGCCACTGGCTGCTGCTGGGTGTGGCGGTAAACCTGGGACTGTTGGGGTATTTCAAGTACACCGGCCTGTTGCTGGACACGGTGAATCTTGCCCTGGACCTGTCGCTGCCGTCGCCTGATATTGTGCTGCCGCTGGCGATCTCGTTCTTTACCTTCCAGCAGATCGCCTTCCTGGCAGATGCACGACAGGGCAAGGTGGCCCCGGTGGGAATTACCGAGTACCTGCTGTTTGTGACCTTCTTCCCGCAGTTGATTGCCGGGCCTATCGTGCATCACGCCGAGATGATGCCGCAGTTTCGGCAGGCAGCCGACCAGCGTGATCGGTTGCTGGATTATCAGCTGGGCTTGTCCCTGTTCGTCATGGGGCTGGCCAAGAAAGTGTTGCTGGCGGATAACCTCGCACCGATCGCCGATCTCGCCTTTGCCACTGCCGACGCGGGGAATACCCTGCCCTGGGCGCTGGCGGCCATGGGTGTGGTGGCGTTCAGTCTGCAGATTTATTTCGACTTCTCGGGATACAGTGACATGGCGCTGGGCATCGCTCGCTTGTTCGGTATCCGCCTGCCCGCCAACTTTTTTTCGCCCTATCGCGCCCGCAACATTATTGAGTTCTGGCGACTGTGGCATATCACGCTATCGCGGTTTCTTCGCGACTACCTGTACATCCCCCTGGGTGGCAACCGGCGCGGCAGGCCGCGACGTTACCTCAACCTGATGATGACCATGTTGTTAGGCGGCCTGTGGCACGGGGCCTCGGTGAACTTTGTGCTATGGGGCGGGGTGCACGGGCTGATGCTCGGCGTGAACCATGGCTGGCACAGTCTGCTGCGGCAGTGGGGTGTGCAGGGTTGGCAGCAGCATCGCGTGTATGTATTTGCCGGCGGCGGGCTCACATTGCTGCTGGTCTGCCTTGCGTGGATTCCATTCCGCGCTGAGACGCTGACGGGCGCTTTGCATATGGCGCAGGCGCTGCTGGTGCCCGCCACAGAGCCGTTGGCGCCCTTCTACAAGGGACGCGCGGGGGAGGCGCACCTGCTGCTGAACAGTTTGCTGCCCGCGCCCCTGGGCCTGGCCCGCCTCTGGCAGCTGGTATGCGCAACGGATCTATTGCTCCTGGGCTCGGGGGTGGCTGTGTGCCTGCTGTTGCCCAACTCCCTGCAACTCACGGCGGCCTACCAGCCCTCGATCACAGCGACACCCCAGGCTGCAGCAGCGCCGCTGTCGCTGTGCTGGAAGCCGACACCTGGCTGGGGCATCTGGCTGGGAATCCTGTTTCTTTTGAGCGTGCTCTCCTTCGCCAGGGTCACGCCGTTTCTGTACTTCCAGTTCTAGGCCATGCGTCGCTTCCTGGTACCCGCCCTGTTCACAACGCTGTTCGGCGCGGTTGCCGTCACGCTGTTAAACGTGACGGTAGACCCCTTCGGCGTGTGGCGGCCTGCCAGCACCCCCCTCAGTCTGTGGGTCACGCGGGATGCGAGTTACGCACGGCTTGCCAAGGCGCACTGGCTGCGCAATCGCAGCCCCGATCTGGTGCTGCTGGGGAACTCCCACGCCGGCGCTGCCTTTACCGCCGAACAGTTCCAGCGGCATGGGCTGGCGCAGGCGCCATTTAACTTTTCCCTCGTGGGCGCCTCGATAGCGGAGATGCTGGCCACGATGCAGCACGCACATTTTGTGGCCGGCACCAGACGGTTTGTGGTCACCGTTGATTTGCTGAACTGGCGCACAAGGCCGGCGGGCAGCGAGACCGCGGTGGCCATGGCCCGGGGAGAAGGCATTTACCAGCAGCTTTTCCACCTGCGCAATTTTGCGACCACCACGTTTTCACTGGACGCCACGCTGCGCAGCCTGTTGTTCCTGCGCAGCGGTTACATCCCCACGCATCGCGCTGACGGCTTTGCGCTGCGCTGTGAGGACAACCCGGCAAACTGGTCGCGGCTGCTGCGTTCCTCCCGCTTGCGCCGCAACCAGTTTATGGAGCAGCGCACGCAGTGGCTTGCGGGCACCGCGCAGCAGCAAGCGGCCTTCGCAGAAATGCTGGCGTTTGCCCGGGAACAGGATCTCCAATTGCTGCTGGTGATTCCGCCGTTCCACGTGAGTTACTACTACGCGATGCAAGCGGCAGGCTTGTGGGAGCAGCACCTGGCACTACTGGGTCACGTGGTCGGCGAGGCGCATGCGCCGGATAATCGCGAGCGTGTCCGGGTGGTGGATTTTTCCCTGCCGAACGCGTTCACGCTGGTTGCGCCGGACAGTCCCGGAACGGCCGGGGATCAGCCGCTGGCCTGGTGGGTCAATGCCGACCATTTCGACTGCGCTCTGGGGGAGCGGATTGTGGCGACCCTGGCCGATGCAAGC
>JAZBPS010000287.1:0-3076 GCA_036353375.1 Halieaceae bacterium | reverse complement strand
GCCGGAGAGGATTTCGTCCATGCGGCGAATCCGGTCCAGTGCGTCGTCGGCCATGGCCGTGGGCGCCTGGGGCTGCGCTTCCTCGGGCGCCGGCGGCGGCACCAGGTTCACCAGGGGGCCAATGTCCTCCCTGGGTATCAGAGCCTGGGGCCAGTCCTTGCGGTGGTCCACGAAAGCGACGCCCAAGACGTGGCCCTTGGCCAGGTTGTCCCGGGAGACGCGCAGGGTGTTGTCGTAGGCGCGCTGCAGCAGTCGGCGGGTTACCAGGTGGTCGCCTGTGTAGCCGTAATAGCTGTTGGCCACCTGATACAGCAGCCGCATGGGCCAGTGGCTGACCGCCTCCATCTGGTTGGCATAGTCCAGTGCCAGCCACAGGCGGTCCGGCCCGCCGTAGGTGGCGATCAGTTCCGCGTACTCAGCCAGGTAGCGCTGGTACTGCCGGGCACGATAGGACTCCCAGGTCTCCCTGTCGTTCTGGGAGCGCCAGTTTCTGTCGGCCTCGAAAGTGGGAATGCCCGCCACCATGGCGTAGATCTCATCGAAATAGGGCCCCATCTGCTCGGGGGTCCTGCCCTGGTGTTTCATGGCCTCGGGTACGAACTTGAGCAATGCGTCCAGGTGCTGAGTCCATTCATGGAAGCGGGCGTTGGCCTTCCCGGCCCGTTCCCGGCTGCGGGGCAGGTCGCGGCTTTCGGCCTCCTCGAGGCTTTTCACGCGACGGGCATCCATCTCGCCCACCGCAAGCGTGAAGTTCTGGTCGAAGCGATAGCCGTTCTCCAGCCACACGGTGGCGTGGACGGCGTGCTTGCCGGGTCCCAGGCCGTAGAAACGGGTATCCCCCGTGCGCACCACGTGGGTATCGCTGTGGTAGCTGCCCCATACATAGCGCGTCTCGCCGCCGTAGCTCAGGCGGATGACATGATCCTGGTGGAGACGGTTAGACTCCCGCAGCATCATCTCCTTGCTGTCTGGGGCGGGCTTGCCTTTCCAGCTTTGCGGATAGCGCCCCTGATGGTCGCGGTAATGCTTGATATTGTAAGTGATGAGGTTGGGGCGCAGGTCCACCATCATGTAGGGCGCCGGCTTTAGGTTGCGCGGCGGCGGCAGGAAGCGGTCCTCGGCGGGAGTGTGGTCATGGACCAGCAAATAGACGCGGCCGTCATCCAGCTCCTTGTTGAACTGGACCGGCTTGAACATGATGGGTGCCCGCTCCCCTGCCCCCTTCTCCGTGGCGGCCATGGCCGGCCCCGTAAGGATGCCCAGGAAAGCAACGAACATTGCCCGTAACAGGCAGGGTGGCACGCGGAAAGTCGGGAGGGCAAGCAGGCGCTTGGACATGGGGCGATTCCTTGAAGACGGTGTTTCTGGAGCCCTTGTCCGGTCTGGGTTCCGGCATGGAACCATAGTCTACATGCCAACTTCCCAGGACACCGTAAGCCCTGAAAGGTGTATTCCAGGTCATAACTTTTTCTGGACGGGATGACTAATCTGCTCCCACGACATGAATGGGAGACGAGCATGAAATACCTGATCGATTTCCACGGCGACATGACAGCACTCCAGGCAAAGCTCGAGCCCCTCGGTGGCCGGGTTATTCCCACCCACCGGCGCCCGGCGCATGGCCGAGAGTGCCGCGCTGCTGGTCGACGAGGTGTTTCCCGAGCAGCCGGTGCGCCCATGGGTGCTGAGCTTCCCGTACCCGATGCGCTTCCTGTTCGCGAGCTGCCCCGCGTTCATGGGCCGAGTGCTGGGCATCGTCTACCGTTGCATCGCCACACACCTGATAAAGAAGGCCGGCTTTACCCGTAAGACCGCCCAGGCCGGCGCGGTCACGTTGATCCAGCGCTTCGGCAGTGCGCTCAACTTCAATGTCCACTCCCACATGCTGTTCCTCGACGGGGTGTACGTCGAGCGTCCTGACGGCTCGCTGCACTTCCGCTGGGTGAAGGCACCGACCAGCGCCGAGTTGGTCGGGCTTACCCAGACCCTGGCGCTGCGCATCGGCCGCTACCTGGAACCCCAGGAACTGCTGGAACGCGATGCGGAGAACGGCTACCTGGCTGGCGATGACCGCGAAGCCGGCCCGATGGAACAGCTCCTGGGTTCGTCGATGATGTGCATGGAAGCACGAATGTCGCGAGCGCAGGATGCGCAGGAGTGCCCCACTTACCGGATCGCCGTCGGGCCGCAGCAGGGTCGCTAGGTATTCACGTTCCAGACGCTGCCGGCGTGTGAGGAGGCGTGCGATGCCGCGGTCGGCAAGGTGGCGGGGTTCTCACTGCATGCCGGCGTGGCGGCGCGAGCGGACCAACGCCAGAAGCTCGAACGACTGTGTCGCTACATAAGCCGGCCGACCATTTCGGAGCAACGACTGTCGCTCACGCCAAACGGCGACGTCCGGTACCAGCTGAAGACGCCTTACCGAGACGGCTTGCCACACGTTATCTTCGGACTACTGGGTTTCATTTCTCGGCTGGCAGCCCTGGTGCCGAAGCGGCGGGGCACCCCTTCCCCTCTTCACTGGGTGTTCGCGCCGAATAGTACCCCGCGGCCGGGTTAGTCAGGACGCTTGAACGACCGCCTATGAGAAATCGGAGTGTCGTGGCAACCCCTGAATATCGGTCCGCTCTGTGTTGAGAACGGCCAGTGCCGGAGGCAGTCTGGAGGAGAGGCACGCCGCCCTTCATAAGCGATGGCTGAAACACAGCCTGGGTCGCTTCGAGCCGTTCAGGCCGAATTTCCTGTAAAGCATCCCGATGCCATCGATCAGGAAATCCTCAAGCAGCGGTTGGGGGCCGACGGCGGTCTGACGAGGCGCGAAGAAAAACGAAGCCGCCTCGATGGGCAGAGCTTTCGCGCGAGCTTGTCCACCTCCCTTCTTCAAGGCCGCGCGGATAACTGCCGTAATTCCCCCGCCAGCTCCTCTCCCAGCCTTTCCAGGGCACGCTGCAACCCGGCAACGTAGGCAGAATAGCCGGGACCGGCGGCAGGCTCGCGGTACTCGACCCGGCGGGTGTCCAGGATGTCCCCGGTGCGGTCGTCCACCAGCGACCAGGCCGCCTCCAGCACCACCTCG
>JAZBPS010000286.1:0-13444 GCA_036353375.1 Halieaceae bacterium | reverse complement strand
TGCAACAGGGTCACGTCGGCACCGGGTGTGCCCGCCACGGACACACTGCAACAGCGAGCGTCTGGCGTGAGTGATTGCTGCCACGAACCCGAGGTATCTGGCGAGTCAGGTACAACGGACGCGTCTGATCGTCGCAGCCGCGACTGGTTTCTCGTTGGCGTCAGCCTGATTGTACTGGTGTCCTACGCAGCTTCGCTGTTACTTCCCCACGGGCAGCAGGCGGGGGCGCTTGCCACGTTTTCCCACGGTGTTTTTGAGATTGCCAATAAGATGTGGTGGGGGCTGGCGCTGGGTGTCCTGTTCGTCGGCCTGTTATCCAGAGTGCCCAGAGACCTCGTGATGGCGGTGTTGGGACACAGAGCAGGCTTTACATCTCTGCTGAGAGCGACCCTGGCGGGGGTGCTGCTGGATCTTTGCAGCCACGGCATTCTCGCCGTCGGCATGAAGCTTTACGAGCGCGGCGCGACACTGGGGCAGGTGATGGCATTCCTGCTGGCCAGCCCCTGGAACTCGCTGTCCCTGACCTTGATACTTATCGGTCTTATCGGCCTGGGCTGGACGCTGGCGTTCATCGCGCTCTCGCTGGTCATCGGTCTGGTAACGGGGCTGGTGTTTGACGCGCTGGTGTCACGTGGCACGCTCCCCGACAATCCCCACAGGGACACCCTTGACCCCGACGCTTCCTTTGCGGCGCTGTGGTCGGCGTTTCGCGGCAGCTGGCGGTTCTCACTCGCGGGCACCGCCGCCCTGCTGAAAGATGGCTTGCGCGGCGCGCGCGTCGTGATTCGCTGGGGCTTGTTCGGCATACTGCTGGCCGCCGCTATTCGCGCGGTTGTGCCGCCGGACCAGTTCGCCCAGTGGTTTGGTGCATCGATGTCAGGGCTTTGGCTGACGCTGCTGGCGGCGACGGTCATCGAGGTGTGCTCAGAGGGCACCGTGCCTGTGGCCGCAGATCTGATGAATCGCGCGGCGGCGCCGGGCAACGCGTTCACGTTTCTGATGGCCGGCGTGTCCACGGACTACACCGAGATCATGTCAATCCGCGATACCACCGCTTCCTGGAAAATCGCGCTTTTCCTGCCCCTGGTCAGCCTGCCACAGGTGCTCGCGATCGGCTTTATATTGAACGCGGTTTGATGGCTGGGCTACAATTCGCGCCCGCCGCGGCCAGCGCCCACGGCGTTCTGATAAACAAGGCTGCTCGCGACATTGCGACGGCACCTCAACTCTGACCCGGCGAGATAACCCATGCTAGAGATCAACCCCTTGCTTCAAACCCTGAAGGACATAGAGGCGCGCACCGACGTGCTCAGGGGGTATCTTTGACTATGCCGAACGCAAGGACCGCCTTGCCGAGGTAGAGCTGGAGCTGGCCGAGCCCAGCGTCTGGGACGATCCGGAGAGAGCCCAGTCCCTGGGGCGGGAGCGCGCGGCCCTCGAGAGTGTGGTCAGTACCATCGAATCTCTGCAGGACGGTGCCCGCGACGCGGCTGACATTCTGCAGATGGCGGCAGAGGAGGACGACCAGTCCACTGCTGATGAGGTCGAGGCTGATATACGCGGCCTGTTGCAACAGCTCGAGCAACTGGAATTTCGCCGCATGTTTGCGGGCGAAATGGATGGCAACAACGCCTTTCTCGATATCCAGGCCGGCTCGGGAGGAACCGAAGCGCAGGATTGGGCCGAGATGGTGCTGCGCATGTACCTGCGCTGGGGTGAGGCGCACGGCTTTGATACAACACTGGAGGAAGTCTCCTCCGGCGATGTGGCGGGCATCAAAAGTGCCACGGTTCGCTTTGAAGGAGAGTATGCATTCGGCTGGTTGCGCACTGAAACCGGCGTGCATCGCCTGGTGCGCAAATCGCCGTTTGACTCCGGCAATCGCCGTCATACCTCGTTTTGCTCGGTGTTCGTGTCACCTGAAATTGACGACAGCGTAGAGATAGAAATCGATCCCTCTGATGTGCGCACAGACACCTACAGGGCGTCCGGTGCGGGCGGACAGCACGTGAACAAGACGGATTCTGCCGTGCGCCTGACTCATGAGCCCTCGGGCATTGTGGTGCAGTGCCAGAGCGAGCGGTCCCAGCACCAGAACCGGGACAAGGCCTGGAAGATGTTGCGGGCGCGGCTTTACGAGCAGGAGATGTTGAAGCGCCGCGAGGCCGCGCAAGCGGTGGAGGACAACAAGTCCGATATCGGCTGGGGCAGCCAGATTCGCTCCTATGTGCTGGATGACCAGCGCGTCAAGGACCTGCGTACCAACGTGGAAACCTCGAACACCCAGGCCGTTCTGGACGGTGCGATAGATGCGTTTATTGAGGCGTCACTTAAAAAGGGCCTGTAACAGGCTCAACAGGAAAACAGCATGAATGACACCACGTCGCAGGATCAGCCGGATGAAAACAAGCTGATTGCTGAACGTCGCGCCAAGCTGGCTGCCCTGCGGGAGCAGGGCGTGGCGTTTCCCAATGACTTTCGTCGCAGCGCCATGGCAGGTGAGTTGCAGCAGCGTTTTGCGGATGCAGGGAAAGAGAGCCTTGAAGCGGAAAACCACGAGTTTGCCGTCTGCGGTCGCCTGATTCGCAACCGCGGTGCGTTTCTGCTGATTCAGGATGACAGCGGGGAGATACAGCTTTACGTGAACCGCCAGGCACTGGCCCAGGAGGCCTTGGACGCCATCAAGTCCTGGGACCTCGGCGATATCGTCGCCGCGCGGGGCCCGCTGCACCGCTCCGGCAAGGGGGATCTCTATATCAACATGCAGGAAGCACGCCTGCTTACCAAGGCCCTGCGGCCCCTGCCTGACAAGTACCACGGCCTCGCCGACCAGGAAATGCGTTACCGGCGACGTTACGTGGACCTGATTGCTAATCCGGAGTCCCGGGAGGTGTTCCGGCAGCGCTCCAGAATCGTGGACAGCATTCGTCGCTTTATGGCCGGGCGCGGCTTCATGGAGGTGGAAACACCCATGATGCAAACCATTCCCGGCGGTGCGACCGCGCGACCCTTTGTCACCCACCACAATGCGCTGGACCTCGATATGTACCTGCGTATCGCGCCAGAGCTTTACCTGAAGCGCTTGACGGTGGGCGGCTTTGAGAAGGTGTTCGAGATCAACCGCAACTTCCGCAACGAGGGGTTATCCACGCGGCATAACCCGGAATTCACCATGCTCGAGTACTACTGGGCCTACGCCGATTACCGGGACGCGATGGACCTCACCGAGGCCATGCTGCGCGAGGTTGCCCAGGAGGTGCTGGGCAGCACCACGGTTCACTACCAGGGCGTGGATTACGACCTGGCAGCGCCTTTCACCAGAATGACGGTGTTCGATGCGATTCTGCACTACAACCCGAACATGGATGCGGGTGAGTTGGCGAACGAAGTGGGGGCGAGAAAGATAGCGGAGGGACTGGGTATCGCCGTGAAGCCGGGCTGGGGCTTGGCAAGCTGCAGCTTGAAATATTTGAAGAGACCGTGGAAGAGCGCCTGGACCAGCCCCCCTTCATCACCGAGTACCCGACAGAGGTTTCACCCCTGTCCCGGCGCAATGATGCCAACCCCTTTGTGACGGACCGTTTCGAGCTTTTCGTGGCCGGCCGCGAACTGGCGAACGGGTTCTCCGAGCTGAATGATCCGGAAGACCAGGCCGAGCGGTTCCGTGCCCAGGTGCAGGAGAAAGACGCCGGTGACCTGGAAGCGATGCACTACGACGCCGACTACATCACCGCGCTGGAATACGGCTTGCCACCCACGGTGGGTGAGGGCATCGGCATTGATCGTCTGGTGATGTTCCTCACCGACAGCGCATCCATCCGGGACGTCTTGCTGTTTCCTCACATGCGGCCGGAGTGACAGGTCGCGTGAGGGCGGGCTATTATCCCGCGATGGGATTATTCGACGGACGGCTCACCCACGGCCTGCAGTCGCTGGCGGCGGCCATGTTGCTGTGCCTGCTGCTTCCGGCCTGCAGCAGCCAGGCACCGCGCGAGGCTGCATCCGCCGATGACGCGCTTCCCGAGCTCAACCTCAATCTGCCCGCGGATTGCGCTTGCAGCGCGGACCAGGAGACCTTCACCTTTCTCGAAAAGGGCGTCAACGCGTTGAACGAGGGCTCGTATCTGGAATCGCTGCAGTATTTCCAGCGCTACCAGCGCATTGAGAACACGGAGCGGGCCACACTGGAGGCGGGCATTGCTATCGCCTACCTGAGCACCTTGCCCGACAGCCCCATCTACGACCGCAGCGCCGCGCGCAATGCCTATCTGGGGTTGCGAGAGCAGGTTGAGCAGGGCGCGGCCCTGCACGATCCGGTGAGAATCATGCAATATGCACTGGAGTCCTTCCTGCATATGTACGACCAGGTAGAACAGTTGAAACAAGGCAACGCCAGTCTTCGTTCTGAGTTGGAAAAGCGCGAGGAAGCCATCACGCGGCTTCGTGATCTGACCTTAGGTCGTGAGCCTGCACAGGCAGGATCACGCTAAAACTGGTGCCCACCCCGGGCTCGCTCTCCACGGTGATCGTGCCGCCCATCAGCTCGCAGTAATCCTTGCAGATGGCCAGCCCCAGGCCGGTGCCGCCATAGTTGCGACTGGTGGATGTATCGGCCTGCACGAACGCGTCAAACACCTTGGCCTGCTGTGCTTTCGTCATGCCTATGCCGGTGTCATCCACACTGAACAGGACCAGCTCGTCTGGCCCTTCCAGGGGCGCCGCTCTCACGGTGATTACGCCATCCTCGGTGAACTTGCATGCGTTGCTTAACAGGTTGACGAACACCTGGCGAAACTTGGTGGCGTCGTTAAAGAACATCGGTAGTCGCTCCGAGACATCGATTTCCAACCGGTTTTGGTTGCGCGCCAGCATCGGCTCTATGGTCTGGCACGCCTGCTCCAGCAACTCTGCGGCGCTGAAGCGCTCCGTATAGAGCTCGATTTTCCCCGTCTCGATCTTCGACAGGTCGAGGATGTCGTTGATCAGGGCCAGCAACTGCTTGCCTGAAGTGATGATCTTGTCGAGGTCATTGCGAAACTGGTCGCGATCAATTGAAGGGTCGCTGAGCTCGTCGTGCAGCATCTCGCTGTAGCCGATGATGGCATTCAGCGGCGTGCGTAGTTCGTGGCTGACGTTGGCCAGAAAGCTGCTTTTGGCCTCATTGGCGCGGTCTGCGTGCTCCTTGGCCTGTCGTACTTCTTCAACGGCAGTGCTGAGCTTCCCCGTCATGTTGTTGAAGGCCCTGGCGAGCTCGCCGATTTCACCGGCCTCGTCAATGCCGTCGATGCGGTAGTCGAGGTCGCCGGAGCCTATGCGCAGCGTGCCCGTTTTCAGGCGGCTGAAGGAGCGGTTGGTGTAGCGAATCAGGAACGCGCCGAGAATACTGGACAGGAAAACCGACGCGAGAAAGCTGATGGCGGTAATGCGGTCGGTGAGGGCAATGGTCTGGTCAATGATGGTGGCCTGCTGGTCCGAGATGAAGCTCTGGCGTTCCTCCAGTGTGCCGAGGCGCTTGCGTACCTCGTCGTATACCTCCGGCGCGTCGGCGGCGCCGTAGGGGCTCTGCCAGGAGGGCTCGTTGTAGTGCCGGTAGAAATCCTCCCAGGCGACCAGCAGTTGCTGGGCCGCGTTCCATAGCTCCTCGTACTGCGGCCGGGTTACCTCATGGGTTGTTGCGCCCAGCTGCTCGACCGCTTCGGTGATGCCGGACAGCGCCTCGATGGCACCGTCGCGCTCTTCCTCGCTGAGACGTTCGGGTGTGGTTTCCCGCAGCGCTGCGAGTACGCGTACCTGTGTGCGCTGCTCGCCCAGCGAAACGCCCACGCTGGTGGCAAGCTGCTGCGCCGATACCGACTCCCTGTAGGCGTTCATGCTTTCAGTTCGGGCGAAGCTGCCCCAGAAATGTGTTCCGACGTTCAGGGAGAAGATCAACAGTATCGCCAACAGCGACAGCGTTAGACGACGGCTGAGGCTCATGATTTCTGGTCCACCAGCCGCTGTATCTTGTTCAGTAGTTCGGGGAAGTCCACCGGCTTGGTCGCGTAATCATCACACCCCGCGTCCATGGCCCGCTGCTTGTCCTCGCCCATCGCATGTGCCGTCAGCGCGATGATGCGGGTGGCTGCAAGTGCCGGGTCCTCTCGTGCCTCCCGGCAGGTGGTCCAGCCATCTTTTACCGGCAGGTTCATGTCCAGCAGCACAACATCAGGTGTTTTATCCCGCATGGCCTCCAGTGCCTGCTGGCCATCAGGGGCTACCCGAACGCTGTAGCCGGCGCGGGCGAGGCGCCGGCTGAGCATGTCGCGGTTGAGCTCGTTGTCTTCGACCAGCAGCACATCAAGAGACATGGCTTTGGGACAACCTCGTATCCAGAACCCGGTGCATGGTGACGGGCTCATTGATTCCCTTGACCTGTACCTGCTGCGATTCACCCATTGTCACGGGCAATGCCAGGGCCTGCAGCGTGCTGTCCGATATCAGTATGTCGCCACCGGCGGTCTGGGACTCGATACGGGCGGTGAGGTTCACGTGGTGACCCACGACGCCATATTTGGAGCGCTTCTCTGAGCCTATATTGCCGGTGATGACATCCCCGGTATTGACCCCGATGCCCATAGTGATTTCCGGCAGACCGGCACGTCGGTTATCGCGGTTTATCTGGAGCATGGCGTGTTGCATGTCCAGTGCACACTGCACGGCGCGATCGGCGTCGTCATCCCGTTGTACCGGTGCGCCGAAGATAGCCAGGATGGCATCGCCGATGAACTCGTCAATCGTTCCCTGGTGCTTGAGAATGATATCCGTCATGACGCCCAGGTAGTTGTTCAGCATACGCATGACCTGCTCTGGCGGTAGGCCTTCACACAAGGTGGAGAACTGCCGGATGTCCGACATCAGCATGGTCACCTGGCGAAGGTCACCGCCCAGCTTCAGCCCCTCGGGCTCTTCCAGCAGGTTCTCGACAATTTCATCCGAGACGTAGCGGCCGAAGGTGGCGCGTATGAACTTTTCGTTGCGCTCCAGTTGCCGCCGGTATTTTTCTTCCTTGTCGTGCCAGCGCTTGCGTTCCAGGCCGGCCTTGATGCGGGCCTGTAGCAGCACAGGATTGAAGGGCTTGAACAGGTAGTCGTCTGCGCCAGCCTCGATGCAGTCGATAATGCCCTCCATGTCCTGGCGGCCAGAAATCACGATCACGGGGATGGACCGCAGTTCGCTGGATTCTTTCAGCCGGCGCAGTACCTGGCCGCCGTCCATGCCCGGCATGATCAGGTCCAGCAGCACCACGTCCACATGCCGGTCCGCCAGCCGCGACAGGGCCTCGGTGCCACTGGCGGCAACGATAACCTGGTGCCCGGAGCGCTGCAGATAGCGCGTGAGCAGCTCGCGGTTGTCCGCGTTGTCGTCAACCGCGAGGATAGTGCCCGTCAGGTCACTCGGGACGGACGCCAGCTCCCGGGAACGCGCATCGGTGGGCTGGACGCCGTCGGTCGCTGCCGCTATTGATTTGAGCACCCGCTGCAGCACGCCTTCCATGGCCGGCAGCCGAGGCCCCAGATCGTCCAACAGCATTTCGGCGTAGCCGCGCATTGCGCCCAGGACATTGAGCATATCGTGGTGGCGGGTTTGTTCGTCCAGCTTGCGATCGGCGAGCAGGGCGTCCAGTGCAGCACCGGCCGAGAACAGGCGGTCCATATCCTCGCGCTCACCGCTGGTGAGTTCGCCGGCGAAAGATGCGGACTCGCCGCGCAGTTCGGCGAGGGCGCGTGTGACGTGGTTGGTAAGGGGCTGCGCCCCGCTCTGGTCAGGCAAACCGACATACTCCTCGCAAACACCGGGATTATAGCGATGCCCCCGGGACAGGAATAGTGCGCCATTACGGGGCTTTGGGTTACACTAGCGACGCTGGGAGCGACGCCCACCCGCAACGGCTGTGCAGGCAGCGCGCGATACCTGTTACCGCTGTGTGCGAGGCTTTACGCAGCAGCGTAAACAGCCGCGGTGGGAACAGCATGACAAAAAGAACACAGCAACCGCCGGCAATACAGCAGCCGCCGGCGCTCTGGCTCGAATAAGGAAGTACGGGGTGATACTGCAACAGGTAGAGTTGTTTCAGGGGTTGTCTACAGACGAGTTGGAAGCACTGGCGGCCAGCAGCAGCAGCCGCGCCTTCCCCAAGAATACCGTGGTCATTCATGAAAACGACCCTGCCGATTCTCTGTTTGTGATTGAGAGTGGGCGCGTGAAGGTCTACTGCAGTGACAAGAACGGTAAGGAATTCATCATGAATACCCAGGGCGAGGGCGACTACTTCGGCGAGCTTGCCCTGCTGGATGATTCCTCTCGCTCAGCCTCCGTGCGCACGGTAGAGAAATCCAGTTTCTGCATCATCTACAAGGATGACTTCAATCGCGTGCTGGACGACCACCCGAACATCGCGCGCAAGCTGATCGGCAACCTTGCCGCACGGGTGCGCAAGCTCACCGCCGACGTTAAAAGCCTGGCGTTGCAGGATGTCTATGGTCGTGTCGCCAACGTGCTCATGGACCTTGCCGAGGCCCGCGGTGACGGCAGTATGTTTATCCCCGAGAAGCTTACCCAACAGGATATTGCCGACCGCGTCGGGGCGTCCCGGGAAATGGTCGCCCGCATACTCAAAGACCTGACGATAGGCGACTACATCCGCTTTGAGGGGCGTCACATCATCATCAATACCAGGCTGCCTGCCAAGTATTGATTCCTGCCCGGGGTGCCGGCCAGCGTCTACTTGTTTGATTGAGAGCCGGCGTCCTCGCCGGTCCGGTCCACGGTGCTGTCCACATAGCCAGCGGCCAGTTGGGTGCGAATACGATCACCCGGCTGGAGGTCGGCGCTGCGTCGCACCAGGCGACCCTGGCTGTCCCTGACAATCGCGTAGCCGCGCTCCAGCGTGCGCTGGGGTGCGATCGATTCAAGCCGCGTCCGCTGTAACGCAAGCGTGTGTCTGCAGTGGCCGATGCGCGCCGTAACCGCTCGCCCGGCCCGGTCCTGCAGGTGGTTGAGGCGCGTCAGGGCAGAGCGCAGTCGATCTCGCGGGCTGGTTGCTCGCAAACGCCCTGTGACCAGGTGCAGCCGCTGCTGCTTTTCCCTGAGGTCGGCACTGAGCGCGCGTCGCAGGCGCAGGTCGAGATCGTCAAGTCGCTGACTCTGTTCCCGCAGTCTGTCGCCCGGATGGCGGATGCGCGCGCTGATTGCGCTGACCGTACTGGCAAGATATTTCAGGTGCCGCCGGTACTGCCGGGCGAGATTCTGCTCCACCGCGAGAAGCTGGGCCGCCAGTTCGCGCTGGTCCGGGCTCAGCATCTCTGCCGCCACCGAGGGGGTGGCGGCGCGCTGGTCGGCCACCAGGTCGGCGATGGTGAAGTCGGTTTCGTGCCCCACAGCGCTCACCACGGGCACCGGGCTCTCGGCTATTTTTCGCGCCAGCGCCTCGTCA
This sequence comes from Halieaceae bacterium, assembly GCA_036353375.1. Classification (GTDB taxonomy): domain Bacteria; phylum Pseudomonadota; class Gammaproteobacteria; order Pseudomonadales; family Halieaceae; genus JANQIO01. Next base: position 3,972 of record JAZBPS010000286.1, on the reverse strand, counting down.
TTGAAGGCGGCAAGATCCTCGGCCGAGCCACCGCCCCGGGCGATCACGATGGCGTCCACGCCCACCTGTGTGTAGGCCAGCTCCAGGGCGGCGCACAGCTGGGCGGGCGCTTCCAGCCCCTGCACGCTGGCAGGTACCAGGGTCAGGCCCAGGGCGGGGAAGCGGCGCTTGAACACGGTCAACAGGTCGCGCAGGGCGGCCCCGCTGCGGGAGCTGACGATGACGATGTGTTGGGGAAACGCCGGCAGCGGCCGTTTGCGCCCGGCGTCGAACAGCCCCTCGGCCTGCAGCTTTCGCTTCAGCGCCTCAAAGGCGCGTTGCAGGGCGCCGGCCCCGGCATCCTCCAGGTGTTCCACAATCAGCTGGAACTCGCCGCGTCCCTCGTACAGGGACACCCGCGCTCGCACCCGAACCAGCTGCCCCGGCTCCGGGCGCAAGCGCAGGCGCTGGTTGCGATTGCGGAACATGGCGCAGCGCACCTGGGCGCTGTCGTCCTTCAGGCTGAAGTACCAGTGCCCGGAGGAGGGCATCGCCAGATTGGATATTTCGCCCTCTATCCAGACGAAGTCGAAATGGCTTTCCAGCAGGCGCTTGGCCTGGCGATTGAGCTGGCTGACGCTGAGGGTTTCGGGGGTCGCCGGTAGATTATTTTCCGCGTAGGGGGACGCCATCGTTTACTGCAACAAGTACGAGGATTTATAATTGCACGTTTACTCCAAACGCGGAAGCAGCATGCTCAGAATCGCCCAGGAAGCCCTGACATTTGATGATGTATTGCTGGTGCCCGGCTACTCCGAGGTGGTGGCAACCGACGTATCCCTGCGCACCCGCCTGACTCGCAATATCCACCTGAATATCCCCCTTGTGTCCGCGGCCATGGACACCGTCACCGAGGGCAAGCTGGCGATAGCCATTGCCCAGGAAGGCGGCATTGGCATTGTCCACAAAAGTATGACCCTGGAGCAGCAGGCGGCAGAGGTACGCAAGGTCAAGAAATTCGAGGCGGGGGTCGTCAAGGACCCGGTGACCATCCAGCAGACAGCGACCCTTGGCGAATTGCTGGAGCTCACACGCAAAAACGGCTTTTCCGGTGTGCCGGTACTGGACGGTGAAGATCTCGTTGGCATCGTCACCCGGCGCGATACACGGTTTGAATCCAACCTCGCCATTCCCGTGTCGGAGATCATGACGCCGCGGGACAAGCTTGTGACGGTGGGAGAGGGCGCAACCTCGGAAGAGGTGCAGGCGCTGCTGCACAAGCACCGCATTGAAAAAATTCTTGTGGTCAACGACAAGTTTGACCTGCGCGGCATGATCACCGTCAAGGACTTCGACAAGGCGGAGAGTTTCCCCAGTGCCGCCAAGGACAGCTACGGACAGCTGCTGGTTGGTGCGTCAGTGGGTACCAGCCCTGACACCGACGACCGGGTGGACGCACTGGTGGCCGCCGGTGTGGACGTGCTGGTGGTCGACACCGCCCACGGTCACTCGCGCAACGTGCTGGATCGCGTGCGCCGGATCAAGGCGGCTTACCCGGACATGCAGGTGATAGGCGGCAATATCGGTACCGGAGCCGCAGCCCTTGCGCTGGTGGAAGCCGGCGCAGACGCGGTCAAGGTGGGCATCGGCCCCGGATCTATCTGCACAACCCGGGTCGTCACGGGTACCGGGGTTCCCCAGATCACGGCAGTGGCGAACGTGGCAAGCGCCCTCAAGGATACCGACGTTCCGCTGATCGCCGACGGCGGCATCCGCTTCAGTGGTGACATCGCCAAGGCGATCGTGGCCGGCGCTCACTGTGTGATGATGGGCAGCATGTTCGCCGGCACCGAGGAAGCGCCCGGCGAGGTCGAGCTTTACCAGGGCCGCACCTACAAATCCTATCGCGGCATGGGCTCGTTGGGCGCCATGGCGCAAACCCAGGGCTCCAGCGACCGCTACTTCCAGGATGCCAGCCAGGGCACTGAAAAGCTGGTGCCGGAGGGTATTGAGGGGCGGGTGCCGTACAAAGGTCCGCTGTCCAATATCGTGCAGCAGCTCATGGGCGGGGTGCGTTCCGCGATGGGGTACACCGGCAGCGTGGATATCGAAACCATGCGCACCCATCCCGAGTTCCTCAAGGTGACCGCTGCGGGCATGAACGAAAGCCATGTGCACGACGTTTCCATCACCAAGGAAGCGCCCAACTACCCCGTGCGTTGAGCACTCAGTGGGTGGGGACAATACGGATTCCATTCAGCGCCGCGACAGCGGCGCTGCTGTTTTCAACCCCCTGTCAGGCATAGCACAGACATGACCGATATCCACGAGCAACGCATATTGATACTGGACTTCGGTTCCCAGTACACCCAGCTTATCGCGCGCCGGGTTCGCGAAGTGGGTGTCTACAGCGAGATTCGCGCCTGGGATATCAGCGACGAAGACATACGCGCGTTCGCGCCCATGGGTATCATCCTGTCGGGCGGGCCCGAGTCGGTGACCGATGCCGGCTCGCCCCGGGCCCCGGACCTGGTATTCGAGCTGGGCGTGCCGGTTCTGGGCATCTGCTACGGCATGCAGGCCATGGCCGTGCAATTCGGCGGGGAGGTGCAGGGTTCTAACGTCAGTGAGTTCGGCTACGCCCAGATTCGCGTGACCGGGGACAACCGCCTGCTGCACGATATCAAGGACCACGTTGATCACGATGGCTGCGCGCTGCTGGATGTGTGGATGAGCCACGGTGACAAAGTCACGCGGCTACCGGATGCGTTTGAGCTGATGGCGGAGACCGCGAGCTGCCCTATCGCCGGTATGGCCCACCGGGAAAAGCCCTTTTACGGCATCCAGTTCCACCCCGAGGTTACCCACACCCTGCAGGGCAAGCGCATCTACGAACACTTCGTGCTGGAGCTGTGCGGCTGCGAGGTGCTGTGGACGCCGGCCAATATCGTCGAGGATGCCATCTCCCGGGTCAGGGCCCAGGTCGGCCAGGACAAGGTGCTGCTGGGCCTGTCTGGCGGTGTCGACTCCTCGGTGGTGGCCGCGCTGCTGCACCGGGCCATCGGCGACCAACTCACCTGCGTGTTCGTGGACAACGGCCTGCTGCGCAAGAACGAGGGCGACCAGGTCATGGACATGTTCGCCAAGAATATGGGCGTGAAGGTCATTCGTGTGGATGCGGAGGCCCGCTTCCTCGAGCGCCTGGAAGGGGTTTCAGAGCCGGAGCAGAAACGCAAGTTTATCGGCAATACCTTTATTGAAGTGTTCGATGACGAGGCGGCGAAGATTCGCGATGTGAAATGGTTGGCCCAGGGCACTATCTATCCCGATGTCATCGAATCTGCAGGCGCCAAGACCGGCAAGGCCCACGTGATCAAATCCCACCACAATGTCGGCGGGCTGCCCGAGGATATGGCCCTGGAATTGGTAGAGCCCCTGCGGGAGCTGTTCAAGGACGAGGTGCGGCAGGTCGGCCTGGAACTGGGCCTGCCCTACGACATGGTGTATCGCCACCCGTTCCCCGGCCCCGGTCTGGGCGTGCGGATACTGGGGGAGGTCAAAAAGGAGTACGCCGACCTGCTGCGTGAGGCCGACGCCATATTTATTGAAGAGCTGCACGCCTCAGACTACTACCACAAAACCAGCCAGGCCTTCGCCGTGTTCCTGCCGGTCAAGTCGGTGGGCGTGGTGGGGGACGGCAGGCGCTACGAGTACGTGATTGCCCTGCGTGCCGTTGAAACCGTGGACTTCATGACCGCGCGCTGGGCGCACCTGCCCTATGAGCTGCTGGAAAAAGTCTCCAACCGCATCATCAACGAGATCTCGGGTGTCAGTCGGGTGACTTACGACATCTCCAGCAAGCCGCCGGCGACCATCGAGTGGGAGTGACCAGACACTGTCTGGTAATGCCCGACACCCTGGCCGACGCTAATTTTCTGGCTACTGGAAATGCGGCGGTCTCCAACACGGCATTTGCGAGCATCCTGCAACACT
>JAZBPS010000285.1:0-15113 GCA_036353375.1 Halieaceae bacterium | reverse complement strand
AGCGGATGCGCTGGCGGACCTGTTCGCCGCGGTGCGCAAGGAAATGAAGGCCCAGGGCTGCGTGCGCGCCATACTGGTGGGTCACAACGCGCACTTTGACGCGGGCTTCCTGCAGGCGGCGGTGGAGCGCTGCGGCATCAAGCGCAGCCCGTTTCACCCCTTTTCCTACTTTGACACGGCGACGCTGTCAGGCCTCGCCTACGGGCAAACCGTGCTGGCCAAGGCCTGTGCCGCAGCGGACATTCCCTTCTCCAGCAGCGAGGCCCACGCCGCCGCCTACGATGCGGCGAAAACCGCAGCCCTGTTCTGCACCATCGTTAATACCTGGCAGGCACTGGGCGGCTGGAACCCGTTATCCGGAACAGACGCCGAAGGCGAGGAAGACACGGGAGAGAGCGGGGACGGCGAGGACTAGACACGCCGCTGCCCGGATCCGTCCGCCTTGCCGATTACTGCGTATACCCGGCGACACCTTGAACGAGACAGCCTTCAGCCCATGAACAGCGCCGAGGAAGCACACCGCCGCGCCTGCGACGCGGGCCAGCATACCTACACCGATCCGGAAACGGGTTACCAGGTGTTCACGGCCCTGGCGCACAAGGCCAGGGGCTACTGCTGCGGCAGCGGCTGCAGGCACTGCCCTTTCGGCCACGAGGCGGTGGAGAAAAACTGACAAGCCTCGCCAGGACGGCCGGCCTGTGCCACAACGTCAGGCGTCTTCGGTCTCCGTGCCGCCCAGCTCATTGAGGATATGGTCCATCTGCGCCATGAACTCGTCGATATCGTCCATCCGCAGCAGGTGGTACTTGATGCGTTCGTCCACCGGCAGCAGCTGCGCCAGCACGGCGCCCACTTCCCAGGCGTTGGCGTGATCCGGCTTCAGGCCGAGGCGCTGCACGTGCGGGTGCTGCTCCAGGCTCTTCAGGACGTCGAGCATCGACTGCCACTCATCGCGCATCGGGGCAGGCTCGCGGAGCGGCTCCATGTCCACGTCGCCCATCACGAGCTGGTTGGGTTCGGCCCGCGCGCCGGTCAGGCGAAAACGCTCGCCGCCTTCTATGGTTATACCCAGCAGTCCGTTGGGTAGCTGGTCCCAGTCGACAATGCGGGCGTAACAGCCCCATTCACCGAGGTTGGGCTGGCCCACGCCGGGGTGGGCAACCTCGGCGCCCTGGGCAATCCACGCCAACCCGAAGCCGGTATTCTCGCGCATGCAGCCGCGCACCAGGTCGAGATAGCGCTGCTCGAAAATCTGCAGCGGGATGCGACCCTTGGGAAACAGCACGCTGGAGAGCGGGAAAAGCGGAATCTCCACTAGCCCTCCCTGCCCAGCGGCTTGAAGCTGATGATGAGCTGCGGCAGCAACAGCAGTGATCCCACCACCGCGGCAAACATGGCCAGGCCGGTCAACAGGCCGAAGTAAATGCTGGGCGTGAAGTTCGACAGGGCGAGGATGGAGAAACCCGCAATAACCGTGATGGAGGTGTAATACAGAGCCTTGCCGATGCTTTCGTGGCAGCGATACATGGTCGCGATGTAGTTCCTGTCTTTGGGAAGTTCTCGCTTGAAGCGATGCACATAGTGTATTGCGTGGTCCACCCCTATGCCCACCACGATGGCGGCAATGGTGATGGTCATGATATCCAGCGGAATACCCGCCAGGCCCATGATACCCAGCACCAGCCCCGCCGCCAGTATGTTCGGCGCCAGCGCAATCAGGGCCAGCCAGAACGACCGGAACAGCACCAGGAACATCAGCATGATGGCGGCAAACACAGCGCCCAGGGTGAGGATCTGCGAGGTGAACAGGCTTTGCAGCACGTTGTTGTACAGCACCAGCATATTGGTGAACTGCAGATTATCCGGCGCAATGCCCATCTCCTGCACCAGGTGCGTCCGCAGATCCTTGAGGAACTGGTCCCGGCGCAGCTCGCGGCTGGTCTCCTTCACCCGCAGGGCAATCCGCGCTTGCTGGGTCTCCCCGTCAAAGTACGGCGCCACCAGCAGGCGCTTGATCTCTTCTGGCAGGCTCTTCTGCACCAGCGCCAGTTCCACGTCGCCGATATCCTCACCCAACAGCAGCTTGAGCACGTCGTAGGTGGTGGCCAGCGACAAGACCTTGCCGGTCTCGGGCTGCGCGTCGATATAGTCGTGCAGGCGTTCTATCTGCTCCATGCCGCGGCGGGTAAACCAGTAGCTCTGCTGGAAGGACGCCGCTTCGCCACCGAAGCCCTCCTCGTCGCCGAACCCGTCGCCGAACCCATCGTCGAACCCATCGTCGAAACCCTCATCGAAACCCTCGTCGAAGCCCTCATCGAAGCCGCCGTCAAAGTCGTCATCAAAACCCTCATCGGCTGCTGCCATGGCGTCGTCATCGGCAAACGGGTCGTCCGCTGCGTCGCTGTTGGTATCCGCGCCGGTTGCGCTGCTGGGGGTCTGGAATACGGGCCCGGCGTCGGTGTCCTGTTCCGCGGTAACCAGCACATCCAGCGGAATCGTGCCGCCCAGTTCCGCATCCAGCAGTTCCATACCCTGGTAGATTTCGGTGCTTTCGTGGAAATAATCGATAAACCGGTTCTCGACCTTCAGGCGGCTGATGCCCCAGGCGCTGCCGCCCGCCAACAGCAGGGCGACCAGCAGCACCACGCCGCCGCGGCGCTCGGTGAACGCTGCCAGCTGCCGCGTGAGCCCCGTCTCCACCGCCTCAGGCGGTACCGGCGCATCCTTGCGCAGCAGCGCCATCATGGCGGGCATCAGCAGGAAGGTAAGCACCAGTGACACCGCGATGCCGGTGGTCATCATCCAGCCGAAATCCATCACCGGGCGCAGGCCGCTGACCACCAGCGACACAAACGCCACCGCCGTGGTCAAGGAGGTATAGAAGCAGGGAATGACCATCAGCCGCACGGTCTCCCGTACCAGCCAGCGCTGCTCCGCATCCGGGTTCTCGCTGTGCAGCTCCCGGTAGCGCACCACCAGGTGTATCGCCACCGCCAGGGTGACGATCAGCAACAGCGCCACGAAGTTGGAGGAGATCACCGTCATGCGCCAGTCCAGCCACCCCAGCAAGCCCAGCATGACAACCGCCGAGGCAGCGCAGGTCACCATGGGCAGCACCACCCAGCGCGGGCGACGGAAGATCAGCGCCAGCACCACCAGCATGAACAGCAGGATGCCACCGCCAAAGGTGACCAGGTCACTGCGCACAAAGCTCACCATATCGGCGGCGATCATGGGCACACCGCCCACAAACAGCGCTGCCCTGTCGCGATAGCGATCAACCGTGGCACGCACCTCTGCCACCAGCGCCGCGGAACGCCCGCTGGCGAGCGCTGAGTAATCCTTGAAGGCCGCTTCCGCGGCTTCCAGTGCCTCGGCATCGGCCTCGCTGAACCCGGGCTGCTCGCGCTTCGCTCGCAGCGCTTCCCTCTCGGAGAGCAATGACTGGTAGCGGGGGTCGCCGGCAAGGCTGACCTGAATCGCCGCCGTACGCCCATCCGCGCTTACCAGCAAGTTGGCGTAGATCGGGCTGGTGCGGAACTCCTCGCGCACCATCTCGATATCGGGATCCGCCGTTTCCAGGGTGGGCAGGCCGCCGCTCACCTCGGACAGCGAGACCGGCGGGCTCTGCAGCAGCGGTACGTCGAGAATGGTGGTCACCGAGGACACACCGTCAATGTCTGCCAGGTCATCGCGCAGGGACGTAAGGGTGGCCAGGGAATCCTCGCCCAGCAAATCCCCGGGCGGTTGGTAGGTAATAACCAGAAATTCCTCGGACGCGTAACGCTTCGAGTTCTCGCGGAACAGTTCCAGGTCCTCGTCCCCTTCCAGCACCAGGGAGTCGGCAGAGGCATCCAGGGTGATCTTGCCGAGCTGGCTGGCAAACGCCCCCACCAGCAGGCCACAGAACAACAGCACCAGCAGCGGGCGCGCCAGCACCGTACGGTCATAGAGATCGATCAGAAAAGAAGACATACCGGGGGACATTCCAATAAAGGGTTAGGCGTGAGACTCCTCACGTCGCTGGAGTTCCGCGAGCAGGCGGGTGTGGATGCCACCAAAGCCGCCGTTGCTCATGATAACCACGTGGTCACCAGGCCGGCTGCCGCGGGCCACCGTTTCCACAATGGTATCAATATCGTCGTACAAGGCGGCGGGCACCGGGCTGGCCGCGACCACCCCCTCCAGATCCCAGTCCAGCCCCGCGGGCTGGTACCAGAAAACCTGGTCCGCGAGACGCGTGGACGCGGGCAATGCCTCGCGATGACTGCCCAGCCGCATGGTGTTGGAGCGAGGCTCCAGCAACACCAGGATGCGGGCGTCCCCCACTGCCTCGCGCACACCGGCCAGGGTCGAGGCAATCGCCGTGGGGTGATGGGCAAAATCGTCGTACACACGAACACCCGCGGGTTCGCCCAGCAGCTCCAGCCGGCGCTTGACCCCGCGGAAGCTGGCCAGCCCCTCAGCGATAATGTTCAGGGGCAAACCCACATGGTGTGCCAGGCCGCTGGCGGCCAGCGCGTTCTCCAGGTTGTGCTGGCCCAGCAGGGACCAGCGCACTGACTGGGACTGGCCTGCGTGCACCAGGCTGAAAGCACTGCCATCGGGGCTTTCCGGTAGCGCGCGCCAGTCTGCTGCGGCTTCGCAGCCGAACCGCTGGCAGGGCGTCCAGCAACCCTCGGCCAGCACCGCATCCAGCGCGGCGTCACCGGCGCGATGCAGCACCAGTCCCTCACCGGGCACCGTGCGCAGCAGATGGTGAAACTGTCGCTGGATGGCGGCCAGGTCGGGAAAGATATCGGCGTGATCAAATTCCAGGTTGGTGAGCGCCAGGGACCGCGGTCGGTAGTGCACGAACTTGGAGCGCTTGTCGAAAAACGCGGTGTCGTACTCGTCCGCCTCAACCACGAAAAAATCGCTGTCGCCCAGCCTGGCCGAGACGCCGAAATTGCCGGGCACGCCGCCAATCAGGAAGCCGGGGGCCATACCCGCCTGCTCCAGCAACCAGGCGGTCAGGCTGGAGGTGGTGGTCTTGCCGTGGGTACCTGCCACGGCGAGCACCCAGCGATCCTTAAGCACACAGTCGGCCAGCCACTGCGGGCCGGAGGTATAGGGAATGCCGCTGTTCAGCAGGTACTCCACGGCGGGATTGCCGCGGGACAGGGCATTGCCCACCACCACCAGGTCCGGGGCCGGGTCCAGGTGCGCTGGCAGGTAACCCTGCATCAGCTCGATGCCGGCCGCTTCCAGCTGCGTGCTCATGGGTGGGTATACGTTGGCGTCGGAGCCTGTCACGCGCAGGCCCAGCTCTCGCGCCAGTAGCGCGAGCCCACCCATGAAAGTGCCGCAAATGCCCAGAATGTGGACGTGTTGAGCCAATGCTGTTCCCCGAATCCGGTGGCGGCAGTGTATCATGCGGGCTTTTGCAAACCGCAGCGGGAGTACCGATGGCACGGAAAAATGCCTTCTATGCACAGTCAGGCGGCGTAACCGCCGTCATCAACGCGAGCGCCTGTGGCGTCATCGAGACAGCGCGGGCCCATCGCAGTGAAATCGGCAAGGTCTATGCGGGCAAAAACGGCATCATCGGCGCCCTGCGGGAAGAGCTGATCGACACCAGCAAAGAGAGCAAGGCGGCAATCGCTGCGCTGCGGCACACACCCTCCGGCGCTTTCGGCTCCTGCCGCTACAAGCTCAAGAGTATCGAGGAGAATCGCGCCGAATACGAAAGGCTGATCGACGTATTCCGCGCACACAACATCGGTTACTTCTTCTATAACGGCGGTGGCGACTCCGCCGATACCTGCCTCAAGGTCTCGCAGCTGTCGGCCACCCTGGGCTATCCCGTACAGGCGATACATATCCCGAAAACGGTGGACAACGACCTGCCGCTCACAGACAACTGCCCCGGCTTCGGCTCGGTAGCCAAGTACATCGCCATCTCCACCCGGGAAGCCGCGCTGGACGTCGCCAGCATGTGCGAGACCTCGACCAAGGTGTTTATCCTGGAGGCCATGGGTCGCCACGCGGGCTGGATTGCAGCGGCCGGCGGACTCGCGGCAGAAAAGGCCGGGGATGCACCCCACATCATCCTGTTCCCGGAAATCGCCTTCGACCGCGAGAAGTTCCTGCGCAAGGTCGAGCGCACCGTCAAGCAAAAGGGCTACTGCGTGATCGTGGCTTCAGAAGGTGCGCAGTACGCCGACGGCAGTTTCCTGGCGGATGCGGGCACCCGGGATGCCTTCGGTCACGCGCAACTGGGTGGCGTTGCCCCCACCCTCGCCAACATGGTGAAGGAGGCGCTGGGCTACAAGTATCACTGGGCGGTGGCTGACTACCTGCAGCGCGCCGCGCGCCATATCGCCTCTGCCACCGATGTGGAGCAGGCCTACGCTGTGGGTGCCGAGGCAGTGCACATGGCGCTGGCCGGCAAGAACGCAGTGATGCCCGCCATTCGTCGCGGCAAGGGACGTCGCTACAGCTGGTCGATCACCGAGGCACCGCTGGACAAGGTGGCCAACGTGGAGAAGATGATGCCGCGCAACTTCATCACGCGGGACGGCTTTAACATTACCGAGGCGGCGCGGGATTACCTGGCACCGCTGATCGTGGGCGAGGACTACCCGCCCTATCGCAACGGTATGCCCCAGTACGTGACGCTGAAAAACACGCTGGTGCCCCGCAAGCTGAAGCAGCGCTTCAAGGTCTGACCGCGGGCGCCGGCGCAACGGCGCGGACATAGCGTTCAACCAGGCCCGGCAACGCCGCCATAACCTGGTCGGCCATGGCCAGTTCCCGCCCCGCGGGCAAGGCCGACAGGGTGCGCTGCAGCACGTCTGTACTGAAAGCAGCCTCCGAGACCCTTGCTTCCGGTGCATAACTCAAATGCCAGCGCTCCGGCGCAACGCCGCCGCGCTCCCGGTCATAAGGACGATAAAAACCAAAGGCATCAGCGGCGTCGATGCGCGCGTCCAGCCAACGGTGCAGGGGGCCGAACACGCCATTGTCTGCCACCTCCGCCGGGCTGAGCTGCACCGCGTAGCCCTCCGGCACGGCGGCCGCGTCATACACGTCAATATCACTGCCCCAATGATGGCGGGATGCCCCTGGCAGTGCAGAGAAGCGGAGGATAGCGTGCAGTCGCGCGCTGTCGTCCAGCTGCTCTAGAGAAAGCTCAACACCCTCGTCGTCATGCACCGGACGCTTGCCCGTGGCCTTGGCATTGAATATGGCCCGCTGCCGCTCGAAGCTGCGAAAGCCGCTGGCGATCTGCAGGTCAAACCCTGCAGCAGCCGCCTCGTGCTGCAGGGCCTGGAAGGCCGCGCGACAGCCCGCGGTGAGCCCGACACCCTGCCATTGCTCGATATGGGCGTCATCGCAGCCTGTGAGTTGGGCATTCGTCAGCATGCGGTAACGCCGTCGCCAGCGGTGAGCACTGGCAAAGGCTCTTCCAGTGTTATCCCGCCGGTTGATACGCGGGCGCGCCAGGCCAGCGGCTCCACGCCGGCGGTTTCCGCCGACCGCAGCGCCTCACCATAGGCTGGGTCGATATGGTCTGCGGGCTGGACACAGCGAATCCCCTCGTGGAATACGCAAAACAGGATCACCGCTCGCTCGCCGGCGCGGGCGAGTGCCTGCAGGGCTTCGAGATGCCGGCGGGCGCGCACACTGACCGCGTCCGGAAACAGGCCCACGCCGTTTGCGTCACACAGCGTCACGGACTTCACTTCCACGGTGCAGTCCGGGCGCCCGGACCGGCGCAGTCGGAAGTCTGCGCGGCTGCCCTCGGCATAGGCCACCTCGCGCTGGATATCCGTGTATCCCGCCAGCGGGGCGATGCGCTGCTGGGCCAGTGCCTCTGCCACAACCGTGTTGGCCAGCGCCGAGTGGATACAGGCCATGCCCCGGGGCGTCTCCACGAGTTCCCAGGTGTGCGGGTACTTGCGGGTTTTCGCCTGACTGACGGAAAGCCATACGCGGCTGCCCGGTTCCGCGCAGCCTGTCATCGCCCCGGTGTTGGGGCAGTGGACTGTCAGCGCCGTTCCGTCCGCCAATTCCACATCGGCGAGAAATCGTTTGTAGCGCTTTTTCAGCGTGGCCGGCAGCAGCCCGTCGAATGTCATAAATCTGTCACTTGCGCTTTCTTGCTGGGAACATTTTGGCGCCAGTTTAACAGCATCACAGCCCCCTCTGGCGCAATGCGGCGGCCGCGGCAACAGGCGGTCAAAAACTGTTGGCGCAGCGTTCAGGAATCTGGTAGTTTCACCGCCCTCAAATGCCCGGGGCCTCTGGTTCGGGCGCGTACCTACTGTTTTTTTTGATGGGAAAACACCATGCCCAGCAGAGCAAAAAAGGCCGCTGCAAGCTCGGACTTCAAGAACTTCGTGCCCTACAAGGCAAAGCGCGGCGAGGAGTACATGAGCGAGCGGATGCGTGACCATTTCCGCAGTATCCTGCTCACCTGGAAGTCAGAACTCATGGAAGAAGTGGATCGCACGGTCTCGCATATGAAAGATGAGGCGGCGAACTTCCCCGACCCGGCGGATCGCGCCACCCAGGAAGAGGAGTTCAGCCTGGAGCTGCGCACGCGCGATCGCGAGCGCAAGCTGATCAAGAAGATCGACGGCACCATCGACCGCATCGATGCCGACGACTACGGCTTCTGCGATGCCTGCGGGGTCGAGATTGGCGTGAAGCGCCTGGAAGCCCGTCCCACGGCTACCCTGTGCATCGACTGCAAGACCCTTGACGAAATCAAGGAAAAGCAGGAACACGGCTGATTCAGCCAACAGCTACGTAGGGCGCTTCGCGCCCTCACCCACCGGCCCACTTCACCTGGGCTCACTTGTTTGCGCCCTTGCCAGCTACCTTGACGCCCGTGCGGCCGGCGGCCGCTGGCTGGTGCGAATCGAAGATATAGACCCGCCCCGGGAGGTGCCCGGCGCAGCCGACGCGATACTGGCGGCACTGCGCGACCATGGATTGCAATGGCACGGGGACGTTCTCTGGCAAAGCACCCGCACGCCTGACTATCAACATACCGTGGACATGCTGCTGGCCGAGGGTCGCGCCTACCGGTGCGACTGCAGCCGCAAGGACGTCGCCAACATGGGCGGCATCTACGATGGTCGCTGCCGTGATCGCAAGCTCGGACCCGACAGCAACGCTGCCGTCCGGCTGAACGTTTCCGACCTGCCCGCTATACAGGTGCAGGATGCCGTGCAGCCGGACCTGCGCTGCGACCTTGCCCGGGAGGTGGGCGATTTTGTCATTCTGCGTCGGGACGGGTTGTTTGCCTATCAACTGGCGGTGGTTGTCGACGACGCGGACCAGGGCATAACGCGGATAGTGCGAGGCAGCGACCTGTATGACTCCACACCGAAGCAGATCGCCCTGCAACACGTGCTGGGCCTGCCGCAGCCGGACTACGCCCACATTCCCGTCATCGAGAACGACCTGGGCCAGAAGCTCAGCAAGCAAAGCCACGCGCCGGCGCTGGAGGCAAACCGTGCCCTGGAAAACCTGGAGCTGGCACTGCGCTTCCTCGGACAGCCGCTGCCTGTGCAGAAGCCGGCGGACACCGACGCCTTGCTGCGCTGGGCGGTTGAACACTGGGATCTATCGTCAATCCCGCGCCGCAGCGGCATACCGGCGTCGCGCCTTGGCTGCTAACATCAGCGGGTGTATATCAATCGCACACTGCTGCTGCTCACCGCGCTGGCCCTCGCCTTTGCGCCCACAGCCCTGGAGTGGGTAACCCAGGGCGGCACCGCGTGGTACCGGGCGTGGCTGGTGTGGCTGGGCGTGGTCGCCCTGGCGGCATGGAACAACCGCTCCGGGTTCAGCGATGACCTTTAGCGCGGCGGAGCTGCTCGCCAGCATGCTGGGCTACCTGGCGTTGCTGTTTGCCGTGGGCTGGCTGGCCGAACGCCAGAAGCTGCCCGCCAGACTGATTAACCACCCCGCCATCTATACCCTTTCGCTGGGTGTGATTGCCGGCGGTCTTGCCATCTATGGCGCCTCCCAGCTTGCCGGCCAGTACGGTTACGGCTTTCTGCTGTACTACGCGGGGATCAGCCTGATGCTGCTGTTATCCCCTCTGCTGATGTTGCCGGTCATGCGCATTTGCCGCCTGTACCAGCTGAGCTCTCTGGCGGACCTGCTGACCTTCCGCTTTCGCAGTCCCTGGCTGGGGGCGATTGTCACTATCGCCATGCTGCTGGCGCTGCTGCCCCTGCTCGCACTGCAGATCCAGATCATTGCCGACGGGGTTGAGCTGATGGGTGAAGGCGGCGGTGAACCCCGTGGCGCGGCCCTGCACAATACCCTGGCCATCGTGTTTTGCCTGGTGACGGGCCTGTTTGCCATGTATTTCGGGACCCGCCGACTGAAACCCGAGGAGCGGCACACGGGTCTCGTGACGGCCATCGCTTTCGAGTCACTGGTCAAGCTGACGGCCATGCTGGCACTGGGCGCCTATGCCCTGTACGGCGTGTTCGACGGCCCGGCGGCGCTGCAGATCTGGCTGCAGCAGCACCCCGCTGCCGTGGAAATGCTGAACAGCCCGCTGCGCCGCGACGCGGCCCACGCGCTGCTGCTGTTGTTCTTCGCCGGCACGCTTACCATGCCGCACCTGTTCCACATGGCGTTCAGTGAAGGCCCGGACGGTGCGCGGCTGGGCATGGCGAGCTGGGGCCTGGGCGCCTACCTGTTGCTGCTGAGCCTGCCCATATTGCCCATCACCTGGGCCGCAATGGAGCTCGGCGGCCGCAGCGGTCAGTTCCTGCCACAGGTTTACAGCGCTCTCGCCCTGGGCCTGCAGGGCGGCTCCCGGAGCATGTCACTGGTCGCGCTGCTGGCGGGTATGTCCGCCGCCAGCGCAGTCATTATTGTCAGCACCCTGGCACTGGCGAATATGTGCCTGAAGCACCTGGTGCTGCCCCTGCGCCTGCGTGGAGGCACCAGCCTGCAGGCCGCACCGGACATCTATGCGCAGCTCAACTGGGCCCGGGGTGGCCTGATCGCTGCGATTATCACCGCCGGGTTCCTGTTCTGCCAAAGCGTCAGCGACGGCGAACTGCTGGTTGACCTGGGGCTGACCGCTTTCACCGGCACGCTGCAATTCCTGCCCTGCGTGCTCGCCGCACTGTTCTGGCCGCGGGCAAATCGACTGGGCGTGAGCGCGGGCCTGCTGGCCGGATTTGCAACCTGGTTTGCGGTGATACTGGCGCCGTTGCTGCGCGGCGTGGACGCACCCCAGTCACTGCTGGGGGGTGGTCTTATTGCGGCAGTGGATGCGCCCTGGGCCGCGGCCAGCGTTGGCTCCCTGGCGATCAACATCTCCCTGATGATCGCCGTGTCACTGCTCACACGACCCACGGCGGCGGAGATCGCCAGCGCCGAGGTGTGCTCGCTGGACGATCTGGTGCGACCCATGCGCCGGACCCTCGCGCTGACCACCGCGACGGATTTTCGCAAGGCGCTGTCCGCCGCCCTTGGCGGCCAGGCGGCCGATGCCGAGGTCGACAGGGCGCTCAAGGACCTGAAGCTCACCGAAACCGAGAACCGGCCCTATGCCCTGCGCCAGCTGCGCAATCGCATTGAAGCCAACCTCTCGGGCCTGCTGGGTCCGGCAATCGCCTTCAGCATTATGCAGCGCTGCATTCCCTGGCAGCTGGATGCGGCGCCGTCCAGTGAAGACATCAGCCTGATTGAACGGGGCCTTGAAAGTGGGCACCGGCGATTTACCGGGCTGGCTGCGGATATCGATAACCTGCGGCGCTACCATCGGGAAACCCTGCGGGACCTGCCAATAGGCGTTATGTCCCTGGGCCGCGACGGCGAGATCCTGATGTGGAACCGCTCCATGGAAGACGTCACGGCGGTGCGCAGTGAAGATATCGTCGGCTCGTACCTGAGCTCCCTGCCCAACGCCTGGGCCAGGCTTCTCGGCGACTTTGTCGGCTCCGGCAAAACCGTGGAACACAAACTTCACCTGCAGGAACCCGGCAGTCGCGGCCGCTGGATCAGCCTGCACCGGGCCGCCGTGGAATCCTCCTCCGGCATGTCTGAGGACGAGGTGATAGTGGTCGAGGATCTCACCGATTACGCCTTGCTGGAGCAGGAGCTGCTGCACAACGAGAGACTGGCATCGGTGGGCCGCTTCGCCGCGGGCGTGGCGCACGAGATTGGTAACCCCGTCACCGGCATCGCTTGCCTGGCGCAAAATCTTGCCGTGGAAAATGACATTGGCGCGGTCCCCGAGGCGGCCGGGACCATCCTCAAGCAAACAGAACGCATCACCCGCATCGTGGAATCCCTGGTGAACTTCTCCCACACGGGTCGCGATGTGACGGATCCATCGCAGCTGACACCGGTGAACCTGGCAGACTGCGTGGACGAGGCGGTGCACCTGCTGGAGCTGGATCGCAGCGCCAAATCGATACGCTTTGAAAATCGCTGCGACCGGGAGCAACTGGTCCTGGCTGACAGCCAGCGCCTGTTGCAGGTGTTCATCAACCTGCTGGGAAATGCGCGCGATGCCAGCGACGCGGGGGCCAGTGTCGAGATCAGCGCCGAGAGCGCGGTCAACCAGCTGCACGTGCACGTTACCGATCACGGCAGCGGCATTCCGGCGGCACAGCAGGGACAGGTCTTTGACCCGTTTTTCACCACCAAGGAGCCCGGTGAGGGCACGGGTCTGGGCTTGTCGCTGGTCTACAGCATCGTCGAGGGCATGGGCGGTCGCATCCGGCTGCAAAGCCCCCTGCAACAGGGGCGCGGCACCCGGTTTACGCTGACGCTCAATGCAGCCGAGTATGGGGTTGAATACCAGTAGCCGGGTGCAGCGCTGGCAAATCCCGGGGTGAGCAGGTATGTTGTTGCGGATGTACACAACGGTAACAGTGAGGTAGCAGCGCGGTGCCCACGGCCGACATCCTGATTGTCGAAGACGAATCCGTTATTCGCTCTGCCCTGAGACGGCTGCTGGAGCGGAACGACTACCGTGTGGTCGAGGCGGGATCCGTTGCCGAGGCGATCAACGACAATACCCTGACCGATTTTGACCTGATTATCAGCGACCTTCGCCTCCCGGGCGCACCGGGTACCGACCTGATCAAGCGCGCCGGTAATGTGCCGGTGCTGATCATGACCAGCTACGCCAGCCTGCGTTCCGCCGTTGACTCCATGCGCATGGGCGCTGTGGACTATATTGCAAAACCCTTCGACCACAACGACATGATCACCGCCGTCAGTCGCATACTGGCGGACCGGGGCAACCAGCACAAAGACACAGCGAAAAGCGTCACCGCGCCGCAGGAAGAGGCCGCGCGGGCAACCGGCTTTATCGGCGGCTGTCCGGAGATGGTCACCCTGTTCGATCACTTGCGCAAAGTTGCGCCCACAGACGCCACCGTACTGGTACTGGGGGAAACCGGTACCGGCAAGGAGCGCGTTGCACGCAGCCTGCACGAGCACAGCCTGCGGGTGAACAACCCGTTGATCTCGGTGAACTGCGCGGCGATTCCCGAGACCCTTATCGAGTCCGAGCTGTTCGGTTACGAGAAAGGCGCCTTTACCGGTGCCAACACCAACCGCACCGGCCTGATTGAGGCGGCGGATGGCGGCACCCTGTTCCTCGACGAGATCGGCGAACTGCCGGTGGAAGCCCAGGCGCGCCTGCTGCGCTTTATCCAGGAGGGAGAGATACGGCGCATCGGCTCGGTGGAGTCACGCAAAGTGGACGTGCGACTGATCTGTGCGACCCACCGCGACCTGCAACAGCTCACCATTGACGGCAAGTTCCGCCAGGATCTGTACTACCGGATCAACGTCATGCGACTGCTGCTGCCCCCGCTGCGCGAGCGGGGCAAGGATATCCTCGAGCTGGCCGAGTTCATACTCGCCAAACGGGCCGCTGAGCTGGACAAAGGGCCGCGCCGCTTCTCACCGGGGGCAATCCAGGCCATTACCACCTACACCTGGCCCGGCAATGTTCGCGAGCTGGAGAACGCCGTCGAGCGGGCGTTGATTCTCAGCAGCGATGAAGAAATCGACAACGACCTGCTGGGCATCGACCTGGAGCTGGTGCAGGTGAGCCAGCTGCGAGGGCGTCAGTCTGACAAGCCCTCGGGCGGCAGCTCCCGGGTTGCCAACAATTTTGACCCGCCGGAGGACCTGTCGCTGGAGGACTATTTCCAGCGCTTCGTGTTGGAGCACCAGGACTCCATGAGCGAGACCGAGCTTGCACAAAAATTGGGCGTCAGCCGCAAGTGTCTCTGGGAGCGGCGCCAGCGCTTCGGGATTCCGCGCAAGAAGAGCGGGGCCAAGCGCAGTTCCGGGTCCAGGCAGGCGAAATCGGGGTGAAAATGACGTTACCTTTCATAAAACAGGTAACCCCTTTTGGTGTAAATTGGTAACGTCACGCAACGTTCATATTCATTTGGTGGCGCCGCCAATTCTCTAACCTTCTGTTTTTATTGATTTTTTGAAAACTGGCACGGTACCTGCTCTATCTCTGGCAGCCTGAATAATAACAATAACAACCTGGCGCCAATAACAATAAAAGCACTAACTATGGACCTGGATGGGGAAAACTTTGTTTTCCCCTTCGTTCATATCCAGACACGTTTCCTAGAACTTTACCGCGCAGAAAAACGAAGCACAGCTTCTTAAAGGTTGGCGGCAGGACCGCGCTGGCGGCGTTAGCCAACCCCTGCACTGAATTGATGCAGGCCCGTGTGCATTGTTTTGAAGCAGCGCGTGCCGCGCCTGAAAAGCGGCGTGCGATGACGGCACATGCGGCCGCAGGGCAAACCCCATCGCGTGTGCCTGAAACGAACAACAACAATAAGACCGAAGCGAAAACTAAAAATAAGACTCCGTTGTGAGACCTGGGCGGGGAGAACCGTGTTCTCCCCGCTATCGTTCTCGACCAACCCCATTGCAAGCAACGAACATGTCCCTCGCATGCCGGCACGCCAGGCGCTCTCGCCGGGCCATGGGCCTGTGTTTGCCGAACTGCTTGTGCGAGGCTCTCTATTGGCTGAGGGCTCTTTACTGGCTGAGGGCTCTTTACTGGCTGAGGGCTCTTTACTGGCTGAGGGCTCTTT
>JAZBPS010000284.1:0-3686 GCA_036353375.1 Halieaceae bacterium | reverse complement strand
GAGCTGATCGAAAAACTCAAGGCTGCCCGGGACATCGTCGACAGTCCCGACCACTTCGCGCCGCCGCCCACAGCGCGCGTGCTCGCCGAAGGCTACCGCTACCTCGCTGGCTTCCTGCACCACGGGGTTGAGCGGGCGTTCCATGAAGACCCGGATTTCCCGGCCTTTCGCAACGCCCTGTCTATTTTCAACAAGGCCACCATTGATAACGCCGACGCGATTTACTTCTACGCGCCTATCGACGGCCGCAAGCATTATCGAGTTACGGCGCGTGTTGCCGACGCGCGGCACTGGCGCGGCGAGCCCCGCCTGCAGGGGCAGCCCGTGGCCCCGCAGTACCTCATATTCGAGACCAGCGACGGCGGCCTGGCCGGGGATTCGGGTTCCCTGGCGGAGTTGATGCCAGGGGCAAAAACCGGCTACGGCACGCTGGACTCCTCGGCGATCGAGCTCGGTCCGGAGGGGAGCTTTGAGCTGGTGCTGGGCCCTGACCGTCCCGCGGGCTACAGCGGACACTTCATCTGCACACAAAAGCCGCCGCGCGAGGGCGATGTGGACGGTGCAATGCGCTACGCGGCCTATATCAGCGGGCGCCAGCTGTTTTATGACTGGGAGCACGAGGAGCCGGTCGCGCTCACCATCATGCCGCTGGATGGAGAAGGACAGCATCCGGCTGCGCTGTCAGCTGCGGACGCCGCGCAGCGGCTTCGCCGCATGGGCGATATCGTGCACAACCAGATGCGCTTCTGGCTGGAGTTCTACGACGTGGTGCTGAACTGCCATGGCACCCACGAAAACGTGAACAACAGCCCGTACTTCATGCCGGTCAACGCCTACAACACGCCCAACGCAGCATCCAGCGACACCGGCGGCGGCATGAGTACCAACATCTATGCCGGAGGCCTGTTCGACCTGGCGGAGGACGAGGCCCTGTATGTGGAAGCCCGTTTCAGTGGCGAGCCGGTCTACACCAGCTTCCACCTCGGCAATCTCTGGGGGGAGTCGCCGGACTACGCCAACCACCAGAGCAGCCTCAACGGCTTCCAGATGTATATGGGCGAGGACGGCGTACAGCGCTGGGTAGTGGCCCACCGGGATCCCGGTGTGCAGAACTGGCTGGATACCACGGGCCTGTCGAAAGGCTACCTGTCCCACCGCTGGGCCTACAGCGAACTGCCTCCGAAAGAGCAGTGGCCCACGATTACCGCGGAAAAAATTGGCTTCGACGAGATCCGCTCACGTTTTCCGGCGGACCAGCCGATGCTGACGCCCGAGCAGCGCCGCGCGGCGATTGCGATCCGCCAGCGGCATGTGCAGAAACGCTTCCGCGTGTTCTAGTGCGGTGCAGCTGGCGGCAATCGCGCCTGCCATGCTGATGTGAGCCGAGGGCGTGATGCTCTCTGGCATGGCAGCTGACCGCCGAAGAAATCGTTGCAGATCCTCTATTGCCGGATGAAGCGGTCCAGCGTGCTCGTAATATCCGCGCGAGCGATTGGGGCATCGAATGCGCCGTCGCTGTGCTTGTCAGCCAGCCCGAACATCGTCATCACCAGCGACGTGTTTTCTGCGGTTTTTGAGACTGTCAGCGCCTTGTTGCGCGCGAAGCGCGACTGCCACTCCTCTCGCACCAATGACCAGAAGGGACCTGTGCGCGCCCAGTAATCATCCCCTGCCTGCCAGTCAAAGTTGACGATGCGCTCGTAGCGGGCAAGACCATTCTCCCGCGCCACTACCGCGCTGCGGTTGCCGGCCTCGTCCAGCACCACTTTCAGGTTGTCCTCTTCCTGTACCCAGCCCGTCGGATAAATGGTGTGGCGATTGGTGCCTATCAGCACGTCGTAGTCGTCGCGCACGCTGAATTCGCGGCGGGGCAGGGGGCGCCAGGTTTCTTCACTGGTCCAGCTGGAGTAGTTGGCAAAGTGCTGCCAGCGCCCGGTCGCCATATAGCGGGGAGAGTCGTCTACCTGGTAAACCGCCTGTCGCCAGCGGCCCTTTGCCTCGCGGCGTGACAGTGTTTCCCTCTGCCACTGCCGGTGGCCGGCGTACACGTGCTGCTCGCGCGCCTGGTAATGCCAATCCTGGCGCCAGTGCTTCACCACCATGGGTTCACTGGCGCTGCCGTCCTCGTTCTGGAAGCGCATGACGATAATGTGCTGCAGGCTGATAAAGCCGGGCTCATCCGCCACCACGTAGACGTACTCGGTGCCCCAGGACTGATAGGGCTGCTGCGGGCTGTAGCCCTCGGTAAAACCAACGGTCTCGATAAAGTCGAAGCTGGTGCGGTAACCCCCTGCCATGGCGAGGATCGCGCGGCGGTCCCGCTCCAGGTCGCTGATACCCGGCTCCTGCAATGCCTCCCAGGCGGCTGTCGGTTGCTGTACCAGGTCCACCGGTGTGCCCGTGGTGGTGCCGCCCCGGGGCGCCATCTCGCTATCCTCGATGAACTGCCAGGCGAAGGTATATTGACGTTGCTCGCCACCTGCAGAGGCTGCTTCACCCAGTGTCGCAGGAGGCAGCAGCAGCGCGATTAATGCCATCATTACCGCAGCGGGGTGCGAAGCGAGGTGACGATTGCGCCTTGTGCATCCGCCATTGGCGACGGGAATCTCAGTCTTGTTCATACGGGCGTGATACCTGTTATTGATGATGTGGCATGAGTTATAGCAAACCGAAACGCCGGGCCACACTTGCCTGCTGTAGGGTTTTTGTCGCGCTTTGTGTCAGCTTTTTTGGACAGATTATTTTGTCATGGCTCTATGAGCCAGCGGCGTAATCCAGGCGTATACTTGAATGACGAGGGGATTTCTGAATCCAAACGGGAGGATGTCATGTTTGCTGTTGCGAGACTCTATGAAACAGAAGGGCAGGCGCGGGCTGCCAGCGACGCGCTGATCGAGCGCGGTTTTGCCAGGAAATCCGTGGTGGTGCTGAGCAAGGGTGTGGACCAGTTTGGTGGCGGCACGACCACTGCGGACGCGGTGCGTGCTGGCGGGTTCCTGGGTGAGAACGCCGCGTTCTATGCTGAGCAGATGAGCCAGGGCTACACCCTGGTTGTGGTGGGTGCGGAGTTCGGTGCCTCGGGGACGGCGAGGGCTGTGTTGAACGAGTACAACCCGCTGCCGATTACCCACGAACCGACCCCGGAGCCTTATGTGCCCTGGACCGAGCGTCCCTACGCATTCTCCTCGTTGCTGGGCCTGCCTATGCTGACGAAATCCGAGACACCGTTCTCGGACTTCTGGGGCTTCAAAACCAGTCAGACGGGCTTCAGTCACCTGAGCCGCTGGCTGTCACCGCTGTCGACGTTCAGCTTTTCCTCGATGATTGGTATGCGTCCCCTGACCGCCAATGGAACGGCGTTGTCGTCCATGGTGGGCATGTCCACCAAAAGCACCCGCAATGAGGGTAAGTCAGGCTCGATGGGTATGTCGTTCAAGACGAAAAGCGCCACGCCGTTCTCCTCATTGTTTGGCTTGCCGTTGCTGACCAGGCGCAAGCACTTTCTGAGCTAGCCTCATACTGCGACGCCCGACGGCGTCGCGGCGATAAATTGAGCCCCCTGCCGCATCTGCGCCCGGGGGTTTCTTTTGTCCGGAGAAAGTGTAAACATAATTAGACATATGCTGTGACAATAAAGGTTGACATAAGCCGTACAAGCTTTTACGGTAGGCAGTACGAGAGTTGCT
>JAZBPS010000283.1:0-5436 GCA_036353375.1 Halieaceae bacterium | reverse complement strand
TACGTAACCACTTATATGAGACACTAAAGCCCGCGAGGGCGCAGCTCTATCGACTTTAGCGTCACCGGCAACTAGTCTGTGGTATGTAAGCAACCCATCCGGAAAGGGAGTGAGTGTGTCACGCTGGGAAGGCATTGACGAATTCATGCATGTTGTGGAGATGGGAAGCTTCACGGGCGCCGCAGAGCGTATGGGAGTTTCCAAATCCTACGTGAGCAAACAGGTCTCTACCCTCGAAAATCGCCTGGAAGCACGCCTGCTGCAGCGCACGACGCGCAAGCTGACGCTGACCGAGATAGGCAAGGCGTTCTACGAACAATGCCAGCTTATGTCGGAACAGTTCGAGCGCGCCGACTCCATTATTGCCGATATGCAGCAAAAACCACGGGGCACGCTCAAGCTGGCGCTGAACAGCCGATTCGGCGTTCAGTACATGGCAGCGGCGGTTGCAGCATTTTCCCGGGAGTACCCGGAAATCGTTGTCGAGGTTCACTCAAGTTTCCGCGACGTGGACCTGGTGGCCGAAGGCTACGACCTGACAATTCGGTACGGCAAGCTGGAGGACTCAACCCTGGTTGCGCGTGGTCTGTGGGGGCATGGGCTCAGCCTGTTTGCTGCCCCTGATTACTGGCAACGTCACGGCACGCCGTCCACGGTCGCAGATCTTGCGCAGCACAATTGTCTCACCGGTCCGGAGCGCGCCTGGATGCTTACCCTGGAAGACGGCAGCACCAGTCGGGTCCGCGTTAGTGGCAACTGGGTCAGTGAAAACGGCGCCACGATCATGGCCGCCGCCAAAGCGGGTCTCGGTATAGCACAGCTCCCTGATTTCTATGCAGAGAGCGCCGTGGACGCGGGTGAGCTATCGAAACTGGACGCAGACTGGTCCTATTACTGGCGCGAAACCTGGGCCGTGTATCCACACAGCCGGCATCTGTCCGCCAAGGTCCGCTTCTTCGTTGACTTCCTCATCCGCTATTTCAAGGAGGACTTCAACGGCCTGGGTCCCGCACTCAGTGGCAGACCGGCAACGATGAACCGCTAAGACAGGCTGACGCCGGGGGAACTAGCCTGGGAGTTTGGGGTTTTGCCGCGCGAGAATACTCTGCATGCGCTTGTTCAGTCTTGCATCGCCGGCTTCGCTCGCAGGCAGTATCCAGAATTGCCTGGCATGCATGCCTGCCAGACAGTGTTCTGCGACTTCTTCGGGTTCCGTGAGTGCAAGATTCTTTATTCCAGATGCCTCGGCGAGATCCGCCATGGTGGTATACGCCACCGGCTCGTCGTTGTCCTTCAATGCCTCAGGCCGGTTGCGCATGGCGCTGAGAATATTGGTGTTGACCAAATGCGGGCCCGGAAACAGGACGTGGGCGTTAAGCGCTGCTGCGTCCATGAGAAACTGGTAATGGAGCACCTCGGACATACTGGTGACCGCAGCCTTGCTGGCGGCGTAAATAGGCGTTGTTGGCATTGACGCGAGACCACCATTGCTCGAAGACGTGTTGACCACATGGCCGCGCTCACCGTGCGCCAGCATGGCGGGCACGAACGCACGAATGCCGTTGGCAACACCCATAACATTCACAGCAAATCCCCACTGCCAGTCGTTGGGCGTTAGCGTCCACATCCTGCGTTGGGCTTCCTTTATCCCCACACCGGCGTTATTGCAAAGGATGTGAATGTTTCCCATCAGCTCTGTACTTTGCGCTGCCAGCGCCGCCATGGACTCGGGAGATGTGACATCCGCCTGCAACCCGGTCACATCCAGACCCTCGGCGCGCAGCGCTGAAGCGGAGCTCTCGAGAGCGGGCGCCTCAATGTCTGCCATCACCACACGCGCACCCTCGCGGGCCAGCGCTTCGCACAAACAGCGTCCGACGCCAGACGCGCCGCCGGTGACTACTGCCGACATACCTTTGAAACGTTTCGTCATGTCTACCTCGCGTCCAGCTTCAATCGCTATTGTGCGTATGCCGCGTCGGGTGCTGGTGCCTGCTTCTCGTCGGGGTAGGGACCGCCCACGTAGAACTGCGAGAAATACTTCCTGAAGCGCATGATGGGCCCGTCGCCGTCACAGAGCACGGGATTACGCAAATGAAACTTGTTGCTCCAGATGGGGATATCACCCTCGAGACCCGTCTGCCCGTTGGTGTTTCTGATGGCCGCCTGTATGCCTCTGGCCTGGAAGGAGTCCGCAGGATAGGGCTTGTGGATGTAAATAAAACGAACGTCGACACACTCCGCAGATACCGGTGTCACCAGTACCTGCAACAGGTATTCCATCAAGCCCGTGAAGCGCACCCATTTTTGTCCGGCTCCGTTCTGGACAACCTCGACAACCGTTTCAATCTGCTGTCGCTCGCCGCTTTCAGTCTTCAGGTCCTGCATGCCTGCAACACGGGAACGTCGTATATGCCCCTCGTAGCTCGTTTCTCCCTCCGGTACCGCATCCATGCCATGCACATACTTGAAGTGCGCAACATCTACGCCATTTTCCGCGATCTCCTGTGGGCAGGAATCAAAACGCCAGAGAAAACGGGCGCGCTCCGTCCAGGCATCGTCGTCCAGCTCGTCCAGGGCAATAACCTCGTGATCCGGCGCCGCTGCTTCCGGGTGATACCAGGCCCAGATAACTTCATTGCGTTCGCACACGGGATAGGTTTTCAGACAGGGCTTGCCCTGCCACTTGGGCGGAATCTGGCTGGCGTAGGGAATACTGGTGATGACACCGTCGGTATCGTAGTGCCAGTGGTGAAAGGGGCAACGGATGGACTCACCCTGCACGGTCCCACCGTGGCCCAGGTGCGCCCCGAGGTGTGGGCAGGCCGGATCCGACAAACCCAACTTGCCGGATTCCGTCCGAAATAACACCATGTCGCGTCCGAAGTAATGGATATTCTGGACTTCACCGATAGCGATATCATCGCTGTAGCCGATGCAGAACCACCCAAAGGGCATGGGCATGGGGAACCGATCTGGCATAGTGCGCCTCCTCAGGCCTCAGGCGGCCGCTTCTACGAAATCAGCCCGCAGGGGGCCAATCTGCTGTGCGATTCTGCAAAGTGCTGTCTCGTCGAGGTCGTAACACTGCAGCGCGTTGCCACTGAGCATGGCGTCGATCTCGGTCTCGGGAATCCCCCGCATATAGTTGAGGAGCTTCTCCCGGGTATGCGGCCAGGAGCCCTCTGGATGAGGGTAGTCTGTGCCCCACATCACGCGGTCTATACCAATCTCATGGCGAACCGCCATAGAGCCCTCGTCAAAAAGGGCTGACGCACCCACCCAGCAATTACGCTTGAAGTATTCACTGGGTGCCATGCTCAGGTTGCTGCGGAAATCCCCGAGCTTACCCGTGGTGTGCTTGACTGAAGCGCGCACGTCCATCATTTCCAGCAGGTGTGGCACCCAGAACTCACTCACCTCTGTCATCACGAACTTCAGCGCGGGGAACCGCTCAAACACGCCGCCGAAAATCATGTACCACATGGGGCGGCCCGCCCACCATGCGAACTCGGTCAAAAAGATGCCTATTGCACCTGGCAGTCCGTAGTCGTAATCCGGGGACGGTCCCGAGTGGGTATGCACAACCATGTTATGCGCCTCACAGAACTCCCAGATCGGGTAGTAGCGCGGATGGTTGTAGCCATCCCTGTCACCCATCAGCGCGGGGATAAGGATGCCCTTAAGACCGTTTTTCCAGGCCCATTTCACTTCGGCAAGGGCCTCATCAACATCATAGAGCATCAACACAATTGCGAGCCCTATGCGACGGTGCGGTTCTTCCTTGCAGAATTCTGCCATCCAGCGGTTGTGTGCACGCGCGCCGGCCCATTGCAGTTCCGGGTCGATACCCCAGGGCTTCAGCGCCAGGCCGGCTCCAAAGGGCGGTGCGTTCTGCTCGGTGATACCGTCCGGAAACAACACTTCCGCGGCCACGCCATCGCCATCGATCACTCGATTACGCACGTCGCCATCCCAGGCACCTTTCAGATCGTCCTCAATGCCACGGCGCCATTGGTCGTTAAAGTCTGATAGGAGCAGCTTCTCTTCTGCCAGCCGCGTCATCTTGCGCTGTATCGGCAGCGCCTCGTCAAAGGCAGCGTGATACTTGCTGTCCAGGTAATCGCGGTAGCGCTCCATCGGCAGGCCGGCGTGACCATCCGTCGACACGATCAGAAATCGATCCATTCAATATCCTCTTAAAACGTTTTCCCGGTGCTACTTCAAGCACCGCGGACGCTGGCCTTGAGGGGGCCGCCGTTATGCCCAGGCCAGCGACTGCCAGAAATGTTGTCGATATGCGGCCAGAACGCCTCCGGGTCCAGCGGATCTGCCAGCGTAATCTCCCGACTCAGGTACTCTGGCCACCAGAGATGGGCGGATACCTGCTCCTGCAGGGGCAGGCAGCTGGCAATCGGATCCCAGGGACTGTCTGTCAGCGTCAGCTGACCGTCCAGCGCCACCCGATAGCCCGGGCCATACTTCCCTTTGACCTGCACAACGTGGGGAGGGAAGTCATACCCTTTACCACCGCCCACTTGCCGGGACACCTTTACCCACCACTCGTGTCGCTGGACGCCCTCGGCAGGCAGGGGGTCTTCCTGCCCCATGCGGCCCTCAAATTCGACGAAGGTATAGCGCTGGTGGCTGCAACGCGCAGACACCGTGTCACCGAGTCGGAAATAGTCTGTTTCGCAAGGGAATTTCGGCTGGCCGTTGGTCGCGTAGCTTATGAAGATTGCTGACTCTTGGCTGATGCCGTAACCAATAGCCCACTCACCGGCCGTGCCCTTGTAATCTGCATCGACCGTCATGAGGATGCCGTACTCCGGCTCATTGTTCACCGGCAGGTTATAAATGGTCAGGTTCACATGACCGCTGGCGGCTGCCTCTATCCCCGGTGGGAGCAGAGCCGCAACCCTGTCTCTGGCGGTGCGGTAAACAATCTTGAGCATAGGCCATTGGCTGATCTCGCCAGGGCTGGTTGAGGGCTCCCGTGTGGGGTCGGACATGCGTTCACCTCTTCTATGTATAGAGTGACTAACGCTGTCGCGCGTTAGATCAGAAGAAACTACACGGTCAAAGAGTGGAGAAAAACGGGCTTAGCGTGGCCAGACTGTTTCCCCAGTGAAAACAGTCACTCCGCTGCTGCGTCCTCGTTCGAGAAAGACCCGGGCGAGTAGAAGATGGCGGAACTGATTGCGCGCTCCTGCAGCGTCGTGGGGTGTGGCGCCTCCACTTTCAACCGCATCGCATCATAGGTAGACCAGCGAGGCGTGGGTATCTCGATCGCGCGGGCGTAGTAAAACGCCTCCTGTCGTGGATTGAAGTCAGGATCGCGCCAGAGCCTGCGCAAGGTGGCCGCGCCAATGCTGTTGCGATAGGTCGCGTTGGCGACATCTACCGTATTGCCAACCGGCGCCACGTCGCCGTTAT
>JAZBPS010000476.1:0-1763 GCA_036353375.1 Halieaceae bacterium | reverse complement strand
AGTTAACACATTTCCATATACATACTTATAGGAGTTATGCATTCTTTTGGGGAAGTTGGTATATAGAAAACTACTGCTGATAAGTTCTTGGCGGTCTTCTTGCACCTTGTCCATAATTCCGACATCAACAACATGTGTCACCCCATTATAATCGAGCGCATCATTAAGAATATTCCCTTGTTTGTATTTTTGGACAATGAGCGTGTGGTTTGCACGAATTGCACATCCCATTACAAGGCCGTTGTCGGCATGGATACCAGATGGTATATCAATGCTAATTACAGTTCCATATGAATGATTTACAGCAAGGACAATCGACTCAAAGATGCCTTCTATATTTCGTGATAATCCAATCCCAAAGAGACCATCGATAATGACATTCGCAGATTCAATGATTTCAAGAGCTAGTGAGAAATCCTCTTCAGAAGCGACTCTCATCATTGGCATATCAAGTGTTTGACATTCGTTTATAGCTTGCAATGAATCATCGGATTGATGATCTTCTGCTCCAACCAATACAATCGATACTTTCACACCTAATTGATAGAGTTCTCGTCCTATTAAGAGTGCATCACCACCGTTATTTCCCAACCCCGAAACAATCACAAAAAGACCAGATATATCGTCTAGGATTTGATCCAACAAGTATCTGGTTAAGCCTTTTGCGGCCTGTTCCATTAATTGATAAGATGTGATATTGTTCGTTGTCATGGTGAGCTTATCAAGCTGTCTCATATCTTGAGATGATACTACTTGTCTTTCACTCATGATATCACCTACTTTCACTTACATTATAGCATGAAAAAAGACGATGAGTTTCATCGTCTTTGAAATCTTATATTTCACAAGTTTCGTCGTTACACACAGCACCTTCACTAGCGCCTTCCATGGTTTCAAACTGTGGTTTTTCTTCTTCCCATAATTTTTCCAATACTTGTGTGAAGTATTCTACTGGTTGTGCACCGCTTACGCCGTACTTACGGTTTAGTACAAAGAATGGTACTCCTTGGACACCAATTTGACGTCCTTCTGTAATTTCGCCTTTCACTTGATCTGCATACTGATTGGTTTTTAATACTTTTTTTGCTTCTTGTTCGTCTAGTCCTACTTCACCAGCTAACATAGCAAGTGTATCAATGTTTGCGATGTTTAATCCATCTGTGAAATATGCTTTCATTAAACGACCTGTTAATTCGTATTCTTTTCCGAATTGGTTCGACCATTTCGCGAGGCGATGTGCATCAAAACTATTTGTCATTTTGATGGTATCGTAGTTGTATGTTAGTCCGACTGTTTGTGCTTGTGTTTGGAACATATCAAAACGTTGTTTTGCTTGTTCTACACTCATGTGATGTCCCTTCGCAAAGGTCTCTGCTGGACTTTTTGTCATAACTTTAGGTGCATTAGGATCTAATTGATATGCTTTTAATACGACTTCGACCTTGTCTTTGTGTGGGAATGCTTCTAGTGCTTGTTCAAAGCGTTTTTTACCGATGTAACAAAATGGACAAGCAAAGTCACTCCATAGTTCTATTTTCATATGTATCACTCCTTTATCATTCGTCTATATTATCGTATAAAGTACGATATAAATCAATTAGTTTGCTTACGAATTATATATTTCAAATAGGCGTTTTTCTTTTTAAGTGAACACTCCCCCACTTAATGGAATATCCATTTGAAGAAGGGGCTTCATGGGTTATGCGAGCTAGCGCTCGCAAGATTACCACGCTATCGAGGCTGTTCGGTCCTCTATATAGTTT
>JAZBPS010000282.1:0-5300 GCA_036353375.1 Halieaceae bacterium | reverse complement strand
GTCATTGGCACCCGTGATGGTCACTGTAAAGGTAGCGGTATCCGTGTTGGAGCCGTCGCTAGCCACATAGGTGATAGTGTCGGTGGCGGTCTGTCCAGGACGCAGGCTGTCAAACTGACCATTGGGGTTGTAGCTGTAGCTGCCGTTGGCGTTAATCGTAAACAAACCGCCGGCGCTGCCCGACACCGCTGTGCCCACGTTCCCGGCGCTGCCATCAACCTGCGTAACCGTGGCCGTGCCTGGGAAAAAATCGTTGGCCAACACGCCGTCGGCGGGAACCGACGCGGTTGGGCCATCTTCAGAAATCGTCAGCGTGTCGTCTACCACCGCAAAGGTTGCGCCCACGCTGACGGTCACTTCGCTGCTGCTCGCGTCAGATAGGCTGCCCCCGGCACTGGTCGACGTTACTGACACATCGTAGGTCACACCGTCCGTCAGGCTCTGCCCGGCGACACTCAGGTCCAGTGACCAGTTGCCGGCGCCATCGGAGCTGAGGCCCGCGGGCGGCGTGCCGCCGGTGCGCAGGTTGGACCAGGTGTAGGTCTGGCCGTCCACCACAATGACCAGGGTGTCGGAGTCCGCTTCATCGAAGCTGCCGGTGATGGTGGGCTGCAGCGTGGTCGCCACCTGTGAATCCACCGTTGGCGCATCCATGAAGCCGGTGATTTCCACAAACGCCGTGGCGATGGAGCTGTTAGTCTCGCCGTCGTTGGCAACGATCTCGATCGTCCGGGTCGCGGTATCAGCAGTCAGGCCGTCGCTGTTGCTGTAGGTGATGCCCTCCAGGGCCTGGACAATGTCGCTGATGTTGGTGGCGCTGTTGGTGCCGGTCCAGGTCAGTGTGAGCGAGGTGCTGGAAGCAGCACTGGCTGTGATGTTGGGGTACAGCGAATCGTCGATCACCAGGGTATCCGTGCCGCTGCCATTGGTCAGGTTAACGGTAACCGTGGTGATGTCAGTGCTGTCGTAATTGGTCAGGCGAACGTCGCCGACATCCACGATGTTCTGCGCCGTACCCGTACTGACATCGAATGCCGTGTTGTAATCCACGCCGGTCGCACCGCTGTCGTCGTTGCGGTCGATATCGAGGCGAATGGCGGAACCGATCCAGTCGAAGAAGCCCGCGGAGTTGAGTGTTGCATCACCCTGGTCAGCGATGGCGAACTTCACCGTGTATGTATCGTTCTGCGGATCACCCGGCAGGATCAACAAGGTGTCGCCGAGAGTGGTGACCCAGTTCTGCTCGGTGTTGGGATCCAGGTCGTCGTTTTCCAGCAGGGTAACGCCGTCGACCTCTATGTTGTTGCCGAAGCCGTCCTCGGTGTTGTGCAGGGCGTTCAGGTTGCTGAAGATGAACTCGTCGTAGGGCGTTCCCAGGGTGTCATTGCGCAGGTAGACACCAAAAAGGTCGATAAATCCCTGGGCCGGGGTAGAGTAAGTATCTGTCTCCTCCGTGGAGAACACATAGGTCAGGGCAACTTTGGTGACGCCCGGGTCTGTGACGAAGCTGAACTCGAAGACGCTGACGTCAAACTGGTTGAAGTCGATAGAGGGACTTTCCGCTGCCGCAGACGCGTCCAGCTCGGGATCGTCAACGTCACTGATGGAGCCGCCACTGAGATCATCACTGGCCTTGAGCGCGATTGTGGCGCCCGTCTTAAAAGGGTCGTTGGTGGTGTCGCCAATCAGGTTGTCAACCAGACCTGTGCTGATCACCACACCGCGGTCCATCAGGTTGCCGCCGCTGAAGGAGGTCTGCAGGTTCTGGAAGGTGGCGATGGACTCCTGGGTGCCCTGGAAGTTCACGCTGCTGAAAATCACGCCGCTGCCCGTCGGGGACAGGGATTCCGCAAGCTCCGCATCAGCGGCAGCATCGCCGGCGGCACCGCCGCCGTTGGCAGCGCTGATATCGCCGCGACTCTCAACACTCAGGGCCAGCAGGTTACCCCACTGGGCCTGGCTGGCGTTGCTGATGGCAATATCCGCCTCGACATCGCCCGCTGTTACCTCGAGATCCCAGTCGCCACCCAGCAGGGCAGAGCCAGTGTCGTCAATGGAGGCGGCGATATCGGCGCCGGTCAGTTCGGCCAGTCGCTCCACAAAGGCAACGCCGTCATCACCCTCTGCGACGCTACAGCCATAGATAAGGATGTCACCGGTTTCAGTAAGACTCTCACCCCAGGCCTGCACGTGGGACAGGTTATCCCCGTATAGCGTGGCGTTGGTGAGTGAGGTGCTGCCCAGGCGCAACTCGCCGGCATCGCCGTGACTGACGATGTGCATGGCACTGTAGGTTTTGTCGCTGTTGCTGAGTACGTCAGCGATGAATGCAACGCCGTCCTGGTCTGGCTCGATGTAGAACACTTCCACATCAGCCGACAGCGTTGCCAGCAGCTGATCGATGTTTTCGACCTGGCTGTCGACAAAAAGAATCTCGGGTGCGTCAGTAACCGGGGCGGCAGCGCTCTCCTGCTCCGACTCGCCAAGGGCGGCTACGAGGCTGGTAAGGTCTTCCTGTTCCCGGCGGTGCTCTTCACTGGGGCTTTCCTCGACCGCATCCGGGTCTGCCTGGTTGTCTGCGCTATCGGCAACCGTGACGGCGCCTGCTGCATCCAGCAGCACGCGGTCTTCGAGTTTCCTGTAGCGTTTCTTCCAGTTCAACTTGGTCAGCCTTACCCAGTGGCGGGGGGTTGCCGGTTAGCATTACGACCCAAAACCATAGTGTGTCTCCGGCCAATTTGCCGGATTACCTGCTGAGTCTGTGACAGTATCGGCATTTCTTCAACGGCAGTACTACGCATTCCGTAGTCCAGTAAATTCGCGGGCTGCAGACGATTACAGCCGCATTTACCCGGCGTCCCTGCAGCGAGCTATACTAGCGCTGTCAAAACAAGAGAACGGCGTATGCTGTCAATGCATCCAATCACCCCGGTACTGGGCGCAGAAGTGCGGGGACTGGATCTGCGCGAGCCCCTGTCGGATGCAGATTTTCAGGCCCTGCGGTCCGCGCTGGTCACTCATCAGGTGCTGTTTTTCCGCGACCAGGCTATCGAGCCTGCACATCAGCAAGCACTGGCGGAACGCTTCGGCCCCCTGCAATCCCACCCTGCCTACGCCACGGTGCCGGGGCACCCTGCCATTACCATTCTGGAAAGCACGCCTGAGAAGCCATCGTTAATCGAAAAGTGGCACACGGATATGACATTCCGTGCGAGGCCACCCATGGCAACCATGCTCCGGGCCCGGGTGATACCGGCGGCCGGCGGCGACACACTGTTTGCCAGCATGTCCGCCGCCTGGGAGGGTTTGTCGAGGCCGATGCAGCGCCTGCTGGAGGGGCTGACGGCAGAGCACAGTTTTGAACACGGTTTTCGGGAAAGCCTGGCGCTGCCGGGGGGCCGTGAGCGCCTGGCCCAGGCGCTACTGGATAATCCACCGGTGCGACACCCGGTAGTGCGGGAGCATCCTGAAAGCGGTCGCAAGCTGCTGTTCGTAAACGCCTTGTTCACCACGCGCATCTGCGAGCTCAAGCAGAGCGAAAGTGAGCGCTTGCTATCGCTGATATTCGAGCATATCCGGCAGCCCGAGTACTGTTGTCGCTTCCGTTGGAGCGAGAATGCGATCGCCCTGTGGGATAATCGCAGCACCCAGCACAAGCCCGTGAATGACTATCACCCCGCACTGCGCCGCATGGAGCGCATCACGATCGACGGCGACCAGCCCTTTGACGCCAACCTCGACCCGCACCGTGACGCGCAGGAGGATCTGGATTCGTGTCTGGCATCAGCCTGACGACCCGACTTGTCCTGCTGCTGACACTGACGATCACGATAACCCTGTCGGTTATCACCGCAGCCGATTATTACAACTCCCGCGACGCAATCCTGGCCGAACAGGCCGCCAGAATCGAAAGCACCGTGACCGAGGCAGTGCGCGATATCGAAGTGCGGCTGTCGGTGCTGGAGGAATCTACCGAACTGCTGGCCGAGGTCATACAGAGCCGCCCGCACACACGAGACGAGTTGTTGTACCTGTTACGGGAAGCGGTGGATGACAGGGACGACCTGTTCGGAGCGGCCATCGCTCTGGCGCCACGCTTTACCGCTGAAGCAACACGCGGCTTTGCCCCCTACTACTACTATCGCGACGGCGAATTGACGTTTTCAGACCTTGGCGACAACTACGACTTCCTTCTCAGCGATTGGTACAGAACACCTTTGAGCACCGGTCGTTCGGCCTGGACTGAGCCCTATGTCGATGCGGGCAGCGAGAACAGCTTCATGGTCACCTACAGCGTCCCACTGTTCCGGACAATTGACGGGCAACCGGTGTTTTACGGCGTGGTGACGGCGGACATATTGCTGCAGGAGCTTGAGATCTACCTTGCACGAATGGATCTCGGGGAGCGTGGCGCCGGCTTTCTGTTAAGCCGCAGCGGCAAGATCATGGCCTCGCCGGACAGGGAGAATTGGCTTAAACCCTGGGCCAAGACCATCAGCGACCCGAGCGAGGCAATCCTGTGGGGGGAGATTATCAACAGCGTCACCAATGAGGGACGAGCCGTCTCCGCAACCGTTGGCTGCCTGCAGTCAGATGAAAACTGCGTGGTCAAGCTCGCGCCCCTGTCGAGCACCCGTTGGCCCGTGGGCGCATATTATTCCGAACGAGAGATGCTCGGGCCGCTGCGCGACTACCTGACGAAAAGTGTTTTGTCCCAGTTGCTGACTCTATGCCTTTTGTTGTCAGGCGTTATCTGGGTGTCCCGGCGTATTACGCACCCCCTGCGCTCCCTCGCCGCCGCTACCGTGGAGATCGCCGGCGGGGATTTCGACACAGCGTTGCCCGAACCCCGCAGTAAGGACGAACTGGGGCGACTGATAACAGCGTTCTCTGCCATGCAGGAGAATCTGCAGCGGTATGTCACGGAGCTTGAGCAGGAAACCGCCAGCCGCAATCGACTGCAGGGTGAGCTGGAAGCGGCTACGGCCATCCAGATGTCCATGCTGCCTGCCGCTGGCAACGCCTATCGGATCGAAGACCGCTTCAAGCTCTGGGCGGTGCTGAGGCCCGCCAAATCCGTCGGTGGAGATCTCTATACCTTCCAACTGCGGCAGGACAAACGCCTGTTCATTGCCGTGGGTGATGTATCTGACAAAGGTGTGCCAGCGGCCTTGTTCATGGCCAGGGCGATGACCCTGCTGCAGCAGTATGTCTACACCTCGCTTGAGGCCGGGGACATCCTGGCCCGGCTCAACGAGGAACTGCTGGAAGGCAATGACAACTGTATGTTCCTGACCTTG
>JAZBPS010000281.1:0-2618 GCA_036353375.1 Halieaceae bacterium | reverse complement strand
CGCCGGAGTTCACGTTGATCATGCTCTGGCCGATCATGGCGCAACCGCCCATGCCGCCGAACAGGCCGGTGACGGTGTTGGCCACGCCCTGGCCTATACACTCCTTGTTGCCGCGGCCGCGGGTCTCGGTAATTTCATCCACCAGCCGCAGCGTCAGCAGGGATTCGATCAGGCCGATAGCCGCCAGAATCACGGAATAGGGGAAGATGATAGCCAGCGTATCCCAGGTCAGCGGCACCGCAGGTATATGGAAGCTGGGCAGGCCGCCCTTGATGGAGGCGATATCGCCCACCACCCGGGTGTCCAGGTCCAGGCCGAATACCAGCAGGCTGACCGCGGCGATGGCCACCAGCGACGAGGGCACCTTGTCGGTCAGTTTCGGGAAGAAATGAATAATGGCCATGGTCAGCAGCACCAGGCCCAGCATCATCTTGAGTTGCGGGCCCTCCAGCCAGGCCACGTCGATGATGCTGCCTTGCAGCAGCGTGCCGTGCAGCCAGCCGGGCTCGCCTGCCACGCCGAACTGGCTGAGCTGGGCCAGGAAGATCACAATCGCCAGGCCGTTTACAAAACCCAGCATGGCCGGGTGGGGCACCATGCGGATGAATTTGCCCAGTTTCAGCACACCCGCCAGTATCTGCAGGGCGCCCATCAGCACCACGGCGGCGAACAGGTATTCCACGCCGTGGTCGGCCACCAGCGTGACCATCACCACGGCAAGTGCGCCGGTAGCACCCGAGATCATCCCTGGCCGCCCGCCGATGCACGCGGTTATCAGGCCGACCATAAAGGCGGCATACAACCCCACCAGGGGCTCCACCCCGGCCACGAACGCAAAGGCAACGGCTTCCGGCACCAGCGCCAGGGCGACAGTTAATCCGGATAGCAGATCACGGCTGGCCGAGGCCGCGCGACTGGGGTGAATCTCAAACATACAGGGTCTCGAGTTGGGCGATGGGCAAAACCGATGCGTCGGCGTGGGGTGCACACCGAGAAACACAGTCATACTGAAGCGGTGCTGGCGAGGATGACTGCGCGACAGCAACGCAGCGCGCAGGCTACAGAGATTGTTGCGACAATGCAGCCCAATAGCGAAATGCTACCCAAATGACCGAACGTATATCGCCTTATCAGCGCCGGTCGCCGGCAGCTGCGACAAGCTTGCTATGATGCGGGCGTACCCGTTGGAGCGCTGCCATGTCGCCCCTGTTAATTGCCGCCCTCAGCTTCAGCCTGTCCCAGCTTCTGCTGAGTTTGCTGCTGCTCCTGCGCGAGCCGGCGTGGGGCGTGCGAGAGCGCCTGTACGGCCTGTTGATGTTGGCCCTGCTGGGCTATGTCGCCACGCCGGTGGTGGCGGGGTCGTGGATGGGCCTGCCTGCCTCGGTGGTGCAAACGGCGGCGCCGGGGTTGTTCTGGCTGTTCAGCTACAGCCTTTTTGACGATGGTTTTCGGCTGCGGGCCTGGCAGCTGGGGCTGGTTGGGTTCACGGTATTCATGCCCTTGCTGGGGCGCCTGGTGGCCTCGGCGGACTGGCTGTTTTTTACGCTGCCGCAGGCAGTGGAATTTGCCCTGCTGGGGGCCGCCCTGTGGGTGGTGGCCCGCAACTGGCGCAGCGATCTGGTGGAGGCGCGGCGGCGCCTGCGATTGTGGTTTGTGGCGCTCACCGGCAGTTACAGCTTGCTGCTGTTGTTCAGTCGGGAAATCCTGTTCCCCGGTGCGGCCTGGCTGGCCACCTGGGAATACCTGGCGCTGGCGCTGTTGTTGCTGGGGATTAACGTGTCGCTGCTGCGCTACCATCGCGGGCTGCTGTTTCAGCAGCTGCCCGAGGTGTTAGCGCCAGATGTGCCGGTAACGCCGGAAGTGTCAGCGCGGGCCAGTATCGAGCCCGAGGCCGTGGCGAAGCTGGAGGCTTTTATGCGCGAGCACGCCATCTGGCGGGAAATGGGGCTGACCCTGGGGCAACTGGCAGAAAAGCTGGAAACCCCCCAGTACCGGGTGCGCCAGGTGATCAACCAGGGCCTCGGTTACCGGAATTTCAACGATTTTCTCAACAGTTACCGGGTGAAAGAGGCCGCTGAGCGTCTCGCGAGTCCGGAACAGGCTTCGTTACCGGTGCTGACTATCGCCATGGACGCGGGGTTTCGTTCGCTTTCGGCCTTTAACAAGGCTTTCAAGGATGCCCAGG
This sequence comes from Halieaceae bacterium, assembly GCA_036353375.1. Classification (GTDB taxonomy): domain Bacteria; phylum Pseudomonadota; class Gammaproteobacteria; order Pseudomonadales; family Halieaceae; genus JANQIO01. The sequence continues at coordinate 433 of JAZBPS010000281.1, read as the reverse complement.
GCATGACGCCGACCGCGTGGCGGCGGGCGCATGTGCCTGAAAAGGCGGCCGAAGCGCCCAAAAACTGATCAATCTCCGGTAAAAAAGCTGACGGATTCTTAAAATCGGGGAGATTTTCGGGGTTTCGTGCCGATAATGGTGCGCAAATGGCCGAGAACGGCTTCCGGGGCACAATCCATGAAACAACTCCCTCTGCTGCTGGCGCTGGCCATCGCAGCCTTAAGCGTCAGTACACATTCCCACGCCCAGCAGGCGCCCGCGGCCTACGGTACCTGTATTGCCTGTCACGGTGCCGATGGCGCCGGGAACCCGGCGTTGAATGCCCCCGCGCTGGCGGGGCAGGACGCCGCATACCTGGCCCGGCAGATCACGCATTTCAAGGCAGGCGTACGGGGCTCCGATCCGCGCGACACCATCGGCCGCCAGATGCAGG
>JAZBPS010000280.1:0-10222 GCA_036353375.1 Halieaceae bacterium | reverse complement strand
TATTCACAGCCTCGCCGACAGCCAGACCGGAGCACGCCATGATGGACCAGCATCTACCCGCCAGTTTCCTCTGCCACCGCCACCGGGAGTGGCTGCGACACCGGCCGCGTGAAGCATTGCTGTGCTGGCAGCGCAGTACGGAGGAGGCGCAGCGGCAGCTGGCCCGGGGAGATCGCGATAAAGCCCTGCGGTTTGCCGGCTGTGCACTGGAGACAGCACAGCTCATGGTCAGGGATGCTCGCCACTGTGACAGCGCCTGGCTGCGGCGGCACGCCAGCAGCCAGGGCCTGTTCGAATTGCTGATCGGCTCCCTCGGGCCTGCGACACCGGGCCTGCGCCCGCATGCAGCTGCAGTCCCTTTGCAGAGAGCGGGCGGCCCCGTACTTCACTGAGCGTGGCGCGGGAGGTGGCGATCTTGCTGTCCAGCGATGTTCTGCTGCAGCTACTGCGTGACGGCGACCTGCACCTCGAATCCCTGCGGGCACTGGACGGCCCGTCACAGCGCACGCTGCAACGCCTGCTGACAGAGACGGTTTCCCACAACCGGCGGCATTACCCCGCCTGACGATTGGCCTCGCGTGGGCGGGGCCGCCGGTTGTTTTTATCCCCGGCCACTCTACACTGTCGCGCATGACCTGCCGCCAGGCTGTTCCCTTGCCCTGTTTTGCAACACCCTCAAGTCGACGCCTCACCGGAGCAGTGCAGTGACCGCTGTCCGCTTTTGTGGCTTCGGTAAACGCTACGGCGGGCATGAGGTGTTGTCAGATATCGATCTCGCCCTGTCAGCCCGGGCGACCACCGCATTCATCGGTCGCAGCGGCAGTGGTAAATCCACTCTGTTGCGCGCTGTCAACGGCCTTGTCCGGCCCACTCGCGGTCACGTTGAGGTGCTCGGGGAGGCGGTCGATTACACGGCGCTGCCTGCGCTGCGCCGGCGAATCGGCTATGCCGTGCAGGGTACGGGCCTGTTTCCCCATCTCACCATCGAGGCCAACATCCTGCTGCCGGGGCGCCTCGCCGGCTGGCCCGACCAGCGGCTGGCGTCGCGTCTTGCGCAACTGTGCGACCTGTTGCAGATCGATACTGCGCTACTGCCGCGTTTCCCCCATGCGCTCAGTGGCGGCCAGCAACAGCGCGCCGGCCTGGCGCGCGCCATGTTGCTTGAGCCCGACCTGCTGTTGCTGGACGAGCCCTTCGCCGCGCTGGATCCTCTTACCCGACTGGACATACAACAGAACCTGAAGCGGCTGCAGTCTGCCGAACCGCGGTGCCAGCTGCTGGTCACCCACGATATGCGCGAGGCCCTGCGACTGGCAGATCGGATTATCGTGCTGGAACGGGGCTGTGTGCAGGCCGATGCAGCGGCGGATGCGCTGGCAGCGCGCTACCCGGACCTGGAGCCCGAGCAATTGCTGCTGACCCTGCTGGGGGACGCGGGTTGATGCGTCATCGTTTGCGCCGCGCCCTGTGCTGGCTGCCTGTATTGCTCTGGGTCTCCTCCGCCGGGGCTGCGCCCCTGGTCGTCGGCTCCAAAACCTTTACTGAAAGCCATGTGCTGGCGGAACTGGCGGCGCAGACCCTGGAGCAGGCGGGGTTTGAGGTTGAGCGCCGACAGGGTCTGGGTGGCACTATGGTGCTGTGGGAGGCCCTGCAGGGCGGCGATGTGGACGTCTACCCCGAGTACAGCGGCACGCTGGCGCAGACCATCCTGCAGCGCCCGGACGCGGACGAGATTGCCCTGGCGGCTGCACTGGCCGAGCGCGACCTGGCCGTGGTGGCGGAACTGGGCTTCAACAACAGCTATGCGATTGCCGTGGATGCCCGCCTGGCCCAGTCCCTGGGGCTTCGCGCCATCAGCGACTTACGCGAACACCCCGAGCTGTCGCTGGGCTTTTCGCTGGAGTTTCTCAACCGCGCTGACGGCTGGCCGTCCCTGAAAGCCCACTATGATCTTCCCCATGAGGTCACCGGGCTGGAGCACGCACTGGCCTATCGCGCCATTGCCGGCGGGTCGCTGGCCGCCACCGATGCCTATACCACCGACGGAGATCTCGAGGATTTCGATTTGGTATTGCTGGAGGATGACCGGTCCTTTTTCCCCCGCTACGATGCCATGCTGATTGGACGTGGCGACCTTCCCGACGCCGCGCGAGCAGCGCTGGCGACCCTGGTTGGTACGCTGGATGAGCCGACTATCAGGGCGCTGAATGCAGGTGCCGGGGAGCCTGGCGTCTCGCCCCGGCAGGTTGTTGCCGATTACCTTGGGCGCGCGGACAGCGGCGAACCGGGGATTGCCGGGAGCATACTGCGTAACACCCTGCGCCACCTCAAGCTCACCGGCATCGCGCTGCTGCTGGCCTGCGCCCTGGCCTTGCCACTGGCGCTCTATCTCAGCCGCTTCCGCCGCGCTGCCGCGGCCGGGGTCTACCTCGCGGGATTGTTGCAGACTATTCCGTCACTGGCGTTGCTGGCGATGCTGGTGCCGCTGCTGGGCCTGGGCGAAACCCCTGCCATCCTGGCGCTGTTTCTCTATTCGCTGCTGCCCATCATCCGCAACACCCTCGCGGGCATTGCCTCGGTGGATCCGCTGCTGGTCGACGTGGCCGACGGCATGGGCATGACGGCGTCACAAAAACTCCGCCACGTGGAGCTGCCCCTGGCAACGCCGATGATACTCGCCGGCGTTAAAACGGCAGCCATTATCAGTATCGGCACAGCCACGCTGGCCGCGTTTGTCGGAGCCGGGGGGCTGGGTGAGCCGATCGTGGCCGGCCTCAACCTGAATGACCCTGTCCTGATTTTGCAGGGGGCCATACCGGCAGCGGTGCTGGCCATCGTCACTGAATTTTTGTTTGAATGTGTGGAAAGGGTGGTACTCCCCGAGCATTTGGTGCGCAGAATCTAATGGAACTAGAGCAACGCTTCAGCGCGGTCCGCGATGACTCGGAGCGCTTTTGCCAGCCGCTACACAGCGAGGACTATGGCCTTCAGGCCATGCCGGATACCAGTCCGCCGAAGTGGCATCTCGCCCACACCAGCTGGTTTTTCGAAACCTTCGTGTTGCGTCCTTACCAGGCGGGCTACCAGGTGTTCGACCCCACCTACGAGGTGCTTTTCAATTCCTATTACAACGGCATTGGCGACCAGCATCCGCGTCCCGAGCGGGGCTTGCTGTCGCGACCCTCGCTTGAATCGGTGCTGTCCTATCGCCAGCACGTGAACCAGGCCGTGCTGGCGCTGCTGCAGACAGATCATCCCGAGCGCGCGACGATTCGCAGTCTGGTCGAGCTGGGTACGCACCACGAGCAGCAGCACCAGGAACTGTTTTTTACTGACATCAAGTACAGCTTGTCCCGCAACCCCCTGGCGCCGGCCTACCTGGAGCAAACCCTTGAGAGGGCCTCGCCGGCGCCGGTGCAGGGATGGCTGGAACATGCCGGCGGGCAGTTCGATGTCGGTTTCCGGGGAGACGGGTTCTGTTTCGACAATGAACTGCCGGCACATGAGGTGCTGCTGCGCCCCTTCGCGCTGGCGGATCGGCTGGTCACCAACGGTGAGTATCTGGAATTCATGGCCGCCGGCGGGTACCAGCGGCCGGAGTTCTGGCTGTCAGACGGATGGTCCGCGGTTTGCGAGCAGGGCTGGGAGGCGCCACTGTACTGGCGCGAGGTCGACGGTGAGTGGCAGGAGTACACACTCTACGGCATGCAGCCCCTGGACCCGGCGCGGCCGGTAAGCCACGTCAGTGGCTACGAGGCCGATGCCTATGCGCGCTGGGCAGGGTGCCGGCTACCCTCGGAGTTTGAATGGGAGATTGTGGCCCGCGAGCAACCGTTACAGGGCCAGTTTGTCGATAGCGCCCATTTGCACCCGGCAGCGGCGGAGAAGGGTGAGCATCAGCTGCACGGCGGGCTCTGGGAATGGACCGCCAGCCCCTATACGCCTTATCCGGGGTATGCGCCGGCGGCGGGAGCCGTGGGCGAATACAACGGCAAGTTCATGGCCAACCAGTGGGTGCTGCGCGGCGGTTCCTGCGTGACCAGCCGCAGCCAGCTGCGCCCGAGCTACCGCAATTTTTTCTATCCACCGGACCGCTGGCAGTTTACCGGCATAAGGCTCGCAACATGGCGCTAGAACAGGCAGTCTCCGCCCCCGATGTGCACGCCGACCTGCGTGCGGAGCTGCTGGCGGGTCTCAGGCACCGGCCGCGCAGCATCAACCCCAAATTCTTCTATGACGAGCGCGGGTCCGAGCTGTTCAGCCTGATCTGTGAAGCGGAGGAGTACTATCCCACCCGCACGGAAATCGCCATCCTGCAGCGTTACAGTGGCGAGATGGCGGATGCGGTGGGCGATCACTGCCTGCTGCTGGAGCCCGGCGCCGGGGCCTGTGAGAAAGTGCGCTACCTGCTGGCGGACCTGCGTCTCGATGCCTACCTGCCGCTGGATATCTCCCGCGAGTTTTTGCTCAACGCCGCGGCGCGGCTGCGCGAGGAATTCCCGGCCCTGACGGTGCACCCGCTGGTAGCCGACTTCAATGAGCATTTCGCGCTACCGGAACTGGGCGGCGAAGCGCACCGGGTAGTGTTCTATCCCGGCTCCACCATCGGTAACTTCACGCCGCAGGGCGCGCAGGCGTTTCTGGCCCGCGCGGCGACCCTGGTGGGGGCAGGTGGCGGTTTGTTGATTGGCGTGGATCTGCACAAGCCCAGCAGCATTCTCAACGCTGCCTATAACGACGCCGCGGGTTATACCGCCGCGTTCAACCTGAATGTGCTGGCCCATGCGAACCGGCTGCTGCAGGCAGACTTTGACCCGGATGGCTTTCGCCACGTCGCCTTCTACAACGAAGCCGAGCGGCGCATAGAGATGCACCTGGAAAGCCGGCGCGCGCAGCGCGTCGCGTGCCCGGATGCGGTGCTTGAGTTCGCCGAGGGCGAGCGTATTCACACCGAGTACTCCCACAAATACACCGTCGACAGCTTTGCCGAGCTGGCGCAGGCAGCAGGATTTACCCCACAGGCCTGCTGGACTGACCCCGACGGTCTCTTCAGCGTGCAATACCTCGAAGTCTCCGCCTGATCGCGCGGGATTCTGCTGTATTTGTCGCATCTCTGCCGCCGCACCTGGTGCGGGCGCCGGCGGCAGGTGTTGCCTCCCGCCGTCTGTTCACCTTTTGCTTATGTTTCAAAAGGTAACAAAAAGGCTTTGCACCCTGTTGGTGCGGGAGCGCCTCGAACTCGGGCGCCGTTATTGTAAAAAAACATTAATAAACAGTAATTTATGGTCTAACTTCACAGTTTTTACGAGGCCGGGTAGTCCACTGTCATAAACGTGGCGTATGGTTTGTTACCATGCGTAACTGATTGCGCATACGTCAGGTCCATTGACTGAAACTTTTGATCACCGGGTTGGTGATCGACACCCTGTCCATAGTTAGTGAGGATTTATTATGAAGCCCATGTTTGCTTTGCTGGCCGTATTGGCCTCCGGTAGCGCCTTTGGCGCTTGCAACAACGCGCACCTCCCCCAGACGCCGTCCATCCCCGATGGTCTCTCTGCCAGCTTCGAGGAAATGAAGCAGGCACGTGAGGACGTGGCCGGTTATGTGAAAGGTGCCGAGGCGTACCTGGAGTGCGTCAAGCCCAACGCGATGATGCACAACTACGTGGTATCGCGCATTGAGCGCACCGCCGAAACGTTTAACGCCGAGCGCCGGGAGTTCCTGCAGCGTCAGGAGGCCGTCGCCTCGAACTGATTCTGCAGTGGTTCCAGGAAACCGGCGAACCTTCGGGTTCGCCGGTTTTTTTTTGCTAGCACGCCACCGCTTTTGCGCTTTTCCTGCGCGGTGCAGCACGCAAATCAGCTCGGTCCCGGGTACCGCATGGGGGCGTCTGTCAGGCTGCCAATTTGAGCCAGGGACCACTCAGTCCACCGCCAGCTGCAACAGCTGTGCTGGCGGTGGCTTATACTCCGTGAAACGCAAACGCCCGGATCGGTAGCCAGGAGTCACAGTATGAGCCTCACCATTAAAGCATTGCCCGGGGGTATCGGCGCCGAAGTGAGCGGCCTCGACCTGTCCGGTGAGATCCCCCAGGCTGACCAGGAAGCATTGAACCGCGCCTGGCTGGAGGCAGGCATCCTGCTGTTCCGGGGCATAGGTGACAGCCCGGAGAAGCAGCTGATGCTGAGCCGGGTGTTTGGCGAACTGGAAGTCCACCCCATCGAGAATATCCGCGTGGAGGGGTACCCGGAACTGATCTGGCTGTCCAATCGCAAAAGCAGCCAGACCGCACCTGTGTACCACTACGACGGCAAGGCCACGGTGGGACGCATCCCCTGGCATACGGACCTGGTTTACACCACGACGCCCAACCGCGGCGCCTTGCTGCGCATGCTGGAAATGCCGACGGAGGGGGGTGAAACCGGTTGGATCGACACAGCGGCCGCCTACGACGCGCTACCGGAAGCGACCAGGGCGCGCATCGAGCATCTCAAGGCCCGCTTCAGCTTTATCGCGGATCCCCGGGAAATGCTGTTTGGACGCCCCGATGTCACCCGCCCCGACGAATCCACGCTGGAACAGGAAAAAGCCTTCTACCCGGATTTTCCGGACACGGTACATCCGCTGGTCTGGGTGCATCCGGTGAGCGGTCGCAAGGCGCTCTGTGTCAGCCCGCTGCACCTGCGCGAGGTGCTGGGCATGGATGCTGCGGAGGGCAACGCCCTGCTGGAGGAACTGGTGGCGCATGCCACCCGCGAAGAGTTCAGCTACGTCCACCGCTGGGAGGTCAATGATATGGTGCTGTGGGACAATCTTCGCACCATGCACAGCGCCTTCGGTAACCCGCCGGAGGCGTCGCGGCTGGTTCACCGCACGACCCTGAAAAACGACATAGCGATGGGCGCGCTGATGGACGAACAGGCCCGGCAAAGCGCCTGAGCGTTACAACGCCTGTTCTCCAGCCAAGGGGCAGGGGGGCAAGGCTCGCGCCAGCGGGTAAAGCGCAGCGTCGGCGCGCCCTGGCGCCGCTGCCGGCGGCGTCACTCAGGCGCTGACAACCTCACCCAGGGTGACGTCACCCATGATGGTGGTGCGGTGAATGACACGCTCCACGCCGGGGCGTGTGCCGGTGGCGCAGTGCATGGCGCGCCAGTTATCCCACAGCACCATGTCGCCGGGCTGCCATTCGTGGAAGTAGTGAAATTCCGGTTTGCGCGTGTGCTCTACCAGGCGCTCCAGCAGTTCGATGGCCTCGTCATTGGACAGTCCCGCTTCGTGGGGGGCGACAATCCGCTCCAGGAACTGCTCGACGATTTCCAGCACCTTGCGCCCGGTGACCGGGTGCGTCACCACAGCGGGATAGGACACTTCAGGGAAGTTAGGGTAGTTGATGTCCGAGGGCTTGCGCGGGCTGTACTCGCCAGGCTGGTAGCCGTCCAGCTTCACGTAGCGCATGTGCCGGCGCTGCATGCTGAAAGCATAGGTTACCCGAATTCGCTCCAGTAGCGCCTGGGTGTCCGCGTCCAGCGCATCGTAGGCGCGGGCCAGGTCGCCAAAGCCCGTCAGCCCGTCCTCTTCCGCGCAGACAACGGCAGTAAGCAGTGCGCCCCGGTTGGGCTTGCCCGTGTAGTGCAGGTCCATATGCCAGTCCAGCCGGCTGACCACCAGTTCGCCGTTGTAGTAGGCCGTCATGTATTTCTCGGCGTCCGGATTGCTGGCGAGCATGAACAGTTCCGGGTAGTCCTGTGAGCGCGTTTCCTCGATGGGGTGTTTTTCCAGCTCCCCGAAAATCCTGCTGAAGGCGATTTGCCGTTCAGGCGTCACGTCCTGGCCGCGGAACACCAGGATGCCGTGCTCGTCGAACAGTTCTACCAGCGTGGCCGCCGTGTCCTCGTCGATGGGCTGGCTGATATCAAAGCCGGTGACTTCTATGCCGACATTGTCCAGCGGTCGTATTTCGATGCTCATCCCGACTAGTCCTCGTCCAGCACGGCGGGATCGCGGCGCAGTTCGCGTCGCGCCATCGCCTCCCACAAAAACGGAAAGCCGTTGGCGTCCGGCAGCGCCACCCCGGCGATCTGTTCCTCATTGAGCGGCTTGCCGCCGCCGGCCACTTCCACTTCCCAGGCCCGGCGCGCGCGCCACTCCAGGGTAATGACCCGAAGGTGGGCCTGGCGCAGGTCCTTGCCCACCACCAGCGAGCCGTGGTTGGCCAGCAATGCCCATTTCGCCTCGCCCAGTGCCTTTGCCGCCGCCAGGGTCTTGTCCTCGTCTTCAAAGGTACCCGCGTATTCGTCAAACAGGGGCAGGGGGCCGTCCACATAGCCGCCGGCCTGGTCATACACCGGCGGGACCCGGTGCATGTTGGCCCAGATACCGCTCCAGTGGGCGTGGTTGTGTATCACCACCGTGGCGTCCGGCCGCAGGGCGTGCAGCTGCAGGTGCAGGCCGATAGCAGGCGTGACGTTCCAGTCGCCGTCCACCACAGCGCCCGCGTGATCCAGGGTGACAATATCGCCCGCGGTCACCTCGTCCCAGGCCAGTTCCCAGGGGTTGGTGAGTATGTGGCCGTTCTCCTGGCGCACCGTGATATGGCCGGCAATGTGGTCGTTCCAGCCTTCCTGGAACAGCATGCGACACATCAGCGCCACCTGCGCCCGGGGACTCAGTTCCGGCAGCAGTGGCCGCCGGCCGGGTCGTGGGGCAAAGGTTCGCAAAACGTTGGGATCGATACCGGGAATGTTCACAAGATGCCTACCCTGGAGGTTTTCGCAGGGCAGTTTAGGCATAATAGGAAGCATGAGCAAAGCAGAGACCACACGGCCCGGCAGCGGTACGAAATTCGCGACTGAGCAGGGCTTTTCCGCGATCAAGGACGGCATCAAGGCCAATGCCAACCGCGATATCCCCAGCCAGCGCAAGCCGCCGTGGTTGCGTATGCGGCTGGAGCGCGGCGAGAAATTCCAGGCGGTACAGGACACCGTGCACACCCACAGACTGGCGACGGTCTGTGAAGAGAGTCACTGTCCCAACATCGGCGAGTGCTGGAGTAACGGCACCGCCACGATCATGTTGATGGGGTCAGTCTGCACCCGGGCCTGCCGCTTCTGTGCGGTGGATACCGGCAACCCCGGCGGCTGGCTGGACCCGGAAGAGCCAGCCAACGCGGCCCGCTCCGTGACACTGATGAACCTGCGCTACGTGGTGCTGACCTCGGTTGACCGCGATGACCTCAAGGACGGCGGCGCCAGCCATTACGCGGCCTGTGTCCGCGCCATCCGGGAGGCCAACCCGGAAACGGCGGTTGAAGCCCTGACGCCCGACTTCCGCGGCAGCGAGAGCGCCGTGGCCACCGTGGTGAACTCCGGGTTACAGGTGTTTGCCCAGAACGTTGAGACCGTTGAGCGACTGACGCACCGGGTGCGGGATATTCGCGCCGGCTACCGGCAGACCCTGGACGTGCTCGCCTACGGCAAGACCGTGAACCCCACCGTGCTGACCAAATCCAGCCTCATGCTGGGGCTGGGTGAAACCGAAGACGAAGTGCTGGCCACCATGCGCGACCTGCGCGAGAGCCAGGTCGACATCCTCACGCTGGGGCAATACCTGCGGCCCACCGCAAATCACCTGCCGGTAGAAGAGTGGGTGACGCCGGAGAAATTTGCCTGGTACCGGGAACAGGGGCTGGCGCTGGGCTTCACCGAAGTGGCATCCGGTCCACTGGTGCGCTCCAGCTACCGGGCCGACCGCATTCTGGAGCAGAACAACCTGGGTCTGCCCCTGGAGCAACCCGCCGATCGCATTAAAGCGGTCAACCTGGACTAGCCCGCGTCACGCGCAGCGGGCTAGCACCGCCTGTCTACAGCCGTGTGTAGCCATTGCCAGTGGTCCCGTGTACTAATCGGGTCAGGCTTGATGGGAGGTGGTGCGTGGTGCTTATCCCTTTGGGGACCGTCGACGGCCAGGGAGGGCCGTCGTCGAGCGAGACATGGAAGTCGTGCTTTTAGCGTGTCCCCAAAGGGATAAGCACCACGTACTGCCGGCTTCCAGCACAAACCCTTACCGGCCCGTTCTGCCAGTTAAAATGCAAGGGAATACAGACAGCTCCAAAGGGAGATCACGCTTTTAGCGCCTCCGCATAAGGGAGAGGCACTACACACAACCGGTTTCAGTGCACTTATGTGCGGGTTCCACCAGCCTAGGCTAACTTGAAAACACG
>JAZBPS010000279.1:0-7513 GCA_036353375.1 Halieaceae bacterium | reverse complement strand
TGGCGTGGCCCAGGAGTTCCTGCACCGCGCGCAGGTCGCCAGAGGACTCCAGCATATGACTGGCGAAGGAATGGCGCAGCATATGCGGGTGCACATCCTGGTGCAGTCCCGCTTCACGGCCGCGTTGTCGCAGCCTGTCCTGAACATTGCGCACGCTGATGCGGCGACCGCGACTGGAGACAAACAGCGCCCTGTCGTTCACCTGCGGCCGCACCTTCAGCCAGCCGGCGATGGCCTTGAGGGCCACAGAGCCTACTGGCACCGTGCGCGTCTTGCGGCCCTTGCCGGTAACCGTCACCAGTCCCTCCTGTGCATCGATATCGTCGATGTCCAGCGAAACCAGTTCTGACAGACGCAGGCCCGAGGAGTAAAACAGCTCGGCAATCGCATTGTCGCGGAGGTCGATATCGGCGTCTCCGGATGTCTGCAACAGGTGATTGACCTGGTCAGCATCCAGCGCCTTGGGCAGGCGTTTGTCCTGCCGCGGTGCCTGTATGCCGTTGGCCGGGTTGCTGGTGACCTCACCCTGGCGGGCGAGGTAGTTGTAAAGGCTGCGAACCGCAGACAGGCCGCGCTGGATGCTGCGACCGCGGCGGCCTGCACGGTGCAGCTGGCTTGCGTACTGGCGCACGTCCCCGCTTTGCACCTGCTGCAATTGGCGCAGATCGCGGCTTTCACAGAATGCAGCAAAGCGGTCCAGGTCGCGTCGGTAGGCGGCGATGGTGTGGTCGGAGTATTGCCTGACATGGCGCAGGTAGTTCAGAAAGGCGTCTACCTGCTCGGATACCGCGGGTTTCACGCGTCGCCGGGCTCGGCCTTGCCCTGGGTAAACCGCGGCAACAGGCGCAGTACCACGTCGGCAATATGCGACAGGAAGACGGTGCCCATATCGGCGCTGTAGTAGTGGGGGTCGGTGCTGCCGACGGCAATCACACCCAGCTCCGCCGGCTGTGCGCCGCTGGCGCCCGCGGGCTTCAGCATGGGCACCACGGCGGCCGAACCGACACCGCTGGCATCCGGGAAAAGATAGCGCAGCTCGTCTTCCCGCAGGGTGCCGCATACCGGCGTGCCACCCTTCAGCAGCGCGCCTATCTCTATGCGGGCGCGCTCGGCGGGCTCGATGCGGCTGTGCCTGCCCGCGTTGTCCGGGTTGCCGAACAGGATCATGCTGACATGCTCGACGTCGAAATCGTCCCGCAGACAGCAATGGAAGGTTTCCGCCAGCGTATCCAGTGAGTCCGCTTCCAGCAGGTGCAGGACCAGCTTGCGTGTCAGTTCGTGAAGCTTGTCGTTGTCGCGGGCGTTGCCCGTGAGCGTGTTCAGGCGTTTGCGCATCTCCATGTTGCGCTCGCGCAAGACGCTGACTTGCTTTTCCACCAGCGATACGGCACTGCCTGAGCTGTGGCTGATGTGCAGCTGGTCCAGCAGATCGGGGTGGCGTTCAAAGAAGTCCGGGTGTCGCTTGAGGTATTCCCGAATCTCGGTGTCACTGAGGTTTTCGGGCAATCCGTCGGCGCCGTCGGCTGGTGTGGTGGTCGCTGTCACAGCTTCACGCTCCCCTCGAACACAGTGGTGGCAGGCCCCGTCATCATAACCGGAGCGCCTTCTCCGTCCCAAGTGATTTCAAGGTCGCCGCCGGTGAGGTGCACTGTCACCCGGGGTTCCAGTTCGCCCCACAGCCGCCCGGCGACCACGGCCGCACAGGCGCCACTGCCGCAGGCCTGGGTCTCGCCTACGCCGCGCTCGAAAACCCGCAGCCGCACCTCCTGCGGCGATACGATCTGCATGAAGCCGGCGTTGACCTGCTCGGGGAAACGCGGGTGCGCCTCCACCAGCGGTCCCAGCGTGGTCACAGGCGCGGTGTCCACGTTCTCTACCCGGGTGACGGCGTGGGGATTGCCCATGGACACAGCGGCGATATCCAGGGATTCACCGGGAAGCTCAAGCGTGTAGTGGGGTGCTTGCTGATCAGCGACAAACGGAATCTGCTCAGGGGCCAGTCGCGGCGGCCCCATATCGACCCGCACCAGCTTGTTCTTGAGCACCTGCAATTGCATGCGGCCACCGGCGGACTCGACGGTGATGGTATCCCGCGCCGTGAGCCGCCGCTCGCGTACGAAGCGCGCGACACAGCGGGCGCCGTTACCGCATTGCTCCACCTCGCGGCCGTCCGCGTTGAAGATGCGGTAGCGGAAGTCCACGTCGGGCTGTTCGGGCGGCTCAATCACCAGCACCTGGTCACAGCCGATGCCAGTGCGCCTGTCCGCCAGGCGACGGATATGGGCCGGACGAAGCTTGCAGCGCTGGCTGATCAGGTCCAGTACGACAAAGTCATTGCCAAGCCCGTGCATTTTGCTGAACTTCAGTCGCATGGAGTCAGGCCGGCTCATCCGTCGGCAGGCGGTGTTCACCGCGCATCAGGTCAAGCAGGGTTTCGCGCTCTCGGGCGACGAAGGCCCGCTCGCCGTCCACCAGAATCTCTGCGGCGCGTCCCCGCGAATTGTAGTTTGAACTCATGGTGAAGCCGTAGGCACCTGCGCCCATCACCGCCAGGAGATCGCCCGGCACCAGGCTCAGCTCCCGGCCCTTGCCGAGGAAATCGCCAGTCTCGCACACCGGGCCGACCACATCGTACAGTTCTGTCGGGGCAGCGGCCTGTTCCTGCACCGGAAGTATGTCCATCCAGGCATCGTAGAGTGCGGGGCGCAGCATGTCGTTCATGGCGCCATCGACAATGGCGAACATGCGCCCATCGCCGGGCTTGATGTCATCGACCCGGGTGAGCAAAACGCCCGCGTTGGCGCAGATCGAGCGACCGGGCTCGAACATCAAGGTCAGTTTGTGGTCGCCGAGGCGCTGCCGAACGGCAGCGATGTAGTCGTCGACAGCAGGGGGCTGCTCATCCCGGTAGCGCACGCCGATGCCGCCGCCCAGGTCCAGGTGCTGCAGGGGAATACCGTCTTCCGCCAGCTGGTCGATCAATTCCAGTAGCTTGTCCAGCGCGTCCAGCAGCGGGCTCATGCTGGTAAGCTGCGAGCCGATGTGGCAATCCACGCCGGTCACCTCCAGATGCGGCAGACCGGCGGCATGCCGGTAGCTTTCCCTGGCCTGCTCCCAGGCGATGCCGAACTTGTTTTCCCGCAGTCCGGTGGAGATATAGGGATGGGTCTGTGCGTCAACGTCCGGGTTCACGCGCAGGGATACCCGCGCTCGCCGGCCGCTTTTGCCGGCCAGTGAAGACAGCCGATCGAGCTCGGTCCGGCTTTCCACGTTAAAGCAGTGAATATTCTGCGACAGCGCCTCGAGTATCTCCCAGTCCTGTTTCGCCACACCGGAGAACACCACCTTGCCGGGGTCCCCGCCGGCGGCGATGACACGGGCCAGTTCGCCGCCGGAGACAATGTCAAAGCCCGCACCCAGTCGGGCCAGTACGTCCAGTACTGCCAGGTTGGAGTTGGCTTTTACCGCGAAGCAGACCAGGTGCGGCACGCCTGCCAGGGCATCCTGGTAGGCGCGGAACTGCCGTTCCAGCGCGGCCCGGGAGTACACGTAGGTGGGTGTGCCGAAATCCTCGGCAATGCTGGTCAGCGACCGCTGCTCAGCGAACAGCACGCCGTCGCGGTAGTTAAAGTCATGCATTGTGTGGTTTATTCCGGGGTATCCTGTGAGGCCTCGCCGGTGCTGGCCGCCGTCTCATCGGCGCTTGCCGATGGTTCACGCGGTGTTGTTGCCACCGGTTCCTGGGGGATGTATAGCGCACCTTTCTGGCCACACCCCGCGAGAGCCGGAACCAGCGTTGCAAGTGTGGCCAAGAGCGCTACCGGTAAGAGTTGCGTGTGCACCGGAATGTCCAGTCAGTTCCTACGCGCATTATAACGGCGTGTTCGCGGCTCGCGCGACCCGATACGTTAACAGAGGATGCATGGCGTCATGTACTGCTCGAAGACAGCCTTTAGCCTTCGCTTGATCCGGTCGAGCCTGTTGCTGGTGGCAATGCTTGCCGCGCCGGTGGATGCACAACCCCTTTACGCCCGCGACCTCAGTCCCGTTGCCGGGATGCTGGGTTTCCCGACACTGCGCGAGGCCGGGGTGCTGTCGGCGGCGCGCGTCAGCGCCGACCTGGTCGGCAGCGTTGCCAACAATTACAGCGTGGATAGCGAAAACGGCGAGTCTGTGAACTTCGACGTGGAAACCCGGCGCGCTGCATTGCGTGCTGCGGTCGGTCTTGGCGGCGGTTTTGAACTGTCGGCGGAACTGCCCTGGCTGCGACACGAGGGCGGAGACCTCGACCGTGTCATCGAGACCTGGCACGGCTGGTTCAATCTGCCGGACGGCAATCGCGAGGACGTATCCAGGGACCTGGTGGATGTTCGCGTCTCCAGCGGTGGCGCGAGTCTTTCCCTGCAGGAGCAGGCATCCGGCCTGGGCGACGCCTCCGTCGCATTGACGCGCCGACTCTGGCGCGATGACGCCGCTGTCATCAGCGCGACGCTGGGGGCAAAATTTGCCACCGGCGATGAGGACAAACTGCTGGGCAGTGGCAGTGAGGACTATTACCTGGTGATCAATGCCAGCGCCGACCACCGTGGCGACCGGCCCTTGCGCTGGCATGGCCAGCTCGGTTACCTGCGCGCTGGTGACATCGCCGGGCTGGCGCCCGTGCAGGAACAGGACCTCTGGTTCGCGGGAATCGCCATGGACTGGCAGCTGCGCGAAAGGCTGTCGCTGCTGCTGCAGGTAGATAGTCATGCGGGGGTGGCGGACTCCGCGCTGACGCAACTGGGGGATACCAGTGTTCAGCTGACCGTGGGCGGGCGCTGGTCCTTCTCCCCGGCCTGGGCCGCCGAGCTCAGCTTCAGCGAGGACATTGCCGTTAACACTGCACCGGATTTCGTGCTGCAGTTCGGGCTGCGCTACCGGCCTCGCCACGGCAGGTGACCTTCGCGCAGGTCGGGCCGCGCAGGCCGGGCCGCGTCAGGTCGGGCGCTGTTGCAGACACCCCAGAGCCCGCTGCGCCGCGGCCCGCACCTGAGCCGGCGCGGTTCCACCAAAGTGGTCGCGAGCGGCCACAGACCCTTCCAGCGTCAGGAACTCAAAGACGTCCTCGTCGATGTCGCTGCAGAATTCCCGCAGCGTCTGCAGCGACAGGTCGGCCAGATCGACGCCGGCGTCCAGCGCATGGGCCACGGCGCTGCCTACTACCTCGTGGGCGTCCCGGAAGGGAATACCCCGACGTACCAGGTAATCCGCCAGGTCGGTGGCCGTGGCAAAGCCGCGACTGGCCGCCTCGCGCATGACCTCGCGACGCGGTTCTATCGCCGGCACCATGTCAGCGAATGCCCGCAGGCAGTCCAGCAGGGTATCCACAGTGTCGAACAGGGGTTCCTTGTCTTCCTGGTTGTCCTTGTTGTAGGCAAGGGGCTGGCTTTTCATCAGCGTCAGCAGTGCTACGAGGTGGCCGTTCACCCGGCCGGTCTTGCCCCGCACCAGCTCCGGCACGTCGGGATTCTTTTTCTGCGGCATGATGGAAGAACCTGTGCAGAACCGGTCCGGCAGCCGCACGAAGTCGAACTGCGCCGAGGTCCACAGCACCAGTTCTTCAGACATGCGTGACAGGTGGGTCATGATCATGGCGCCGGCGCTGACAAACTCAATGGCGAAGTCGCGATCTGACACCGAGTCCAGCGAGTTTCCCGTGGGGCCGTCGAAGCCCAGTGCAGCGGCCGTCTGTTCGCGGTCTATGGGGTAGGTTGTGCCCGCCAGCGCGGCGGCACCCAGGGGCGAGCGGTTCATCCGGCTGCGGCAGTCCTGCAGGCGACCGAAGTCGCGTTCCAGCATCTCGTTCCAGGCCAGCAGGTGGTGTCCAAGGGTTACAGGCTGGGCGGTTTGCAGGTGGGTAAACCCGGGCATGATGGTGTCGGCTTCCCGCTCGGCCAGCTGCACCAGGCCTGCCTGCAGGCGCGTCAGCTGCGCCGCGATAGCGTCGATGGCTTCCCGCAGGTAGAGGCGTATATCCGTGGCGCACTGATCATTGCGCGAGCGCCCGGTGTGCAGCTTCTTGCCGGCGGCACCGATCAGCTCTGTCAGGCGCGCCTCGATGTTCATGTGCACGTCTTCCAGTTCCACAGACCAGGCAAACGACCCGCCGGCGATCTCCTCGCTGATCTGCGCCAGACCGTCGCTGATGGCGCGGTGCTCCTCTTCGGACAGTACCCCGACGCTGTGCAGCATCGCCGCGTGGGCCAGGGAGCCCTGAATATCCTGCTGTGCCATGCGTTGGTCGAAGCTGATGGAGGCTGTGAAGCGCTGCACGAAACCGTCTGTTGGCTCGCTGAAACGACCGCCCCAGACGCCGCTGGTTTGCTTGCTGTCGGACATGAATATCTTCTTTCTGTGCTGTGATGGGTATGAGGCCAGGGCGGCAGGGACGGCTTTCTTGGCGCGCCCTGCAGGCTTGCTGCCCCGGTGAAGGGATGCAAGTATAGCAGCACTGAACCGGGTACGGAGCGCTCGCAGGCGCAGGCCATGACAGCAGGAAAAAGCAGCGGGGCGCGGCAAACGCGCCGGAACATCGGCCGGGAAGGCACCGCTCCGGAAGCCGGGTTTTTCATCCCTGACCTGTGCGATACGCGGCCGGTCCTGATGATGTTCATCCTGGCCGAACTGCTGGTGGTGGTGTATGCGCTGGGCGCCAGCAGCCTGCCGCGCTTCGACTGGGGTGCGCTCGCCCTCACGTCCCTGTTTGTGCAGTGGGTGGTGCTGTTGAGTGCCGGATTGCTGTGTGCCTCGCGACCGCTGCTTGCCCGAGTCACGCTGCCCCTGGGCGTTGCCCTGAGTTTCCTGCTCATTCTGCTGGTGGCGCTGGTGAGCAGCGTCACCGCCATGACGGTATTCCCGCAGGGAAGCTATCCCGGCGCGACCAGCGGCTGGTGGCTGGCGCGCAATCTTCTGGTGACTGCGGTGTTCGGCGGGATCGCCCTGCGTTACTTCTTCCTGCAACAGCAGCTACGGCGGCAGGAGCAGGCTGAACTGCGCGCCCGCATTGAGTCCCTGCGCGCGCGGATCCGCCCACACTTTCTTTTTAACACCATGAACAGTATTGCCAGCCTGATCGGCTCACGGCCCGATGAGGCGGAGCAGGTCGTGGAAGACCTGTCCGAGCTGTTTCGCGCCAGCCTGGTGGAGAACCGCGACCAGGCCAGCCTGGGGGAGGAGCTGCACCTGTGTGAGTTGTACCTGCGCATTGAACAATTGCGACTGGGCGATCGGTTGCAGGTAACCTGGGACGTACAGGAGCAGGCTCGCGATTGTGTACTGCCACCGTTGCTGCTGCAGCCCCTGGTTGAAAACGCCGTTTATCACGGCGTGGCCCGCATGGATACGGGCGGCGAGATTCGCGTCTCGGCGGCGCGCGTGGATGGTCAGCTGCAGGTTGTCATTGCCAATCCGCTGCCCGCGGAGGCGGCGCCACATCGGGGTGGTCACAATATGGCGCTGGACAACATACGCCAGC
>JAZBPS010000278.1:0-3087 GCA_036353375.1 Halieaceae bacterium | reverse complement strand
GGATAAGGTGTCGAGTGTACTGCATGGCCTGAGGGGGTACCATTGACGCCATGCTTACGCCCTGTCCATGCAGCTGAATTCCGCGCCCCGGCCGCTGACGCCGGCACTGGCGCTGGCGCCGGTAGCGCTGCTCATCGCGCTGCTGGCACTTTCGGTATACCTGTTCGGGGCAGACTCGTCCTATGGCGCCAACCAGATAGCACTGCTGTTCAGTGCCGGCGCGGTGGCCGCCGTCGGCCTGCATCTGGGGATTAGCTGGCAGGAGATAGAGCGCGGTGTGGTCGACAGCATTTCCCTGTGCCTGGTACCCATGCTGATCCTGCTGTCGGTGGGCATGCTGATAGGTATCTTCATTCTCTGCGGCACCATTCCCACTTTGGTCTACTACGGCGTGCAGCTGCTTTCGCCGGATATCTTTTTCGCCGCCAGTGCAGTGATCTGTGCGCTACTCGCAGTGAGCATCGGCTCCAGCTGGACCGTGGCAGGCACCATGGGTATCGGCCTGATGGCCATTGCCGCCAGCTTTGACCTGTCCCCCGCCATAACCGCTGGCGCCATCGTTTCCGGTGCGTACTTTGGTGACAAGCTGTCACCGCTGTCAGATACCACCAACCTTGCCGCGGCCACATCCGGCGTGGACTTGTTCCAGCATATTCGTCACATGCTGTGGACTACCGTGCCCAGCTTTGCCATGGCACTGCTGCTGTTTGGCCTGCTCAGCGGCGGGCAGGCAGCTGCCCCGGAGGAGATCAGCGCACTGCGCCAGCAGCTGGCGACGAGCTTTAATATCGGTCCGCACCTGCTGGTGCCACTGCTGTTGATGCTGTTTCTGATCTGGCGAAAGCTACCCGCGCTGCCAACCATTGTGACCAGCGTCATGGTCGGCGTGGTGTTTGCCCTGGCATTCCAGCCCGGGGCCGCGGCGGCGCTGGCAACGACATCCGCAGGCGAGCCCGTCGCACTGGCGCCACTGAGGGGCGCCTGGACCAGCCTGTTTGCCGGTTACAGCGCGGACAGCGGGAACCCGATCATGGACGAATTGCTGTCCAAGGGAGGCATGGCCAGTATGTTGAACACCATCTCCCTGATTCTTTGCGCCATGGCGTTTGGGGGGGCCTTGCAGCGGGTGGGGATACTGACATTCCTGGTGCGGGCCGCGCTGACCCGGGTGCGCAGCAACGGCGGCCTGGTCAGCGCCACAGTAGCGACCTGTGTCGCCACCAACATCGCTGCCGCAGACCAGTTCATGGCCATCACCCTGCCCGGCAGCATGTACCGTGATGAGTTCGAGCGCCGCGGGCTGTCCCGCCTTAATTTGTCCAGAACCCTGGAAGACTCCGCGACTCTCACGTCCGCCCTGGTTCCCTGGAACACTTGCGGTGCCTACATGTCGGCCACGCTCGGGGTAGCAACCTTCAATTACGCACCCTTCGCGTTCTTCAACTGGCTGTGCCCGGTAATTGCCATCGTCTACGGGTACTGGAAAATTGCGCAAAAGCCCCTGGAACGCGTTCCCCCGGCTCCCGCTGCAGTCTCTAGCAACGCGACCAGTCAAAGCTGAGCACCCGCGCCAGGCTGGACTCACCCAGCTTCAGCGCCAGCAGCCGATCCAGGCCAAGGGCAACGCCGGCGCAGGCGGGAAGCCCGGCCTCAAGCGCGGCCAGCAGTGCCTCGTCGAGTGCGCGTGGCGGTTCGCCGGCGGCCTGCAATGCGGCATTGTCCCGCTCGAACCGGGCGCGCTGCTCGGTAGCGTCTGTGAGCTCCAGATAGCCATTCGCCAGTTCCATACCGTCCACGTACAACTCAAAACGTCGCGCCACGGGCTGCCCATCAGCGTCCTCCACAACAGCCAACGCTGCCTGGCTCCGGGGATAGCTATGCACAAGGCTGATGCCTTGCAGACGCGGTTCAAGCACATGGCTCATCAACAGATCCAGCCAGGTGTCCCGGGCTTCATCAGCGCCGCCGTAGTCCACATGCGCTCGCGCAAGGCGCGCCAGGTCTTCGGTAGGCGCCGTCAGCGGGTCAATATCCAGGTAGCGCAGGAACAGGTCCCGATAGGAAAGGGTTTCTCGCGGACGCTCGCCCAGTACTGCCGATACCAGGTCGGCGGTTTCGTCCATCAGGGCTGTCAGATCGAAATCCGGCCTGTACCACTCCAGCAGCGTGAACTCGGGATTGTGGCGAGGGCCAGCCTCCCCGGCACGAAACGCCTTGCAGACCTGATAGATGGGACCGCTACCCGCCGCCAGCAGCCGTTTCATCGCGTACTCGGGCGAGGTTTGCAGCCACCGCGTGCCGCTGGCAACAGGGGTCAGGTTAGGGTCGGTCACCGTGTATTGGCACAGCAGCGGTGTCTCCACCTCCAATACGCCGCGCGTCTGGAAGAACTGCCGCACCTGCGCCAGCAGGGCGGCCCGCGCGCGCAGTGCCTCCAGACTGGCGGAGGGTCTCCAGTGTTCGATCATGCTTGCGCCCGCGGCGCCCGTCACCGGCGCATGATGCGCGCCGGACTGCTCAGGCCTTGCCCCGTCCCACGTATTCACCCGTGCGAGTGTCTATACGAATGATCTCGCCCTGGCTGAGAAACAGCGGTACCTTGACCACAGCGCCGGTGCTGAGCGTGGCCGGCTTGTTGCCGCCAGACGCTGTATCACCCTTCAGGCCGGGATCGGTTTCGGTGATTTCCAGTTCAACAAAGTTGGCGGGAGTAACCGCCAGCGGCGACCCGTTATACAGCGTGACCTCGCAGCGGTCCTGTTCCTTCAGCCACTGGGCGGCGTCACCGACGGTATCCTTGTCCGCCTGGTACTGCTCGTAGGTATCCGGCTCCATGAAGTGCCAGAACTCACCGTCGCTGTAGAGGTACTCCATGGTGCGATCCATCACATCTGCACCTTCCAGCGACTCGCCGGACTTGAATGTGCGCTCCCAGACGCGGCCTGACTTGAGGTTGCGCAACCTTACCCGATTGAACGCCTGCCCTTTGCCGGGCTTTACAAACTCGTTTTCAATGATGCTGCAGGGATCACCGTCCAGCATCACCTTCAGGCCGGCGCGAAATTCGTTGGTGGAGTAGCTTGCCAT
>JAZBPS010000277.1:0-2308 GCA_036353375.1 Halieaceae bacterium | reverse complement strand
GGACAACCTCAAGCAGGCCAAGGGCAGCAGTGAAATCCTGTCCCGGGCGCTGGTGCTGGGCAGCATACAGTCAGGCGTTGAGCCGGTGCTGGAAAAGACCGGCGGCGAGATGAGCTACGACATCGCGTCCCGCCTGGTGGGTACCAGCTTCACGCTGGAGCACTACCTGCCCCTGGCTCCGGTGGTGAATGAGGCCCTGTCCGCGGTCATCACGGCCAATCAGGTGCAAAAGCCCGATATCTGGGGCGACCGCGATGTGGTCCTCCCGATAGACGCCGACGCGGAGTCAGCACTGATAGCTGTGTGGGACTCCGGGGTGGACACCAGTCTTTTCCCACCCGAGCAGCTGTGGCGCAATGAAGGCGAGGTGCCTGCCAACAATCGCGATGACGACAAGAATGGCTATGTTGATGACGTGCACGGCATCGCCTGGTCATTGCATTGGGACAGTGAGCGCAGGTTGCTCTACCCGATTGGCGAGCTGGCGGACGATACCTCGGAGCTTGAGCGCCAGTCGAAGGGGCTTTCAGACATTGTCGCTGCCGTGGATAGCGAGGAAGCCAGCGAGCTGCGCAAGAAGCTCTCGGCGCTGGAGCAGGACAAGGTCGAGGGGTTCCTCGAGTCCCTGCGTATCTACGGCAACTACTCCCACGGCACCCATGTCTCCGGTATTGCGCTGGCGGGAAACCCGTTTGCGCGCCTGCTGACCGTGCGCATGACCTTCGGTCACACCATCATTCCGGAAAAACCTACCCTGGAGCTGGCCCTGAAGGAGGCGGATGGGCTGAAGGCGTCGGTGGATTACATGAAGGCCCAGGGCGTGCGGGCCGTCAACATGAGCTGGGGCGGCAGCCTGGCCGGCATTGAGGCGGCGCTGGAGGCCCACGATGTGGGCGACACGCCGGAAGAGCGCAAGGCCCTGGCCCGGCGTTACTACAACATCACCAACGATGCGCTGCGGGGCGCCATCGCAGACGCTGAGGATATCCTGTTCATCACCTCGGCGGGCAACTCGGATAACGACGTGAAGTTCGACGAGTTCTATCCGTCAAGCTATGAGCTACCCAACATCCTCAGCGTGGGTGCAGTGGACCAGGCGGGCCAGGAAACCAGCTTCACCAGCCTGGGCAAGGTCGACATCTACGCCAACGGGTTTGAAGTGGACAGCTACGTGCCGGGCGGCAGCCGGCAGAAGCTCAGCGGTACGTCCATGGCGTCGCCCCAGGTACTGAACCTCGCAGGCAAGCTGCTGGCCCTGGCCCCCGGGCTCTCAACCGCGGAGCTGCGTGAGCTGATACTGCAGGGCGCTGACAGCCGGCAGCTGGAGGAACGGGAAATCCGCTTGCTGAACCAGAAGGCTTCAATGACGCTGCTGGAACGGCGCCAGTCGGGTAGCTGATCGGCAACCGGCAGCGTTAGTAGAAAAGGGGCACGCCCGCGATCCAGGGGTGTGCCCACATCACTGCGGCGCCCACGCCCAGGCCCAGCACGACCCCGACGATCTCGGCCGTCCAGGACGGCGGCGCGGGTTTTTCCCAGGCTCCGTCGCGGCGGTTGATGAACGCAATCATCACAACGCACCACACCGAGAAACCGCCAAACAGCACCAGCGATCGACTGTCACCGTTCGCCAGCAGGTGCGCTATCGCCCAGAGCAGCACGCCGGTGAGCTGGGGGTGGCGCACGACGCGCCCGATACGCGTGGGGTGGTTGGCGGCTGCCATCAACACGAACCCGATCAACGTCAGTACCACTGCGACCGGCCGCAGGGCCGGTGGCGGTGTGTAGATCACACTGGGCGTCGCACTGCGCCAGCCGAAGATGATGGCGGCCAGTGCGGCCAGCATCAGTACAGCGAAAATCCCCTTGTAGGCGCCTTCGCCCAGCGTGTTGACCGCCGCCGCGCGCTGGGCGGGCAGGCCCGCGGGCACGAAGTGCAGCAAGGACCACAGCAAGACACCGGTAATCAACATACTCATGGTCTGTCTCCTGTGCTTTACGCCCTGATGCCTGTGGATCGTAGACAGAGTTCTGTGTCCTGTAAACGATTCGGCCCGGCAGGCAAGGTTATGCTCTAGCGCCGCTTCGGGCGGCGTTGTCTGCCTGCCATCAGGACTGCGCTTCTGCCGCGCCGGCGACCTCCGTGTTATCGATTCGGAAGAACACCGCGTACAGCGTCGGCACCACGATGAGTGTGAGCACTGTGGCAAAGCCCAGGCCGCCCATGATGGTGACTGACATGTTCACGAAAAACACGTCTGAGAGCAGGGGGATCAAGCCCAGGATCGTCGTCGCCGCTGCCAGGATC
>JAZBPS010000475.1:0-1423 GCA_036353375.1 Halieaceae bacterium | reverse complement strand
GGCGCAGCAGATCAAGAACACCCAGATCGCCGAGGAACTGGCCCTGCCGCCGGTGAAGGTGCACTGCTCGGTGCTGGCCGAGGACGCCATCAAGGCGGCCATCGAGGATCTGCAGGGTAAAAAACAGGACTGATCAGGGCGTTCGGAATACTCGGGAGACAGTTATGGCCATCACCATGAGTGCAGCGGCGGCTGAGCGCGTGACCCGTTTTCTGGAAAATCGCGGGTCGGGTTTGGGTGTGCGTCTGGGGGTTAAGACCTCCGGCTGTTCCGGCATGGCCTACGTGCTGGAATTCGTGGACGACACGAACGAGGACGACGTGGTTTTCGAGGACCATGGCGTGAAGGTCATCGTGGACCAGAAGAGCCTGGTGTACCTGGACGGCACACAGCTGGATTATGGCAAGGAAGGGTTGAACGAGGGATTCCTGTTCAACAACCCCAACGTCAAGGACGAATGTGGCTGCGGGGAAAGTTTTACGGTGTAGGCCAGGGGCCTGCATCGGGTACCGTGACGCCCGCTTTCGCGGGCGTTGTCGGTTGATGAGGGGGCACGAGCCTCTACACGCATCGTGAACCTCGTTGCCTTAGCCGGGATGGGCCGGCTGTTGTCCCCCGGTCAACGCGGAAGCCTGTCAGGCACACTGTTGTGCAGGGTGCATGGGGATGCCGTCTGCACAGCACCCGGCATTCCCCTGCGGGCGGGACAGGTGCCGATTGCCAGCCCCCGTGGGCCCGATACATCCAGAGGTTCCTGAAAAAACGCCGATGTTTGATTTTTCCAAGAATTATTTTGACCTGTTCGGCCTGCCGGTCGGTTTCCGGGTGGATGGTGCCGCCCTGGCGGAGCGTTACCGCGATCTGCAGAAGGTGGTGCATCCGGACCGCTATGCCAATGCGCCGGAGACGGAGCAGCGCCTGGCCCTGCAGCAGGCGACCCGGGTGAACGAGGCCTTCGAGACCCTGCGGGACCCGCTCAAACGCGCGCAGTACCTGTTGCAGCTGAACGGCATGGACCCCAACCGGGAAACGGCCACCACGCGGGATACGGAGTTCCTGATGCAGCAGATGGAACTGCGCGAGTCGCTGGCGGAGGTGCGCGGACAGGCGGAACCGCAGGCGGAACTCGACGACCTGATGGCGGAGATCGGTAACCTGATCAAGGCCCAGGTGGCGCAACTGGCGGTCCAGTTCGAGGCCGGCACCCCCGAGCAGTTGGAAGAGGCTTGCGAATCGGTTGCCAAGATGCAGTTTCTCAACAAGCTGCACCAGGAGGCCGAGGCGCTGGAAGCAGAACTGGAAGAGATGATCTGATGGCTTTTTTGCAGATAGCCGAGCCGGGCGAATCGTCCGCGCCGCATGAACACCGCCTCGCCGCAGGTATTGACCTGGGCACCACCAACTCGCTGGTGGCCAGCGTGCG
>JAZBPS010000276.1:0-2991 GCA_036353375.1 Halieaceae bacterium | reverse complement strand
TCCGTCGCAGCGGTGCACTGATTGTATTTGAAATCACCGCCAACGCGTTCCTGCATCATATGGTGCGCAATATCGCCGGCGCGCTTATTGCGGTGGGCCGTGGCGGGGTAGGCGCGGACTGGTTGACGCAACTGCTTCACGCCCGGGATCGCAGGCTGGCACCGGATACGGCGCCGGCGAGCGGGCTTTATCTGGTGGGCGTGGACTATCCCCCCGATCATGGGCTGGAGGTGCCGGAAAAGGGCCCATGGTTCGCGCCGGAGCCTGCATAACGAGGGGTGTTCTGGTACTATCCACTGCCTGATAAATGAAGGCTCGCGGCGTGGCAAGAACCCGAATCAAGTTCTGCGGTATTACCCGCTCCGAAGACCTGGCGTCGGCGGTACAGGCGGGCGCAGACGCGGTCGGTTTGGTGTTTCACGCGCCAAGCCCTAGGGCGGTTAGCCTGGAGCAGGCGCGCGAACTGCTGGGTTGCAAGCCGGCCTGGGTGAGCGTCGTCGGCCTGTTTGTCGACGCCGATGCCGAACGCGTACGCAGCGTGGTGAATGCGTTGAAGCTGGACTGCCTGCAGTTCCATGGCGGCGAGACCCGGGAGTATTGTGCGCAGTTCGGCGTGCCGTGGATGAAGGCCTTGCCCGTGGCGCCCGGTAGTAACATCGGTGCGTTGGCCGGACAGTATGAAGGGGCCTCTGCACTGTTGCTCGATACCTGGAAAGCCGGGGTGGCCGGCGGTACCGGGGAAGTTTTCGACTGGCGACTTGTCCCAGGCACGTTGCCAGCGCCTCTGGTGCTTGCGGGCGGCCTGGATGCCGACAACGTCGAGGCCGCGATTCGTTCGGTCCGACCGTACGCGGTAGACGTATCAGGAGGAATAGAATCGTCTCCCGGGAAAAAATGTTTCAAGCGCATGCAGGCATTTGCGTCTGCGGTGCGCGCTACAGATGCCGCACTCGAGAATGAGGCGGAACAACAAATGGCTGCAACGAGATAAACCCATGAACCAGATTACTGCTGAACTCCTCGCTGCAACCCCGGATGAAGCCGGGCGTTTTGGTGAATATGGCGGGCGCTATGTGTCTGAGACGCTGATGGCCGCGCTGGACGAGCTGGATAAGCTCTACACGCGACTCGCAGCCGATGCAGACTTCCAGCGAGAATTTGATGAGGATCTGGCGCACTACGTGGGCAGACCTTCCCCCTTGTACGAGGCAAAGCGTTGGTCTGAAAAGCTCGGCGGTGCGCGCATCTTTTTCAAGCGCGAGGATCTCAATCACACCGGTGCCCACAAGGTGAACAACACCGTCGGCCAGGCACTGCTGGCGAAGCACATGGGCAAGCGCCGCATTATTGCCGAGACCGGCGCCGGCCAGCACGGTGTGGCCTCGGCGACCATCGCGGCGCGGCTGGGTATGGAATGTCACGTGTTCATGGGCGAAGAGGACGTTCATCGGCAGTCGCTCAACGTCTACCGCATGAAATTGCTGGGAGCCCACGTGGTGTCCGTCACCTCGGGGACGCGCACCCTCAAGGACGCCATGAATGAGGCGATGCGCGACTGGGTTACGAACGTGGATGACACCTTCTACATCATCGGCACCGTGGCGGGACCTGCGCCGTATCCGCGGCTGGTCCGGGATTTCCAGAGCGTGATCGGTCGTGAAGCGCGCGCCCAGAGCCTGGCAATGACCGGCAAGCTTCCCGACGCCCTGGTTGCCTGCGTAGGCGGCGGTTCAAATGCAATCGGCCTGTTTTATCCGTTTCTCGCTGACCAGGGTGTGCGCATGTATGGCGTGGAGGCCGGCGGGCACGGCCTGGGGTCTGGCATGCATGCGGCGCCACTGTCGGCGGGCAAGCCGGGTGTATTGCACGGTAACAAGACCTACCTGATGCAGGACGAAGACGGCCAGATCATGCACACGCACTCGGTATCCGCCGGGCTGGACTACCCGGGCGTAGGGCCCGAACACTCCTGGCTGAAAGACATGGGGCGGGTTGAATACGTCGCGGCAGACGATGAGGAAACGCTGGCGGCGTTTCATGAAGTCACTCGCACCGAAGGCATTATGCCGGCGCTTGAAACGGCACACGCACTGGCCTATACGGCGCGACTGGCGCCGACCATGGGGCCCGAGCAGACGATTGTCGTGAACCTGTCTGGGCGCGGTGACAAGGACATCAACACGGTTGCGCGTCTCGAAGGCATCGAGCTGTAGGGCGGGATATGACTACTTCCAGTCGAATAGCCGGTCGCTTCGCGGCGCTGGCGGCACAGGGACGCAAAGCCGTCATTCCCTACATTGTGGCAGGCGACCCGCTGCCTGATGTCACCGTGCCCTTGATGCATCGTCTGGTGGAAGCCGGCGCCGACATCATCGAGCTGGGTGTGCCGTTTTCCGACCCCATGGCAGAGGGCCCGGTGATACAGCGGGGACACGAGCGGGCCTTGGCCTGCGGCATACGCCTTCGCGACGCGCTGCAGATGGTGGCCGAATTCCGCGCCAGCGATACGGAAACCCCCGTCCTGCTTATGGGCTACTCCAACCCTGTGGTGGGTATGGGTTACGCGGCGTTCGCCGACCGGGCCAGATCGGTGGGGCTGGACGCGCTGTTGACCGTGGATATGCCTCCGGAAGAGGTTGACGCGTTGAACGCCGAGCTCAAACGCGTGGGGATAGACAATATCTTCCTGGTTGCCCCTACCACACCGGCGGAGCGGGTCAGGAAGATTACAGACGTGGCCACGGGCTTTGTCTACTACGTGTCTCTGAAAGGCGTGACGGGCGCGGGCCACATGGATGCCCAGGATGTGGCGACACACGTGGCGCTCATTCGGCAGCACAGCAACTTGCCCGTGGCGGTCGGATTTGGCATCAAGGACGCGGCGTCGGCTGCCCGGATCGCCCGCGACGCCGATGGCGTGGTGATCGGCAGCGCGCTGGTGCAGCGACTTGCCGACTGCGTCGACGCGGGTGGCGATGCGGCTGCAGTGCT
>JAZBPS010000275.1:0-3744 GCA_036353375.1 Halieaceae bacterium | reverse complement strand
GCAGTGGTAGTGGTTATGGACTTCATGGCGCAGGTGCAGAGCCACCTGATGTCACAGCAGTACGATTCGGTGCTGAAGAAGGCCAACCTGAAGAATTACGGCAGCGCCGGTCGCGTCCGGTAGTGTCTTTTTTGCTGGAGATGAAGTGATGAAAGTACGTGCCTCTGTGAAGAAGGTATGCCGCAACTGCAAGATCGTGCGTCGCAAGGGCGTTGTACGTGTAATTTGCAGTGCTGAACCGCGGCACAAGCAGCGTCAGGGCTGATCGGGCCCGCGTAACATGTTGATTTTTGAGATTTATGTCGCTAGAATTGCGCGCCTTTCGCGCGGCGTATGCTCTCGGGGTTTTTACCCTGAGGGATTGTCTGTCGCTGAAAAGTGGCCAGGACTGGCCTGAGATAGCTGGAGAAATTAAATGGCTCGTATAGCCGGTGTCAATATTCCTGACAACAAGCATGCCGTGATCTCGCTGACCTACATCTACGGTGTGGGTCGTACGCGAGCCAGGGAGCTTTGCCAGTCTGCGGGTGTGGATGAAGCCACTCGCATCGGTGATCTTTCCGACGAGCAGATGGAAGCTCTGCGCGGCGAGGTAAGCAAGTTCACCGTGGAAGGTGACCTGCGTCGGGAAGTGAACATGAACATCAAGCGGTTGATGGATCTGGGCTGCAACCGCGGCCTGCGTCACCGCAAGGGCTTGCCGCTGCGCGGTCAGCGCACCAAGACCAATGCTCGTACCCGCAAGGGGCCGCGCAAGCCGATTCGTCGGTAGTCAGTTAGAAGCTGTCCGGAGTTACATCCCCGGGCAGTGGGAGGCGCGAGTAAAAATGCTGGCGCCTCGTTGCAGTAGGAACGGATATTGTTCCCGGCGCCACGGAGGGGTTAAGACACCTCACAGGTTTAAAGAGAACAAATCGAATCCGATTTAGTGTAGCTGCACCCAAGTGCAGTGTTGATATTAAAGTAGGAAACTATATGGCCAAGCCAGGTGCTAAAAGCACTCGCAAAAAAGTACGTAAGCAGGTTGCTGACGGCATAGCGCACGTCCACGCGTCCTTCAATAACACCATCATCACGATCACCGACCGGCAGGGTAACACGCTCAGCTGGGCGACTGCCGGTGGCTCGGGTTTTCGGGGCTCGCGCAAGAGCACGCCTTTTGCGGCGCAGGTCGCCGCTGAGCGTGCAGGCGAGGCTGCCAAGGAGTACGGACTCCAGAACCTCGACGTACAGGTCAAAGGCCCCGGCCCTGGCCGCGAATCCGCAGTGCGTGCATTGAATGCTTGCGGCTTCAAGATCAGCAACATCACCGACGTGACGCCGATACCGCACAACGGTTGTCGCCCACCCAAAAAGCGTCGCGTATAAGGTAGGAAGAATAATGGCTAGATATATCGGTCCAAAATGCAAGCTCTCCCGCCGCGAAGGCACAGATCTCTTCCTGAAGAGCGGTGTTCGGGCGCTGGAAAGCAAGTGCAACATCGAGAACGCACCCGGCCAGCATGGCGCGCGTCGCGGTCGCCTGTCGGATTACGGCGTACAGCTGCGGGAAAAGCAGAAGGTGCGTCGGATTTACGGCGTGCTGGAGAAGCAGTTCCGTAGCTATTACAAGGAAGCTGCAAGGCTTCGTGGCGCTACCGGCGAAAATCTGCTGCGCCTGCTCGAATGTCGTCTTGACAACGTGGTCTACCGCATGGGCTTTGGCGCGACGCGTGCTGAGGCCAGGCAGCTGGTCTCCCACCGGGCGATTCTGGTGAATGGCCAGAGCGTGAACATTCCTTCCTACCAGGTAGCGCCAGGCGATGTCATTTCGCTGCGTGAGAAAGCGAAGAAGCAGCTGCGCGTGCAATCTGCACTGGCGCTGGCAGCCCAGCGCGGAGAGCCTGAGTGGATGGAAGTGAACAATGAAAAGCTGGAAGGAACGTTCAAGGCGTATCCCGACCGCCAGGATTTGGGCTCTGACATCAATGAGAATCTGATCGTCGAACTCTACTCCAAGTAAACCGCCCCGCGATCTTAAGGGTTTGTGGTTAAACGGATAAACGAAAGCACAGGTGCAAGTATGCAATCAGCAGTAAATGAGTTTTTGACCCCGCGCGTGATTAACGTTGAAGAAAAAAGCGAAACACGCGCTCAGGTCACCCTGGAGCCGCTCGAGCGTGGCTTCGGCCACACGCTGGGCAATGCGCTGCGTCGTATCCTGCTTTCCTCTATGCCTGGCTGTGCCATCACCGAGGTCGATATCGATGGCGTAGACCACGAGTACACCTCAATGGAAGGCGTGCAGGAAGACGTTATTGAGATTTTGCTGAACCTGAAAGGCGTGGCACTCCTGATGCATGGCAAGGATTCAGCAGAGCTTGTGTTGAGCAAGCAAGGCCCCGGCATCGTGACCGCTGGCGATATACAGACAGATCACGAAGTGGAAGTGCGCAATCCGGAGCACGTTATCTGTCACCTGAACGACAAAGCGGAAATCCGCATGTCCCTGACAGTAGCTCGCGGACGTGGGTACTCACCGGCGGACAGCCGTGAGAACCCGGAGGAAGAAACGCGCGCGATAGGTCGCCTGCAACTCGATGCCACCTTCAGTCCGATACAGCGTGTGTCTTACGTTGTGGAAGCGGCACGGGTGGAGCAGCGCACTGACCTTGACAAGCTGGTCCTCGACCTCGAGACAAACGGGACTATTGATCCCGAAGAGGCTATCCGGCGTGCTGCTACGATCCTGCAGCAGCAACTGGCGGTGTTTGTCGATCTGGAAAGCGAAAAGCTGGAAGAGGCGGCCGAGGAGGAAGACGAAGTCGATCCTATCCTGCTGCGTCCCGTCGACGACCTGGAGCTCACCGTGCGCTCTGCCAACTGCCTGAAGGCTGAGAATATCTACTACATCGGCGACCTGGTGCAGCGCACGGAAGTTGAGCTGCTCAAGACGCCTAACCTTGGCAAGAAGTCGCTGACTGAAATCAAGGATGTATTGGCATCCCGCGGCTTGTCCCTGGGTATGCGCCTGGATAACTGGCCGCCGGCCAGCCTGAAGAACGATGATCGGGTGTTGAGCGTCTGAGCCGCGCATACCCGCAAGACATGTATGTGCTGTGATAGCACTGGAACAGGATTGAGAAAATGCGACACCGTCACAGTGGACGTCAGTTAAACCGCAACAGCTCGCACCGCAAGGCAATGTTCAGAAACATGACTGCCTCGCTGGTGGAGCATGAACTGATCAAGACGACGCTACCCAAAGCCAAGGAGCTGCGGCGAGTGGCCGAGC
Organism: Halieaceae bacterium; assembly: GCA_036353375.1. Taxonomy (GTDB): domain Bacteria; phylum Pseudomonadota; class Gammaproteobacteria; order Pseudomonadales; family Halieaceae; genus JANQIO01. The sequence continues at coordinate 470 of JAZBPS010000275.1, read as the reverse complement.
CCCTGATAACCCTGGCCAAGCAGGATAACGTGGCGAATCGGCGACTGGCTTTTGACCGGCTGCGCGACAAGACTGCAGTAGGCAAGCTCTTCTCCGAGCTGGGTCCGCGTTACCAGGAGCGCCCGGGTGGCTATATCCGTATCCTCAAATGCGGTTATCGCGCTGGCGACAAAGCGCCCATGGCCTATGTCGAGCTGGTCGACAGACCCGTGTTTGACAACGCCGAGGCGTTCGAAGACGACGAGGATTGAGATCCTGTGACGTCACTGAAAAGCCGGGCATTGCCCGGCTTTTTTATATGCGGGTAGTCTTTGCCTGGCGTATGCGGACCCTGGGCACGATATGACAGTAGTTCCAGAGAGCATTGATCGCGCAACGGGTACACGAATCGCGCACCCGCTCAGTCTTCTGTTGTTGGTGGTCTTTAATCTTTTTCCCGCGGTCGGGGTCATTGTGTTTGGCTGGGACGT
>JAZBPS010000274.1:0-3328 GCA_036353375.1 Halieaceae bacterium | reverse complement strand
GTTGGAGAGCGGCGTATGGTGCAGCTCAACTACCTGGACCAGAGCCCGCTGGCGGTCGCAGCGCAACGCATCAGCCGGTTCGGCACGCACTTCATGAAGAACGTACTGGGAATGCGCTAGGCACCGGTTTGCTGCGGGCCTGCGCCTGGCCCCGCGCTCGCAGCGGGAAACAGCGCCTTGATACGACTCACCACTACCCCCAGATCGTCGGGCAATGCCGGCATTTCCTCCCGAAACGGCTGCCCCGCCCACACCGCGAGGCCCTCATCGATCAGCATTCTGTGAAAGGCGCGGAAGTCTCGCGTCGCCGACAGTATTTTGAAGATGTCCAGATGATGAACACCGCGAGCGACTGCGTGGCGTAGCCGGTCCGCCCTGGATTCCAGCCTTGGTCGGAACAGCCAGTGCGCCAGTGAGCGACGCAGCTGATCCAGCGTGCCCAGCACGCCGCCCGGCAGGGGGAACAGAGCCAGTGGCTTGCCCAGGTAGAGGACCTCTACCATCATGGAAACGCTGTCCCCGGTGACGATAAACCCGTCCGCCGAACCCAGCAGCGCCCGGTAGGGATTGTCCGGTGCCTCCGCTGACCACTCGAAGTAAACCGCCTGCTCCGGCAGCTCACGGCGCAGTACGTCCAGCACCTCTGGCGTGGTGCGGCGACTGGTGGTGATATAGGGCGTTCCGCCCAGCTCCTCCACCACCCAGCGCGCCGTTGCCACCAGTTCCCGCGCAACCTTGCGATTCATAATAAACGGGTTGGTTTCACCGCCGACCAGCATCGCGATCAGCGGGCGCTGGTAGTCGGCGAGACGGCTTTCCCAGGCGCGGGCCTCCTCTGCCACAGCCTGTTGCGAGATTCGCATCAGTGGCAGGCGGGTGGCCTGGAAATTGTGCAGGGGCGGCATCTGGTTCTCAGCGCTGGCGATCACCAGGGAAAAATCCAGCATATGCCCGGAGGGCTTGCCCACCAGGACAATCTTTGTGCGATTGCCCGATTGCTTCCGCACCCACAGGGCCACCATGGAGGGCCGTCTGCCCACGGTGATGATGAGGTCAGGCCAGGGGCCCTGCAGGGGGTCTGAGCGGGACAGGTCGAGGTGCTCCAGCGAGGGGCGATAGCGCGGCTTACCAAACACCCACTCCGGCTTCATGTGCACATACTTGCGCTCTACGGGCCAGTCCAGGGCTTCGACGATCGTTTCCACCTGCCCGTTGTCGCCACGCTTGTCACCCAGTATGACCCAGGTTGCAGGCGTCATGTTGCCTCGCGGCAGTAACCCAGCTCAGGGACGATACGCGCGCGAACCAGCGCCTCCAGTTCTTCCACCTGGGCTTCGCTGAAGTCCTCGCGGTAGCCACCAACCTTGCCGCGACGGACCTTGAAAGTACTGGGGTCGTTTTTATCCACCAGTTTCATCCCGCCCTGGCTGAAGGTGCCGGAGGTCTCCAGCTTGCGAAGGTTGTCAAAAGAGCCCCACTCCACCGCTTCCCGGACCTCCTCCTCGGAGAAGTCCGCGCCCATGTGTGTGACGATGCGATGCAGCGTGGGAACCGGCTCTGCGCGCAGTTCCTCGTACCTGACCAGCAGGCCCCTTGGCAATTCAGCGATATTGCGCGCCCAGGTGTTCTGGTAATCAATCAGGAACTCGAGCCCGATATCCGATGAGCGGACAAAATCCCACATGTCGATGCTGTGCCGGTCAATAGGATGCTCGATGGAGTGGTTGATCAGCTCCTGCTTCGCCCGCGACTGCCGTTTGGTGAACTGGTGATACCAGGACACGGCAATATCGATCGGGTGCCTGGCAAGGAACAGCACCGGTTTGGCGCGCAGGGGGTTGTCGGGGGCACCCGCGGCGAGCAGCTTGCCCACTTCCGCTTCATAGCTGTACACGCCATTGGTGGCTGCGAGGCGCGGAATTTCAGGTATCTTGCGCGCGAACTCGTCCGTGTTGATGAGCTTCGACTCTGGCAAGTCATAGCGAATCTGGTAAAGCCGCGAAATCATCGCCTTCAACCAGGTGTTACCGCTCTTGGGGTGCCCGATGATCAGAAACTGCGCGCGGCGCGCTTTCTCAAGCTCCAGCTCCGCCAGATGGCGCCGCCGCAGGGCAACCCGGGATTTTGCGGGCAAGGGTTGCGTTGGGATGAGTATCAGCGCCTTCTTGACGCCATCGCTCAGGTTGAACATGTCCAGGGTTCCGAAGCGCGCGAACTCAGTGGTGGCCAGAGGCCGTCGCGAAAAGCGCGCAATTATGCGTCAAGCCGCAGAAAATGGCCAGACGGCGCGGGGCGGGAACCGCCAGCGGCGCGCTGCGGTACAATGCCAGCTGGTTTGAACGGTGGCCCTGGCCTTGATCATCGATCGCTACATCAGCCGGGAGATTCTGCTCCCTTTCGTTTCCGGACTGGGCCTGCTGGTTCTGGTGTTCGTCGGCTATTCCGCAGCCCTGCAGCTCAACCTTGCCGCGCAGGGAAAACTCGACATGCCCACAGCCTTCAAACTGGTGGGGCTTAACACCGTGGTGACCCTTGAGGTACTGCTGCCCTCGGCGCTTTTTTTCTCAGTGCTGGCCGCGGTGGGACGACTCTACCGGGACGCGGAGATGAACGCCCTGTACGCTGCCGGGGTCAGCCAGCTGCGCGTCCTGGAAGCCGTTTTCAAGCTCACGGTCGTGGTCGCGATTCTCACCGGCATCATATCGACCATGGGCAGGCCCTGGGCTTACCGCGAAAGCTATCGGCTTGAGGCGGAGGCTGCGGCGCGCTTTGACCTCAAGCAAATGGCCTCCGGCGAGTTTGTGAATATGGAGGGCAGCGACTATACCTTTATCGCCCGGGACCTGGATCTTGAACGGGGCCTGCACAAGGACGTATTCCTGCAAAAGAATCACGCGGAGCGCGCCCGCACGGAAGTTATCGTTGCGGAAACTGCAGCGCTGCCTGCGCTCAATCCCAACCAGGCACTGACCGCCGAGTTTCACAATGGCTACAACTACCTGCTGGACAAAAAGGCGCAGACGGACGTGACGCTGAAATTCAAGCGCATGGTGGTGAAACTTGCCAATGAGGAGGCGCAGGACAGCTATCGACGCAAGGCGGAAACCACCCTCACGCTCGCCCAATCGCCGGACCCGAAGGATATCGCCGAGTACCAGTGGCGCATCACGACGCCCGTGGCGACCCTGTTGCTGGCGCTCATCGCCGTGCCGCTTGGACGCACGGCACCCCGGGAATCGCGCTTTCGCAGCTTTTTCATCGCGCTGGCGATTTACATCGGCCTGCTCAGCGTTACGGCGGTGTTGAGAACGGGCATTGAACAGGGGTC
>JAZBPS010000020.1:0-2323 GCA_036353375.1 Halieaceae bacterium | reverse complement strand
TTATGTGGATCTCTGTTTTAGAGCGCGTACCGCCGCCTGGGCACCGGGTTGCAGGCGGACTTAGCAATGTCGTCTTGGTATCTGTTGAGTGCGACAACGGGGTTAAATTCGTTTCAACCGATAGATACGACAAACATACGTTTTCATGGGAGGTCCATGAAGGCGACAGAGATGGGAGGCATGTAACCCATTGGATGCCCCTCCCTGCGGGACCAAGGTGTGCCCAGAGTTCCTGCTGACCAAGCTGGCCCAGCGCTCGGATGAGATTGCCCATGTCGCCGTGGTGGTGTCATGGAAGGGAAGCGCAGACCAGCCGCAGCACCATACCCTGCACTGGAGCGCACAGCAGCTGCGCGACCTGTCACACGCTGCCGCCATCCTGCAGGCCGAGGCCATGAAGTACGCTGGGAGGGATGCCGGGTGAATACGCCAGCATTCCACACCCGCTGCGGCCTGCCGTTCTACGGCCGGGCGGAACAGCTGTCCCACGGCCTGTACGGATACCGGGACGGTCAGCGCATCATCCCGTTGATTCCAGCGGTGGCTCAGGCGCAGGAGAAGCCGCGTGAAGCCCGTTGACCAGACCATCCTGCATAACCCCGCCCAGGGCCGCTACGGAGACTGCTTCAGGGCCTGTATCGCCAGCATCCTGCACCTGCCCGCCCAGGCGGTCCCGCACGTGTTCGATGGCGCCTCAGATGACGATACGGCGGGCGATGGCCTGGAAATGCTGAACCAATGGCTGGCCCAGTACGGGCTGGCCTATACCGAAGTCCTGACAACAGACCCGCTGCAGATGATGGCCCGGTACAACTCAGCCGCCTACCACGTCATGGTCGGCCGGAGCCCCAGGGGTGGAAACCACGCGGTGGTGGCCAAGGCCGGGAAGGTGGTGCACGACCCACACCCGGAGCGCGGTGGACTGAGCAAGCCGTTGCAGGATGGATATTGGGCAGTCGGGGTGGTGTCTGTCTGCGACCCCGAGAAGCTAATTTTGGCCGGGTTATCATTTCGCTAGGCGTTGCACTTTTGCACATTAGGACGGGTTGACATGGCGACACAGGGCGGCAAGGGCACGAAGCGCGGCAAGAAGCGGACGGTGAAGGAGCGCGAGCGAGACTTGGCTTTCATCGCCCGGCACTACCTGCGCGGCTACTCGCAGAACGAGATTGCGGTGGAGCTTGGCAAGGCCACTGGCACCCAGGTGACGCGGCAGCAGATCTGCTATGACCTGAAGAAGCTGCAGGAGCAGTGGCGCGAGGAGCAGCTGGAGGCCATTGACGAACTCAAGGCCCGGGAGCTGGCCAAGCTGGATCACATGGAGGCGGAAGCCTGGGCGGCGTGGGAGCGCAGCAAGGAGCAGGCGGAAAAGACCAAGAAGGGGCGGCGCACGGGCGGCCGCAACGCTGGCGAGTATGCCGAGGTGCAGGTCGAGGAGCGCATCGGGGATCCCCGGTACATGGACCTCGTGCTCAAGTGCGTGGAGAAGCGGACCAAGCTGCTGGGCCTGGATGCGCCCATCAAGGTCGCTGAGACGGACGAGGAGGGCAACTTCCTGGGCGTGGTGCGCATGCCTGGGATCGCGGCCACGGAGGAGGACTGGGCTGCCATGGTGGCGCAGGCGGAGGCCCGGCGTAAGGCGCAGGCAAAGCCCACTGAGCACTAATGGGCATCGCGCAACGCTTTGACCTGCCGCCGGCCTGGGAGCCCCAACCCGGGCCGCAGTCGTATTTGCTGGCCTGCCCTATCGAGGACGTGTTCTTCGGTGGCGCGCGTGGCGGCGGCAAGTCTGACGCCCTGATTGGGGATTGGTTGAACCACTGGTACACCTACGGAAAGGCCGCCAACGGGATCATCTTCCGCCGCACCCTGACGGAAATGGAGGAAATCGAGGCCCGTATGCTGGAAGTGTACCCGGCGGTGGGCGCGGTGTACCGCTCGGGGAAAAAGACCTGGGTGTTCCCTGGTGGGGCGCGCCTGAAGCTGCGCTACCTGGAGCGAGACGCGGACGCCAGCCGGTATCAGGGCCACGGGTACACCTGGGTGGGCGTGGACGAAGCCGGCAACTTCCCCAGCCCCGACCCCATCGACAAGCTGCGGGCGGCGATGCGGACGGGCGGTGGCGTGCCATGTGTGATGCGTTTGACCGGAAACCCGGGCGGCGTGGGTCATAACTGGCTCAAAGCGCGCTACATCGACCCGGCTACACCCATGGTCCCGCACGCCTGTCGGGAGACGGGCATTCGCCGCGTGTTCATCCCGTCCAAGCTGTCAGACAACGCCAAGCTGAGCGACCCGGACGCCTACGTGCGCCGGCTGCGGG
>JAZBPS010000273.1:0-2152 GCA_036353375.1 Halieaceae bacterium | reverse complement strand
GAAGATCACAAGGTGGTAAGGGAACACGCTGGTGGTGACAAGCAGGTTTATAAGTGGGATCAAAAGAAGATTGTTGTCATGTTCAACGAGAGCACTGCCGCCGCTTCAGGGCCTTCAGGCGAGCAAATTGCGGTGAAGGATATGGACCGTTACTGTATTGGCGCTGCCGCTGAAAAATTTCACCAAAAACCCAATCGCATCACCGCACAAAATGCCGTGAAGGACCAGGGAATGTACTCCGTTTGGGGGCAGTACGAGGCTGACCCCAACCCCCAGGTATTCATCTGTACGTTCTCCACTGATCGCAAGCTGGTGGGCGTCGATAAGTACACGCCGTAGGCTCCGAGGTTGGAGGGTTCAGCGGGTGGCGGTCCGGTTCGTGGCGCCGTTGGTGCGCACGTGCTTCCGCAGCAAGATACGCCCGCTTCAACATGGGGACCGAACACCGCTGCGTTTGGGTGCGGGGTCCGCGGCCACAGGCGGAACCAGTGATGCATTTTCCCCTGCACGGGTAGTCGCCTGATCGGTTGAAGACGCTTCCGGGAATACTGGTATCAGGGACGCATCATTGGAAGGCAATACGGGCGCACTACTGGGACTAGCGGGAGGCCTGCTGGCTCTCACCTTGATTGGCGCCATCACCGGACTGTCGGCCGCGATAGCCGTGAAAAAATCGGGCCTGCCTCTGCTCGGCGAGATACTGCTGGGAGCCCTGGGCGCAATCGGGGCCGGTTTCCTGCTTCCCTCGCTTGGTGTAGCGACGGCGAGGAGCTTTCTCGGCACCGTGGCCGCCGCTGTCGCTGTGGCACTCGTGCTTGTATTTCTCTCGCGAGCCTTTGCAGTGGTTTTGGGTTCGCTGCATTCGGCCCTGAGGCGCAGGTAGCATCCCCGGTTTTATCTCGCTGCGCCTGCCGCAGTTTTTCCAGCATTTTATCGATCGAACTGTCGATCTCATCGGGATCAGATGATCCTGCTTTCGGCAGGGCCAGACCATCACCTGCTGCATACCGGAGTTCGGGCCCGGCCGGCATAATGCCAGTGTAGTTCCGGAGCCGGCGTACCTGGCACTCTTCGGGATGGGCGCCTCTCCGGGATGGGCGCGCGGAAAGCGGGGCGCTGAGTCGCGCCCTCTCGCAGCGCGGGCTTACTGTCGACGCCTGTCCGGACACGCCTGTCCAGACAGGTTCCCGCCATGCGGGAAACTCCTCCGACTCCGGTATAATCGCGCCTTCACCCGATACGATGGCGGCGTCATGAAAGCACTGGTCAAGAAAGAAGCCACCCCCGGCATGTGGCTGGAGGACGTCCCGGAGCCCGCACCCGGCATCAACGACGTGTTGATCAGGACCCTGCGCACGGCCATCTGTGGCACCGACATGCACATCTACCACTGGGACGCGTGGGCACAGCGCACTATTCCGGTACCAATGGTGGTCGGGCATGAATTCGTCGGAGAGATCGTGGCGGTCGGGTCCAACGTCAACGACTTCCACCCCGGGCAGATCGTCTCCGGTGAAGGGCACGTGGTGTGCGGCCGCTGTCGCAACTGCATGGCCGGCCGGCGCCACCTGTGTCGGCAAACTTCCGGTATCGGCGTCGACCGACCCGGTGCGTTTGCAGAGTATGTCGTCCTGCCAATGTCCAACGTGTGGGAACACCGCCCCGGCATCGATCTCGACATCGCCTCCCTGTTCGACCCGCTGGGCAACGCGGTTCACACCGCGCTGCAGTTCGACCTGCTGGGCGAGGACATCCTGATCACAGGGGCCGGCCCCATAGGCGCCATGGCGGCGGCGGTCTGCCGCCACGCCGGTGCCCGTCACGTGGTTATCACCGATGTGATCGACGCGCGACTCGAACGGGCCGCGAAACTTGGCGCCACCCGCACGGTGAATGTCAGCCGGGAGTCGATCGCAGATGTGCAGCAGGAACTGGGCATGGCGGAAGGATTCGACGTCGGCCTGGAGATGTCCGGCAACCCCCGGGCCCTCAATTCCCTGATCGACAGCATGTGCCACGGCGGCAAGGTCTCCATCCTCGGCATTCCCGCTGAAAACACCGCCATCGACTGGAACAAGGTGGTCTTCAATATGCTGACCCTGAAGGGGATCTACGGCCGCGAAATGTATGAGACCTGGTACAAGATGTCAGT
>JAZBPS010000272.1:0-13454 GCA_036353375.1 Halieaceae bacterium | reverse complement strand
CACGGTGGCCACCTGGTTAACCAGCACGACACTCTTGCCACCGCATTGCAGTGACACACTCGCCGCATCCGCTATGGCATAGCGCACAGGGTAAATGACCCGGCCAAGTTTCACCCGGGCATCGCCGCGATCGCCTTCCGCGACGATTCCCACCGTCCACTGCGCGCCGCCGTCAGTCACCTGGTAACAGGATACACCCGTCTGGCTAACCGCCAGGCTGATCTCTCGGTCGCCAACGCGGTAGCGGTAATCGCCCGCGATCTGGCGATGGCCGGTGAAGCCCTGCAGCCGCGCCGCGCCACTGTGCCTCAGGGTCTCTGCAGCGCGCACAGCCTCGCGGTGTTGCAGGCAGGCCGCTATCACGCAATCCTCCTCCGTGGGCGGGTCCGTGACGTAACCTCCGGGAAACGCCTGCTCAATGAAGCCGGTGGTCGCGGCGCCGGCCACAAACATGGGCTGGGCCAGGGCCGCCTGCAGAAAACCGAGGTTGGTTTCAACGCCCAACAACAATGTGTTATCCAGTGCCCGCCGCAGGCGCCGTAACGCCTCGGCGCGGTTCGCGCCCCAGGCGATAATCTTGGCCACCATGGGGTCGTAGAACGGTGAAATGGCCTGACCGGGCAGGAGTCCGTGGTCGGCGCGAACCCCCTCCCCCACGGGAGGCTCCCAGCGCAGCGCCCTGCCGGCGGCGGGCAGGAAATCGTTCGATGGATCCTCTGCGTACAGCCTTACTTCAATGGCGTGGCCTGTCAGCGACACGTCGCGCTGGTTGAGCGGCAGAGGCTCGCCCCGGGCTACGGCCAATTGCAGGGCCACAAGGTCCAGGCCGGTCACCATTTCCGTCACCGGGTGCTCCACCTGCAGCCGCGTATTCATTTCCAGGAAGTAGAACGCCCCGTCGGCGCCCAGCAGGAACTCCACCGTGCCCGCACCCTCGTAGCCAATGCTAAGGGCAGCATCGACGGCGGCCTGACCCATGGCCTCGCGCAACGTTGCGGTCATGACAGGACAGGGACATTCCTCGATCACCTTCTGGTGCCGCCGCTGCACGGAGCAATCCCGTTCGCCCAGGTGAATCAGGTTGCCGTGGCTGTCACCGAATACCTGTATCTCCACGTGGCGCGCATCGACAACCGCTTTCTCGAGGATAAGCTCGTCGGAGCCGAATGCCGCCGCGGCTTCCGAACGCGCCGCAGCCAGGGCTGCCGGCAGGGCCTCGGCGCAAGCCACCCACCGCATGCCGCGCCCACCACCTCCCGCAGCGGCCTTGACCATAATGGGAAAGCCGATATCGGCCGCCGCCGCGAGCAATACTTCATCGCCCTGTTCAGGACTTTGATAGCCGGGTACACAGGGCACACCCGCCGCCAGCATGCGGCGCTTGGATTCCGCCTTGTTGCCCATGGCCTCAATCGCCTCGGCGGATGGGCCGATGAACACGAGACCCGCCTCGCGGCAGGCCCGGGCAAAGGCGGCATTTTCTGACAGGAAGCCGTAACCCGGATGAATGGCGTCGGCGCCGGCAAGCGCTGCGGCCTCCAGCAGGCGCGCAGCGTTCAGATAGCTGTCTGCAGCGGCTGCGGGCCCGATATGTACCGCGGTGTCCGCCAGCTGCACATGGCGCGCCTCTGCATCCGCATCCGAGAACACCGCCACCGTGCGGTATCCCTCCCTGCGGGCGCTTTCGATAATGCGGCAGGCGATTTCGCCGCGGTTGGCCACCAGTACGGTGTCCAAGGCTGTCATGTACCGGTCTCCGCCCACCGGGGTGGGCGCTTCTCGACAAAGGCCGACATCCCTTCTCGGCCCTCGTCGCCTAGCAGGCCATCGGCAAAGCGTTGCGCGGCAAACTGCACCAGCGCATCGCCGTCCAGGTGCTCGCTGGCCGCCAGAATTTGTTTGGTCAGGTGCACAGCGCCCGGGGCAGCCCGGCGCGCCTGCTCAATCAGGGCCTTCGCCGCCACATCAAGCTCCGCGGCATCGTCCACCACCCCGTGCACAAACCCGAGCCGGTGCGCCTCACGACCGTCAAAGCGCTGTGCAGTTAACAGCAGGCGTCGGGCCTCGGACAGCCCGACCCGCCTCGCCACCAGCGGCGCAATCTGCGCCGGCGGGATACCCAGTGTCACCTCGCTGAGCGCGTAGCGCGCATCGGCCGTGGTCAAAGCCACGTCTGCAATGCAGGCGAGGCCGAGACCGCCGGCCATTGCCGCACCCTCAATCAGCACGATAAACAACTGGGGCAGCTGACTCACCGCCTCCAGCGTTCGCCCGAACTCGGCATTGAATGCCACCACCCGCTCGCGCAGGGCATCCGCCGACAGGCTCTCGTCGTGAAACAGCGCGTTGAACATCTTCAGGTCACCCCCGGCGCAAAAAGTGCCGCCCTTGCCGCGCAGGATAACGAAGCGAATATCGGTGGATTGCGGCAGCGCCTCCAGTACCGCCGTCAGCTCGTCGGCCATGGTCCGGGACAGGGCATTGCGAGACTCAGGTCGATTGAACCAGATGGTGAGGGTATCCGTGGATTGTTCCAGCAGCAGCTCCGTTGTGTCAGGCAGCATGCGCGTCTCCTTATCTTTCGGTCGCCAGTCGTGGCGGCCCGGTTGTTACATGCGGCCTACGCCAAAACTGTTCGGGAAGGTCTGACGGTGGCGGGCTTCCCAGCAGGTCTGCAGCGCCATGCCCAGTACCCGTCGGGAGTCCCTGGGGTCTATCAGGCCATCGTCCAGCATCCGGCCCGAGGTATAGAACGCATCCGACTGTTTGTCGTAGTGCTCGATGACCGCCGCTTCCTGCTGCTGCAGCTGCGCCTCGTCTACCGCCACGCCCTTGCGCGCGGCTCCCGCGCGAAACACTTCTGACATGGTCTTCGCCGCCTGCTCGCCGCCCATGACGCCAATGCGCGTATTGGGCCAGCTGAACAGAAAATCCGGATCGTAACCCTGTCCACACATACCGTAGTTTCCGGCGCCAAAGCTGGCGCCTATCATCAGGGTAATACGCGGCACCCGGGCATTCGTTACCGCCTGTATCATTTTGGCACCGTGCTTGATCATGCCCGCCCGCTCGTAATCCGTGCCCACCATATAGCCGGTGATATTCTGCAGAAACACCAGGCTTGTGCCCGCCTGGTCACACAGCTGGATAAATTGGGCCGCCTTGGTGGCGCCATCGGGATCGATCGGCCCGTTGTTACAGAGAATGCCGACGGGGATGCCGAAAATGGACGCCTGGAGGCATAGCAGGGAGACACCGTAGCCGGGCTTGAAGTCGGCAAAGCTGGAGTCATCGACAATACGTGCTGCCACTTCCCTTGCATCGTAGGGTTGTCGGTAGTCCACCGGTACCACGCCCAACAATTCCTCCGGCGAATAACGAGGTTCAGCAAAATCAGCGGGCGCAGGCGTGGCGCAGTGCCGGTTCCAGCCCAGCCTCGCTATCACATCACGACAGATCGCCAGCGCATGGGCGTCGTCCTCCGCCAGGTATTCAACCAGCCCGGACACGCTGGCGTGCATTTCTGCGCCACCCAGTGTGGCAGCGTCCGCCTCTTCACCGGTAGCGGCTTTCAGCAGCGCCGGCGCAGCCAGCGCGGCCATGCCGTTCCCACGAACGCCAATCACGTAATCACTCAACCCCGGCATGTAGGCCCCGCCCGCCACTGACGGCCCGTGCAACACCGTCACCGTGGGTACGCCCGCAGCGCTGAGGCGTGCGAGCCTCGCGAACACACCGCCGGAATCCATCCACATTTCAACCTGGTACTTGAAGAGGTCAGCGCCGGCGCTTTCCACCAGATGAATGAAGGGCAGCTTCTTGTGAAGCGCAATGTCCATGCAGCGGCAGATCTTGCGACTGGACATCGTGGTCATCGCCCCGGCGTTGATGCCGGAATCGTCCACCACAATCATACTGCGCACGCCGGCGACGAAACCGATGCCGCTAATGCTGTTGGCACCGGGTATCGCGGTCTCGCGATCGTCATCCTCCACCAGGAAGCCTGCCATGTTGGCGATCTCCAGAAACGGAGAACCCGGGTCCAGCAAGCGGTTCAGGCGCTCACGCGGCAGCAGCTGGCCGCGTCGTTCAAAGCGATCGCGGGCTTTGTCTGAGAGTGCCGCGGCGCGATCGAGGATTGCCTGCATCTGCGACACGCCTGCCCGCTGGTCTGATTGGTTGCGGCAAAAGCCCTCGGAAGCCGGGTCTATGCGGCTGGTGAAAGGAAAAGCGGATGGTGTCAACGATTGGCTCCGATGGCGTCAGACGAAGTGGTGTTTCTTGGCGAGGGCGCGGGGCAGCAGCACATACTCGGCGAGCATTAGCTGGGAGTAACCTTTTCCCTGGGGGTCCGTACGCAGGCTGGCGACACCGCCGCCGCCCAGAACATCGTGCAGTACGAAGTTCAGCGCCGCGGTCCCGGGCAAGCAAAAGCGCTCAACGGTACCCGGCCGCTCCAGAAAGTGCACAAAGTGCATACCTACCCTTTCGGCGGAGAGTGACCGGGCAATATAGGGCAAAAACTCCGAGTCGCGGGCAATGACGCCGATGTTGGCCTTGTTACCCTTGTCTCCGCTGCGCGCGAAGGCCAGTGACTCAAGCGGCACGGCTATTGCCGCATCGTCAAGGTCCCACTCGGGCGGCAAAACCCGGGCCGGCGCGGGCAGCTGCTTGCCCCTGTGGATGGCAACGGAAAAGCTCTCGTCGTCCAGCGTGACTTGAACCGGCACCGCGCTCTTGAGAATAAGGCAGGAAAACAACCTGACCACAGGGCTCGGTTTGGGACGAGCACCGGCGAAACTGGTGAGCCCAGGCGGCGCAGTCAGCGCCAGCCCTGTCATCTCTTTCAGAAAAACCTCGACGCCGATAGCGCTGTGGTGTCGTGCCGCGATTTTGACATCGACCTCTCTGGCGGAAGAGGCTCGCCTGGCGGGGCCGAAATGCTCTTCGCTGCCGATAACTTCCACGCTGGTTTCGGTAAAGGTCGGCAGTCCCATCTTTTACAAGGCCCGGTCGCCGCGGCTCAACACGCTGCGGGCAAAATGCCGGGCCTTGGCCTCGGCATCGCGGCCGTAGACGGTCCAGATCTGGCCCGCCCGGTAACCGTCGGAGTAGGTGACTGAAACCTTGTAAGAGTCCGGCGCGCCGTGCCCTTGCGCTCCGGTAACGCGCACACGGTTTTCCGCCACCTGTTCCAGCCGCACCATGCTGAAATCACATACCACATCCGGCAGGATGTAAGCCTGCGGGTCTCCGATCTCATACAGCATTTGCTCCGCGACGGTACCGACGGAGACCAAACCGCCGGTGTTTTCGGGTTTGAACACTTCAAAGCGCCCGTCCGGCCACACCTCCACCAATGGGTAGCCGGCTGTATCCAGGGTGTCTGCGACAGATTCCCAATCAGTAAAATTCCCGCCCGTCACCTGTGTACCGCACTCGATGATATGGCCTGCCAGGCTACCCTGCGCCAGCAAATCGTACTGCTCCGGCTGCCAGCCGAAAGCATCCAGACAGGCACCCAGCACAACAGCGCTGTCCACGCCTCTACCGGTAATCACAATGTCCGCGCCGCGACCCAGCGCCTCGGCAATGGGGTACGCGCCGAGATAGGCGTTAATGCTGCTCACATGGGCTTTGTCCGGAAACGGCTCGCCGCTGAACATTTCTACGGTATCGACGAACTCAGCGGCTCGCGGCAGCAAGTCATCGCCAGTCACCACGGCAACCTTCAGGTCCAGGTTTTGCGCAGAGATGATGTATCTCAGTGCGTCAGCGCAGGCCAACGGATTGATGCCACCTGCATTGCTGATGACTTTGACACCTCGCCTGGCTATCTCCTGCAGGTTGGGCGCCATGGCCACGGAGACGAAGTCCGCGGCATAGCCCTTGCCGGGATCATCGCGTCGCGCCCTTGCCAGAATGGACATGGTGATTTCAGCGAGGTAGTCGTAAACGATGTAATCAATTTCATCGGCCTGCAGCAGCTGTGCGGTTGCCAGGGCCGCGTCGCCCCAGTACCCCGATGCATTGCCGATCACCACTGTGGTTTCGGGCATGTGCGCCCCCCGTTAGTCCCAACCTTGCACTAGGTTAGCACCAGATGGGTCTAAGCTCCCGCGTCCGTAAAGCGACCGGCGCGCTTCTCCATGGACGCCATGACGGCTTCTATCTGGTTGGGACTGCCGATGATGGCGTCCTGCTCCACGGACTCTGCCACCAGTCCCGACGCCATATCCACATAGGGTGCCTGGTTCAGGAGGCGTTTGGAGGCGCGGACGGCGTCCGGGTTGCGTCCCGCGATTTCCTCGGCCACCGCAACGGCCGCAGCCAGCGGGTCGTCGCAGACCTTCGTCACCAAGCCCAGCTGCACCGCTTCCGCGGCGTCGAATACGCGCCCCGTGTAGGTCAGTTCACGAATGACATCGTCCCTTGCCAGGTGCCGCAGGAGCTGTGTTCCCCCCATGTCGGGCACCAGTCCCCATTTGATCTCCATCACGGAGAAGCGCGTGTCGGCGGCGGCGTAGCGTATGTCTGCGCCCAGGCACACCTGCAGGCCGCCGCCATAGGCGACGCCGTGTACTGCAGCAATCACCGGCACCGGCAGCTCGCGCCACATCATGGCCGCGTACTGCGGCTTGTTGGAGGCACCATGGGTGCGCTTCGCCAGGGGATCTCTCGCGACATCACCGCCATCACCGGCTGCCATGTCGGCGAAATTGCTGACATCCAGACCGGCACAGAATGCCTTGCCCTGCCCGGACAGTACCACTGCGCGAACGCTGGCGTCAGCACGCAGCGCCTCGCCCACCTCGACAATCGCGTCAAACATCGCCATGTCGAGTGCGTTCATCTTGTCTGCGCGCGCCAGGGTGACATGGGCAACGCCCGCGTCTGTGCGCAGGTCAATACGATCTTGGAAAATCATCAGGAATACTCCGAAAGCAAAAAAAGCGGTAAAAACGGCGTGGTGAGCGAAGGCGCGTCGGCGGCATACGAGTACAACTGTACCGGCACCGCTGCCCCGGGGCGAGCCCTAGCGCAGGCCCAGCTGTTCCCTTGCCGCCTCGGTTATCTCCAGCGCAAAAGGCTCGCTGAGACGACGCTCCGGTGAAATCAGGTAAAACATTTCCCGCAGTCCGTCCACCATCCCCAGCCGCTCAACCCCGTACATGTGTTGCACCGCCTGCTCGATAGCGGTTGGCGCGGGAAACAGCGCCACGCCCGCCTGGCCAAAGGCTTTCATCAACGCGCTGTCGTCGAATTCGGCAAGCACGCTTGGCACAACGCCCCGCCGCGCCAGCCAGGCATCCAGTGCGCGTCGTATGGAGGTGCTGCCCGCAGGCATCAGCATGGGAACGCCGTGCAGGGATGCCGGATAGTTGTCTGCGCAACGTTTCAGGAGCTCACCACGCCCGTAGAACGCGATGTCGCTTTCGCCGAGCTTGTGGCTGTAGGCCCTGACGTTAAAACCGGTGGGCACAGGCCGGTCGGAGAGCAGCAGGTCGAGTTTGTGCACTGCGAGGTCTGCCAGCAGCGTATCGAGATCGGCCTCCATGCAGGACAGCCTGGGGCTATCCTCCTTGCCAAGAATCGGCGCGAGGGTCCGGTATACCACCAACTTCGGCAAGGAGTTAACCACACCCACGTTGAGGGTAGAGGGCAGGCCCTGCTCATCGCCCTGCACACGTCTGGCCAGCTCGGTGCCCACGGAAAAGATCTCATCGGCGTAGGGCATCACAGCGCGACCCACCTCCGTCAGGGCAAGCCCCCGGCCGACTCGCTCGAACAGGCGCGCGTCGATAGTCTGCTCCAGCAATTTGATCTGCCCACTGATGGTCTGGGGTGTCAGGCTCAAAACCTCCGCTGCCGCTGTAATGCTGCCCTCCCGGGCGACCGTCCAGAAGTACAGCAGATGGTTGTAATTGAGGTGCCGCAAAATTTTCCGCGGCGCGGTGGACGTCTCCGGATTGTTCATGTGCCTTCCTTCGTGGCCGTGTTAGCTTTGTTTGATGCAGGGAGCGAAGGCTTTCATTGCGCCACCCTTTAACTTGCACGGCAATAGCGTAGTTGATCCTGCGGCCAGCGCGTATCCCATTGTTTGTACAGGGTTATTCGCAGAATCAAACAGACATATAACTTCGTATTAATCGAAATAAGAAGCAGTATAATTCGAATGGTACGATATCTTAAAACAGGTAACATTTGTACCAATGCAGTGGCGCGATTTACCACCACCGCGTTAGACGCCACATGCTGGAACATGCTTGTTACGCTTCCAAGGCCTCTGGCCTCACGCTCGCTAGCGGATCCCCTGAAGTCTCGCTAGCGAGCATTTTTATTTGTAGTATCGCGTTTCACTCTTCGCGTCACCCGGAGCAGCGGCATGAATCTACGCCTCGGTATCATCGGAGCGGGACAGCTGGGCCTGTACCTGTGCCAGACCGCACATACCCTTGGGATCAATACCTGCGTGCTCAGTGACGATGGTCGGGCACCTGCAGTCGCGTTCGCTGATCACGCCGTTATCGGTCCGCTGCAGGACACGGACACCCTTAATAACTTCATCGAAGCGTCGGACATCGTCACCTTCGAGAAAGAGGATATTCCCAACGAGAGCCTGCAGCAGCTCATAGAGGCAGAGGCTGCTGGCCGCATCGTGGTGCGTCCCGGTGCCCAGGTCCTGTTCCTGCTGAAAGACAAGGGCACGCAGAAGACCTGGCTTATGGACCAGGGCTTTCCGACGCTGCCATTCCAACTTTTGCAGGGAGAAGATCTGCCGACCGGCGCACTGGTGGACCGCTTTGGCCTGCCGCTGGTACAGAAGGCGCGCTGTGGCGGCTACGACGGCCTCGGGGTACAAATTCTGCGCAACCCGCAAGACCTGCAGCGGCTGTGGACCTCTCCCAGCCTGGTGGAACCCTTCCTGCCTGATTGTCGGGAGGTGGCGGTGCTGATGGCCCGCGGCGCCGATGGCCAGTGTGTGGGCTATCCGGTTTTCGGTATGGATTTTGACCCGGAACTCAACCTGGTCACCACGGTATTCACCCCCTCGCGACTGCCTGCCGAAATGACGGCGGAGGCGCTGGACCTGGGAGAGCGCATCCTCAACGCCCTGGGCGGCGTCGGTGTATTCGCGATCGAGCTGTTTGTCACACCGGACAATCGCCTGCTGGTGAACGAAATCTCGCCCCGGGTGCACAACTCCGGCCACCTCACCATGGAGGCATCGCCGGCATCCCAGTTCGAACTGCACGTGCGCGCTTGCGCCGGATTGCCGCTGGCAGATGTCAGTGATACCCGTCCCGCGGCCATGGCCAACGTGCTGTATGAAGACAGGCTGGAAAAATGCTGCCCGGACCGCCCCGTCTGCCAGCGCAGCGAGGGTGAGCAGCTTGCTGTACACTGGTACGGAAAGCCACCGGGTCGATTGGGAAGAAAAATGGGGCACATCACTGCACTGGCGGAGACCGCCGATGCCGCCAGCGAGGCGGCTCTGGAAGCGCTGCAAAAACTCCCGTCCCTTTCCGCGACCCGCGCCGCATGAGTGCCCTGGTCGGCATCATCATGGGGAGCGACTCCGACCTCCCCACCATGAGCGCAGCACCGCTTATGCTGGACAAACTCGGGGTGAGCTGGGAGCTGGATATCGTCAGCGCCCATCGCACCCCGGAGCGCACCGAAGCGTATGCGCGCGAAGCCGCTGCCAGGGGCCTGCGCGTGATCATCGCCGGCGCAGGGGGCGCAGCCCACCTGCCGGGAATGATCGCGGCCTCCACACCCCTGCCGGTTATTGGGGTGCCGGTCAGCGCCACGAAAATGGCCGGCCAGGATGCCCTGTATTCGATCGTGCAGATGCCCGTGGGCGTCCCCGTGGCCACCGTCGCTATCGATAACGCGACCAACGCCGCCATACTCGCAGCGCAGATGCTTGCCACAGGCGACGAGGCGCTGCTGCAACGTATCGCGGACTACAAGGCGGAGCTGCGGGAGATGGTGATGCGCAAGTCAGAGTCGCTACGCAGCAGCAGCGACGACTGAGCCCCCTGCAGCAGGCGGTGCCTGCGTTTCACCACGCCCCCTTCCTTACGCAAATAACTGGCAAAAATAACGCCCGGCACAGCTCCCTGTGCCGGGCGTCGCGTTGCTGCAGACTTACTGCGCGGGACTGGGCAGCCACTCGCCACCGTAAAACCGCGACACCTGCTCTCCCTCGTCATCAAGCTGGAACAGGTATAGCCAGTCGTTGTCGATAAGCTGCCGCACCACCTCGTGATTGCTGGCGACTTCGGCGATGGCCTCCTTCGGCGCCTGGATGAACACGTTCAGACGCAGGGGCTGGTGGCGCCAGTCGCTGCCGTCGTGCAGGGACTGCATGGGCAACCCGATACGCAGGTCACCGCCATTGCCCTCAAACACGCCGATATTGCCGCCGACCACGTTGTGCAGCATCTTGTTGCCGCTGCCGTACTTCAGGTTATCGGTGACCGAGGCGTAGTACTGCATGTTAATCCAGTTCGTCACCACCATGGGGGCGGTCATGATCAACTCCAGCACGCCGAAGCCCTCGTCGTCCTGCCAGCGATAGTCGTGCAGAAAGCTGCGGCCGGCCAGGTCCAGATGCCGGGTCCGCGACCGCGGTGCCACAACAAACGCCGCGTTGTTCGCCAGGCCCCACTCGGGGCGCAGCTGACCCCAGTCGCGAGAGCGGCGACGATACTCTGCGGAGGCGCCAGCGGTATCGTCCATCGCGAACGCCGCTGCCCGCTTGCGCTGGGCGGCGTCCGTCGCGCCGCGCAACCAGGCCTGCACCTCACCGGGCGGTGCCTCGCCGTAGTTCACCAGCTCGTCCGTTGTGGTGTTGTGCAGACCGGCGTAGAACCGTGTCGTGGAGGGAATCTCTGTCCCCAGCGCGGCCAGCTCGGCGCGTACCGCCTCATCATTGAGGATGTCAGCCAGCACCTTGACGTTCACTTCACCGGTCTGGCCGTTGCAGGCACCGCAATCCAGCGCCGCCGCAAACGGGTTGTTGGTGGTGGCGCTGCCGTGCCCGAACAGGATGATGGTGGGCGCAAAGTCACGCACCAGGCCCATGGCACCCAACACCGATTTCGCCATGCCCGCCTTGTCTGCGGCCGACATCGGGGCGCCGTCCTGAATCAGGTCCCAGTGACCGGAACCGCAGTGCCGGTTGACCGCGTGCTCCGGGTCTGAGGGAAACAGGCTGCGCTTGATCAGGCTGCCGGCCTTGAGCAGGCCCAGTGCCTCAACAAAACCGAAGGTAGCCGGCTCGGCCTCGTTGGCCTGCAACCAGCGGGCGCTGGTGTTGTGGCCCGCCGCCATCCGGTTGTCGTCGCCTGCCTGCACCGCTTTCACCGTGGGCTTCAACAGGCCCGGCATCTGTGGCCGGGTCATGCTGCTGCCGGGCGCCTGGTACTCAATGGGCAGGCCGAAAAAGCCGGCAAAACCCAGCGTCTGTATGCTGTCGTCCTGGGCTTCCAGTGCTCGGCGCATGGGCTCCGAGCGGACATCAATGCAAAACGCTGCCTGCAGTTTGCAGGGGGTCGCCGGCGCCTCCGGGGGATGCTTCAGGTCGCTGCAAAGCTGCGCCTGGTAGGCGATCTCCGCCGCCCGGTGCCAGACCCACAGAGGCCGCCGGGCGCTTTCATAGAACGCTTCCAGCGTTCCCGCCGACTCCAGCTGGCGCGAAAAATCGCTTTCCAGCTGCGCAAAGCCGGCGCTGTCGGTCTCTTTCATGTGTCGCCACAGCACCAATTCCCAGGCCAGCATGATGGCCAGCAGCTGCTCGCGGTTGTCATTGTCCTGCTCGTTGAAGGCATCCATCCATGCGGTGTAGGCCATCCAGGAGGCCCACCCGTTGATTTCCAGCAACAAGGCATGGGACCAGGCGGTGAGAGCGCTGTCATTACCGGCGACCAACTCGTGCGCTGCGGCGAAGACCTCCGCCATATCCTCTGGCAGGTCCAGGAAGGCACGGTGCATGCCGCCCTCACCCATCAAAATCTCCACGCCCCGATCCTGCCGGATCGTCGCCAGCCAGGCGCTGTACAGATCCTGTTCCGCGCCCAGGCTCATGCGCTCCTGGTACTGGAAATAGGCGGCGCAGAACTGGCTGACCTGGTGGATCACCTCGTCGCGCCAGGCCATCTTGTGCTCACGGTCGCGACGGGCGTCCAGCCAGTCACAGACATTGAACCAGTGCGCACCCTCCGGCACCTCTTCGAGACTGCGCTCCAGCGCCGCGACATCGCCGCTAAAGCCCAGCTCATCGGCGGCCGCCGTCAGGTGCTGCGGCTGTATCTGCTTACCCCAGAGCGACTGATAGTAGCTGGCAGGCATGAGGCACTTGGCCTGCGCCGTGGCTTCCAGCCGCGCGGCAACCCGGGCAAAAGGCAGGTCGCGCATTTCCCAGAAGGGGTTGACGGCGATGGCGCGGTCCAGTGGCCAGGTGGGTGCGATGCGACCGCAGGCTTCAGATACCGCCTGGCGTATATTGCCGCTGTTACGGCTTTCCGTGGTCAGTGCCTGGGTCATGCGACAGCCTCCTTCTGGCTAGTGACGTTCTGCTGGTTAATGACTTTTTTTTCGAGCGTTCTCGGCACCCGTACCGGCCACAGGGCCAGCGTGGTGCGGGTTGCCCATTCGTCCAGGTAGAACCCGGCATTGAGTGCAATAAAGAGCTTGCGGCTGAAAGCGGCCGCAGGCCGATAGCGCAGGAGCATCCAGGCACCGAGCATGGCAATGAACAGCAGGCTGGCCCAGATATCCATGCCCGGGTGATAGCTCACCGCAATTTCGGGCAGCAGGCGCGCCGCCAGCAGCTTCCAGCCCACGTAGGCGGCCAGCATAGCCACGGCGACCAGCAGACCGCGAATCAGTGAGGTTTTCTGGCTGGCACCGAAGCGCTCGGCGCAGACCACCAGCAGGGCCAGGCCAATCAGCAGCCAGGGGCTTACCGGCGACGCCAGGCCCAACAGAGCAGGTGTCAGCAGCGCCAGCGGCAGCACGATCAGCGCGGACACCACCCAGGCCCGCAGCGGCGGCAATGCCGGCGGAGAGAGCTGCATGACTAGGTTCTGGTCCACCGCGGTACCGGCATTCAGGAACGCGTAGGCCTTGTAGCAGGAGTGTGCACACAGGTGCAGTAGCGCCAGCTCATACAGGCCCAGCGCGCATTCCACCAGCATCAGGCCCATCTGGGCGGTGGTCGACCAGGCCAGTCGCACCTTGATGCTGATGCGGGTGGACATCACAAGCGCAGAAATCGCTGTGGTAAGACCCGCGACCACCAGCACAAACCACTGTGCAACGGTGGCCTGGCTGAACAGGGGGGCAAACAACAGCAGCAGGAAGCCGCCGAGGTTGATCACACCCGCGTGCAGCAAGGCTGACACTGGCGTGGGCGATTCCACCACCTGGATAAGCCAGCCGTG
>JAZBPS010000271.1:0-6230 GCA_036353375.1 Halieaceae bacterium | reverse complement strand
TTTCCGGCGACATTTCGACTACGCCGCCAACAGCCCCAGCCGCGACGCCTGGCAGCACAGCCTGGAATTCGTGCGCGCCGACGAGAGTATTCATGAAGTGATTCTCAGCGGCGGCGACCCGCTCGCCAACAGCGACCGTCAGCTGGGCTGGCTGCTGGCACAGCTCAGCGACATCCCGCATGTGCAAACCCTGCGGATACACACACGACTGCCAGTGGTCATTCCGGAGCGCGTCACCCGATCGCTATGCGAGCTGATGGCCAGCAGCCGTTTCCAGGTGGTCGTCGTGTTACACAGCAATCATCCGCAGGAGCTGGACGAGGCCTGTGCGCTGGCGTTTGCTGCCCTGCGTGAAAGTGGCGCCACGCTGCTGAACCAGGCTGTGGTGCTGGCCGGCGTCAACGACGACAGCGACACCCTGGTTGCACTCAGCCGACGCCTGTTCGAAACCGGCGTGCTCCCCTACTACCTGCACCTGCCGGACGCAGTTGCGGGCACCGGCCATTTTCAGGTCTCGGATGAGGCCGCTATTGCGCTTGTCGCGGCCATGCGTGCTCGCCTGCCCGGCTATCTTGTACCCCGCCTGGTGCGTGAAATTCCGGGCCGGGAGGCCAAGACCATACTCGCCTGAGGGAGCAATTCAGGCGGGGCTCAATGCCCTGTCACCCAGGGATTCCAGCACCGCCAGCGCGCCGCTGCAAAGGCTGGCCAGCTGGTCATTGCGCATGATGTAGGGTGGCATCGTATAGACCAGTTTGCCGAAGGGGCGCAGCCAGACGCCCGCCTCCACCAGCGCCGGCTGCAGCACCGCCATGTCCACCGGGCGCTCCATTTCGATTACACCAATTGCCCCAAGCACGCGCACGTCTGCAACCGTATCCAGCGTTGCCGCCGGTGCAAGGCCGCGCTGCAGGGCCGCCTCAATGCGCTGGATGTTGCCCGGCCAGTCGCTGTCCAGCAGCAGATCGATGCTGGCATTGGCGGCAGCGCACCCCAGCGGATTGCCCATAAAGGTGGGGCCGTGCATCAGGACACCGGCCTCACCGTCACAGATACCGTGCGCCACGGCCTCACTGCAAAGCGTGGCGGCCATGCTCATATAGCCGCCGGTAAGCGCCTTGCCAAGGCACAGGATGTCAGGGCTGATGCTCGCGTGTTCGCAGGCAAACAATCGGCCGGTGCGCCCGAAGCCGGTGGCAATTTCGTCGGCAATCAGCAGCAACTCAAATTCGTCGCACAGGTCGCGCAGGGCGTTGAGATACCCCGGCGCATAAAACCACATGCCACCTGCCCCCTGTACCACCGGCTCCAGGATCAAAGCGGCCAGCTCTTCATGGTGCGCCTCAAACAAGCTGCGCAGGGCCGCGAGATCCTCCGCCGGCACATCCTCGCCGTAACGTGCCTGGGGTCTGGGGGCAAAACGCTGCTCTGCCATCGCCCCTGTGAACAGGTGGTGCATGCCGTTAACCGGGTCGCACACGGACATGGCCATGAAGGTATCACCGTGATAGCCACCGGCCAGACTCAACAGGCGCGACTTCTCACCGCGGCCCTGTGACTGCCAGTACTGCAAGGCCATCTTCGCGGCCACCTCCACCGCTACCGAGCCGCTGTCACTGAGAAACACACGGGTGAGTCCGGCAGGACTGATGTCCACCAGCCGCTGGCACAGCCGCACGGCACCGGGGTGCGTGAGACCGCCGAACATGACGTGGGACATGGTGTCGATCTGCGCTTTCAAGGCTGCGTCCATGTAAGGATGCCGATACCCGTGGATAGCCGACCACCAGGAGGACATGCCATCCAGCAGGCGTCGGCCGTCTGCCAATTCCAGCTCGACACCTTCCGCGGCGACGACCGGAAACAGCGGGTAAGCGGGTGCTATACCTGAATACGGGTGCCAGACGTGCGCGGCATCCAGGTCCAGCAGGCGCTCTGGGGAGAGTTCAGCGGGGAGATTCACGGCTCTTTATGTCAACTCTGGAAGCGATTTCAGGTTGACAAAGTACGCACGCAAACTAGCATCGTCAATTCCACCGCACCAGCAGGACAGCAGCCATGCAGCAAGCTTACCCCACTCGTCACGATTGGCGCCGCGAGGAAGTCGCCGCGCTGATGGCCATGCCCTTCAACGACCTGATATTCCAGGCACAGCAGGTGCACCGTGCGCATTTTGATCCCAACGAGGTACAGGTCTCCACGCTGCTTTCCATCAAAACCGGTGCCTGCCCGGAAGACTGCGCCTACTGCCCCCAGAGCACGCGCTTCGACACCGGGCTGACACCAGAAGCGCTGATGGAGATCGAGCAGGTGGTGGAAGCCGCGCGCGCGGCACGGGACGCGGGTTCCAGCCGCTTTTGCATGGGCGCAGCCTGGCGCTCACCCAAGGACCGCGACCTTCCCGTACTGACCGAGATGATCTCGCAGGTGAAGGCCCTGGGCCTTGAAACCTGTATGACCCTGGGCATGCTCACCGACGGGCAGGCCACGGCGTTGGCCGAAGCCGGCCTCGACTACTACAACCACAATCTCGACACCTCGCCGGAGTTCTACGGCGACATCATCACAACCCGCTGCTACCAGGACCGGCTGGACACCCTGGCCCGGGTGCGGGAGGCGGGTATGAAAGTCTGCTGTGGCGGCATCCTCGGCATGGGCGAGGGCGAGGGCGACCGTATAGGCCTGCTGGTGGAGCTGGCCAACCTGCCCACGCACCCCGAGAGCGTGCCGATCAACATGCTGGTCCGTGTGCCGGGTACGCCGCTGGAAGACCAGGAAGACATGGACCCCATCGACTTCATTCGCTGCATCGCGGTAGCCCGCATCATGATGCCGAAATCCATGGTGCGCCTGTCTGCCGGCCGCGAGACCATGACCGAGGAAATGCAGGCGCTGGCCTTCCTCGCCGGCGCCAACTCCATCTTCTACGGCGAGAAGCTGCTGACCACCCCCAACCCCAGCGAAAACAGCGACATGGCACTGTTCGAAAAACTGGGCGTGCAGCCCATGAACGTCTCCCGGGCCGCCGACGAGGAGGACCGCAGCGCCTTCTACAACGCGGCTTCCTGAGCCGGCGGATCTCCCGTGGAGCACTGGGGGCTGGAAGCCGGTCTGCAGGCGCGCCGGGAACAGGACCTCTACCGCCAACGCCTCACTGTGCAGGGCCCGCAGGGGCCGGAACTGCGCGTTGACGGGGAGACCCTGCTGGCCTTCTGCAGCAACGACTACCTCGGGCTGGCGGCTGATCCCCGGGTGATAGAGGCGTTTGCTGACGGCGCGCGCCGCTTTGGCGCCGGCGCCGGCGCATCTCACCTGGTGAGCGGACACCAGTCTCCCCACGAAGCGCTGGAGCAGGCATTGGCGGATTTCACCGGCCGCGACCGCGCCCTGCTGTTTTCCAGCGGCTTCATGGCCAATCTCGGCGTGATTGATGCGCTGACCGGCGCCGGCGACCGCGTGCTGCAGGACCGCCTCAACCACGCTTCGCTGCTGGATGGCGCGCGCCTGTCCGGCGCGCGCTTTCGCCGCTACGCCCACAATGACAGCGCTGCCCTCGCGAGGTTGCTGGAAAAGCCGGCCGCAGGCCGCAGCCTTGTGGTCACAGACGGCGTCTTCAGCATGGACGGAGACATTGCACATGTACCCGAGCTGGCCGCGACCTGTCGCGAGCACAACGCCGTGCTCATGGTCGACGACGCCCACGGCCTGGGCGTACTGGGCAACACGGGTGCTGGCAGCCTGGAGCATTACGGGATGAGCCAGACAGACGTGCCGATACTCATGGGCACCCTGGGCAAGGCGCTGGGCGTCATGGGCGCATTCGTTGCCGGCCCCGCCGCGCTGATCGACACCCTGATACAGTCGGCCCGCAGCTACATTTATACCACCGCCCTGCCTCCGGCCGCGGCCTGTGCGCTGCAGTGCGCGCTCGGCCTGGTGCGCGAGGACGCGGCGCTGCGAGACGCGCTGGGGCGCAACATTCAGCAGTTCCGGGAGGGCGCCCTGGCGTTGGGGCTACCTCTGCTGGATTCCGCGACGGCGATACAACCCATCGTGCTGGGCGATGCCGCCACCGCGCTAAGCTGGTCCGGGAACCTGCGTGCACAGGGCTTGCTGGTTCCCGCGATTCGACCGCCCACCGTCCCCAACGGCAGTGCACGGCTGCGCGTGGCCCTAAGCGCCGCACACAGCAGCGAACAGGTCGCGAGATTACTGGAAGCCCTCAAACATGCCCGGGATCAGCATGCACGCCACCGCTGAGACAACTGCCCGGGAGGCACCGACGCCGCCAGCGACCAGCACCGACCTGGTGCTGGTGCACGGCTGGGGCAGCAATCGCCACACCTGGGCGCCGCTGGCAGGCGCCCTGGCGGGGCAGTTCCACCTGCATTATCTCGAACTGCCGGGGCATGGTGAAAACCGGGAACCCTGGCCGGATACGCCACAGGAACTGATCGACAGCTGGGTGGCTACGCTGCCGCCAAAGGCCATCTATCTGGGCTGGTCGCTGGGTGGAAGCCTGGCCCTGTTGCTCGCCGGGCGCTATCCCGAGCGCGTGCAAGCCGTGGTTACCCTGGCGAGCAACCCCTGCTTTGTCGCACGAGCCGACTGGTGCACCGCCATGGCGGGTCAGGATTTCGAGCATTTCCGGCAACGGCTGGTGCGTGACCCGGCAAAGCTGCGCCGCTACTTCGCCGGCCTGCAAACCCTGGGCGACGCGAAAGCGGCCGACGTGCGCCGACAGCTTGAGGCAGAGGCACGCCGCGGCGAGGCCACACCCGCGGGGCTGGCGGCAGGACTGGATACCCTGGCAGGGCTCGATCTGCGCAGCTGCGTTCAACAGCTGGCAGTGCCACACCTCGCCCTGTTCGGCCAGCAGGATGCACTGGTGCCCTGTGCGGTCGCGGATTCGCTCCCCTCTCGCAGCAGCGTCTGGACCCTGGGCGACTGCGGTCACGCCCTGCACTTAAGCCGACCCGAGGCCGTGGCCGCGCGAGTGGTGGATTTCGCGTTGCAGCGGCACCCGGCCACAGCGCACCCTCGCAAAAAAAGCGCCGTTGCTGCGGCCTTCAGCCGCGCAGAAGATTACGACCGCGCCGCACTGCTGCAACAGGAGGCCGGCACAGCGCTGCTGCAGCGCTTGCCCCGGCACAGGGTGGATACCTTGCTGGACCTGGGGTGCGGCACAGGGTTCTTCAGCCAGGCGCTTAAGAGCCGCTGTCATGAACTGATCGGGCTTGATCTGGCCGAGGGCATGCTGCGCCGGGCCAGGGCCAACAACGGGGATGTGCAGTGGTTATGCGCAGATGCAGAAAACCTGCCGCTGGAGCGCGACAGCATTGATCAGGTGTACTCCAGTCTCGCCGTGCAATGGTGCGAAGACCTGCCCCGCCTCGCCCGGGAGATCGCCCGCGTGCTGCAGCCCGGCGGCGAACTCGCGTTGGCCACCCTGGGCCCGGACACGCTGTGGGAATTGCGCGCAGCCTGGCGAGCAGTCGATGCGCAGGTGCATGTGAACCGCTTTGCCACACACGAGGAAATGCACAACGCTTTTGCCGTGGCCGGACTGGAACTGGTGGCACACGATGCAGAGCGTTGGCTGCGCCGGGTACCCCAGGTCAGGCAGCTGGCGCGGGAGCTGCGCGCCATCGGTGCCCACAATGTCAACCCGGGGCGTCAGGCCGGGCTCACCGGCAAGCGCCGCTGGCAGCAACTGGAGAGTGCCTACCGCGCCATCGCCGGTGACGCGGAGGATCTGCCGGTAACCTGGGCCCTGGATTTCTACCGTTTCCGAAAACCTCACTGAATCATTTCACGCGGAGTCGCCATGCCTGCATTTTTCGTGACTGGAACCGACACAGAGGTGGGTAAAACCTTTTGCAGTGCCGCCCTGCTGCGGGCGGCAAGGCGTAAGGGGATGCCCGCGCTGGGCCTCAAGCCCACCGCCGCGGGCTGCGAGCGCACCGCCGAGGGGTTGCGTAACGAGGACGCGCTTGCGCTCATCGCCGCTGCGGAGACCTCGCTTGATTACGCCATCGTTAACCCGTTCGCCCTGGAACCCGCCATCGCACCGCACATCGCTGCTGCCGAAGCCAACCTGCTGCTTGAAGCGGAAACCGTGGCGGCTCATTGCAAGGCGCACCTGCCCGGAGACGGCCTTAACCTGGTGGAAGGTGCCGGGGGCTGGCTGGTGCCCCTGAACGGGCAACAGAGTTTCGCGGATATCGCCA
>JAZBPS010000270.1:0-3967 GCA_036353375.1 Halieaceae bacterium | reverse complement strand
GGGAGATCCCCGTCTTTGCCGGCCTGCAGAAACAGCATTCGCGTCAGCAGTGCCGTCTGTTCCAGTACCTCGGCCAGACGGCCGAACAGCGCATTGAGCACCTCGGGCGCCCGTGCATGCTTGTCGCGGTAGTGCGTCAGGGCTCGCAGCAGGCGGGACTCCAGGTCTCCCCCCAGCGCATCCAGCAGATCTGTCTTGGAGGGAAAGTAATTGAAGAGGCTGGCACGGGATATGTCGGCCGCCGCGGCGATGGCGTCCATGGTGGTGTCGCTGTAGCCGTCTGCAAGAAAGAGATCCCGGGCGGCGCCCAGAATGCGCCGCCGTGTGCGGCTTCGCTTTGGTTCTTTGCCGGACATGTCATATCCGCGACATAAAAATAGACTTTAGTCTATTTTTGGACTCTCGTCTATTTTTGCGGCGCAGTTCTCGCAGGTCCGGATGTTCAGGACCACCAGGCAGCCGATGGCCAGCAGGCAGGATCCGAATATCTTCAGCCACAGTTGCTCCACTGCAAAAACCACAGAAAACCCGCCCGCAACCAGCATGGTCACCAGGGCGACCCACTTGGTGCGGCGGGACATGCAGCGGTTTTCTTCCCAGTTATTGATCATGGGGCCGGTGACGGAGTGCTGCAGCAAACGCCGGTGCCATTTCTCTGAGGAGCGGGCAAAGCACCAGGCAGACATGAGCAGGAAGACGGTGCCCGGCACCAGCGGCAGCAACACTCCAAGAATCGCCAGGCCCAGGAAGAAAAAGCCCAGGGGCTTGTAAAAATGC
This sequence comes from Halieaceae bacterium, assembly GCA_036353375.1. Taxonomy (GTDB): domain Bacteria; phylum Pseudomonadota; class Gammaproteobacteria; order Pseudomonadales; family Halieaceae; genus JANQIO01. The sequence goes on along the minus strand of JAZBPS010000270.1, from coordinate 3,190 downwards.
TGCTTCACACGCTTACCGCTTCCATTTGGTGGTGCTAGATTAGACCCGGTGATGGACTATCAGCAAGCACGCGACTATTTGCTCAGCCTGCCAGAGGCGTGGGAGGACTTTCCCTTCGGTCCTGATGTCGCCGTACTGAAGGTGGGTGCCAGGATGTTTGCCACCCTGGCGCTGGACGCGGGGTCACCGCGCTGCAACCTGAAGTGTGATCCGCAGGAGGCCCTGGTACTGCGCGACCTGTTTGATGGCGTCACCCCCGGCTATCATATGAACAAGAAACACTGGAATACGGTGGCGCTGGATGCCGATGTGCCAAGTGCAGAGATCGAGCGTATGATAGACCGCTCATACGGCCTGGTCGTGAAAGCCCTGCCTCGCCGCGAACGTGACGCATTGATTGCAACCCATGGAAAGAACGCAGTATTTAAGCCCTAGCGAGACCCGCTTTTTTACCAGCAAGAGTGACACGCTGGCCTGGATGACCCTGGGACTGAGCTGGGCCGGCATCCTCCTGATCTTCTGGGTGGTGACCCAGTGGACCAACCCCGTTACGATTTTGGCCGCGCTGGTGCTGCTGCCGGGCAGGCAGCTGGCATTGGCGGTCATTACCCATGAGTGCGGCCACGGCACTTTCTTCCAGACAAAATCACTGAATCGCCGGGTAGGCCAGTATCTCGCCGCCAATCCGGTGTTCACCGACATGCACGACTACGCCCGCGGGCATACCCGCCATCACCAGCTGGCCGGCACCCGGGAGGATCCGGACCTGCCCAACTACCAGGCCTACCCGGTAACGCGGGACAGCTTCAAGCGGAAAGTCCTGCGTGACCTGACGGGCCAGACGGGTCTGAAGCTCATGCGTTATGTGCTCGACAGCGCGAAAGGCATCTTCTCGGATGACAAGGCAGCGCGGGAGCACGCCAAACCCTTTGTGCAGCAGCTTCTGGTCAACCTCGCCCTGGCGCTGGTGCTGGGCTGGCTGTTTGCACCCTGGGCCTACCTGCTGTGGCTGGGCGCATTTATGACCACCTACATGCTGGTGGTGCGGATTCGGCAGGTTGCGGAGCACGCCAACGTACCGGACTTGTACGACAGCGATCCGCGCAACAACACCCGTACCACCATCCCCAGCTGGTGGGAGCGCATGGTATTCGCGCCCAACCACGTCAACTACCACCTGGAGCACCACTTTATGGCGGCCGTTCCCTGTTACCGCCTGAAGGCACTGCACCAGTTGCTCAAACAACGGGGCGCCTATACGGGCACGCCAATATTCAACGGCTACGGTGAGGTATTGCGCCACGCCATTGCCTGAGGCTCCCATGCTACGCCGTACCAAGATCGTCGCCACGGTTGGTCCCGCCACTGACAACGAGGCCGTCATAGGTGAGCTGATTGACGCGGGGGTAAACGTATTCCGGCTCAACTTCAGCCACGGCGGCATGGAGGAGCATCTCGCCACCGCGGCCTCCATTCGCAAACAGGCGGCAGCCCGCGACAGCTACGTGGGTATCCTTGCCGACCTGCAGGGTCCGAAAATCCGCATCGGCGCATTTCCATCGAAGCGGGTGACACTGCGCGCCGGCGACAGGTTTGCGCTGGATACCGGCCTGGATGACAGCGCCGGCAGTGAGCGGGCCGTGGCGCTGGAGTACACCCCGCTGTACGACCAGGCTGAGCGGGGTGACATTCTGCTGCTGGACGATGGCCGAATCAGATTGAAGGTGATCGCGGTGGAGGCGGGTGCCGTGGAGACGGAGGTACTCATCGGGGGTGAACTGGGCTCACGCAAGGGCATCAACAAGCTGGGGGGAGGCCTGGCGGCTCCTGCGCTGACAGAGAAAGACATTCGCGATATTGAGGGCATGGCCGCGCTGCAGCCGGATTTTGTCGCTGTCTCATTCGTCTCTTCGGCAAACGATGTATTCAGCGCCCGCGATCTACTCGCAGAACAGGGCGTGGATGCGGCCATTATCGCCAAGATTGAGCGTGCGGAAGTGGTGGCCGACGAGATCACCCTGAAAGGGATCATCTCTGCCAGTCACGGCATAATGGTCGCCAGGGGCGATCTGGGCGTGGAAGTGGGGGATGCCGCGCTCATCGGTATCCAGAAGGACCTGATCAGCCGCGCGCGCCGCATGGACAGGGTGGTGATTACTGCGACCCAGATGATGGAATCCATGATCAACAGCCCCATGCCGACACGGGCTGAAGTCTTCGACGTGGCGAATGCTGTGCTGGACGGCACCGACGCGGTAATGCTTTCCGGGGAGACGGCCATGGGCAATTTTCCCATAGAGGTCGTTAAGGCCATGTCAGACACTTGTTTGGGCGCTGAGCAGCATCCCAACACGCGGCGCTCTCGCTACCGGATTGACCAGGAGTTCAATTCCGCCCAGGTCACCACTGCGATGGCAGCCATGTATGCGGCCAATCATCACTCCGCTGTCAGCGGGATTGCCTGCCTGACAGAAACCGGCAGTACGCCGCTGTTGATGTCCAGGCTGAGTTCCGGGCGGCCTATCTTCTCTCTCAGCAGTAACCGCAGCACGCTGCAGCGGCTCAGCCTGTGTCGCGGGGTAATACCGCTGTACTTTGATGTCGCCGCCTTCGATGACGAAGACGTGGATAGCAGGGTGGTGGAAGTGCTGAAAAGCGGGGGCTATCTGCAGAAGGGTGATGAGATCATCCTCACCCGGGCCAGCGCCGCCGGAAGCCCGGATGCGACCAACCTGATGAAGATACTCCCGGTCAGCTAAACCGACGCGGCCTGACTGTCAGAGTGCGGCAAAGCTGTCTTTGCGCAGCTCTTCCTGCCGCTTGATCTCGTTGTCCATGTACTTGATCCACTGCTGCGCATACTTCTTCGAGCGGTCGTCCTTGGCAGCTTCCTTGAAGGCCTTGCGCGCCTCGTCGTACTCGTTCAGGTTGAACAGCGCCATACCCAGCACCAGCCGGCACTGGTCGGGTCGCTTCACCCCGCCCTTGGCCAGCCCCTTGCGGTTGGCTGCCGCCGATTTGGCGAACTTGTCATTATCCAGGTACACGTTGCCGAGGCGGCAGAAGATTTCGCCGTCGTCGCTTTTAGCGGCGGCTTTCTCCAGCACGGGGATGGACTTCTCAAGCTCCTGCGCCTGGCGCCAGGCGTTACCCAGGATTTCCAGCGTCTTGGAGCTGTCCTCCATGGATT
>JAZBPS010000269.1:0-21661 GCA_036353375.1 Halieaceae bacterium | reverse complement strand
CTACAACCCGAACAGTATCAATAACCCTTATGGCCGCTACGGCAGCCCCTACAGTAACCAGTCAGCCAACAATCCGAATGCGACAAAGGCGCCGAAGCTCTACGACAACCAGGGCAACTACCGCGGGCGGCTGAGCAGCAATCCCTACGATCCGGAATCTGTCTCCAACCCCTACGGGCGCTATGGCAGCAAGTATTCGCCGGACTCGATCAACAACCCTTACGGCGCAGGCAACCCCTATTCTCCGGATAGCCCGAACAACCCCTTTGGCCAGGGTTGGCAAATCATCGCCGACGAATAACGCGCTTGAGGCTGCTTCTACGGCCTTCGCAACAACACCACCCCCAACGCCTTCACATCCTCAAAGGTTCGCTTTGACTGGGCGGGGGTTTGTTCCACCACGGTGAGGAACAGGGCGTGCACCATTTCCAGCATGACGCGGGCGCGGCGGCGTCGCTCGAGTTTGCTGTGGGGCAGGCCGATGCGCTGATACATGTGTTCCAGCTGGCTGATGATTACCTCGTCGTGGCGGTCGTCCAGGTCGCGCAGTTCGGGCACCGCCCACATGGCCTGTACCAGCGGCAGCAGGCCGCGCTGCTCGCGGTAGGACACCAGCAGGTGTTTGAAGGCCAGGTCGATAAAGCCCTCTACGTCCATGTCTTCCAGCGGCTTGGCGGCGATGCTGTCCAGTGCCGCGGTCTGTTGCTCCAGCCAGCGCTCGCCCAGCGCATACAAAATCGACTGCTTGTTGGGGAAGTAGTGGTACAGGGTGCCCACGGAGATGCCCATCTCCCCGGCGATGAGGATGGTGGTCAGGTCATCAAAGCCCACCCGCTCCAGCAGGGCGGCGGTGGTTTTCAGAATCTCGTCGCGCCGCTGCCAGGAACGTTGCTGGCTGGGGGTGCGGGCCTGCTCCATCCGCTTCTTGCGGTGGGCGATGCGCTGCTCGGCCACCCTAACCCAACCTGTCCAGCATGGCGTACCAGCTCATGGCCAGCACCAGGCCGGGCCAGCGCAGCAGGGTGCCGCCGGGGAAGCGGTGGGTGGGTACCGTGGCCATCACGTCGAAGCGCTCGGCGGTGCCGGCGATGGCCTCGGTCAGCAGCTTGCCGGCGAGGGTGGCGATGGGCACGCCGTGACCGGAGTAGCCCTGAGCGTACAGCACGTTGCTGGCCAGGCGGCCAAAGTCCGGCATGCGGTTCATGGTGATCGCCAGCGTGCCGCCCCAGGCGTAGTCGATGCGGGTGTCCGCCAGTTCGGGGTAGGTCTGCAACATGCGCTTGCGCACAAAGCCCTTGAGGTCAGCGGGAAACTTGCGGCGGTAGGACTCACCGCCGCCAAAAATCAGCCGCCAGTCCTGCGACAGTTTCCAGTAGTTGATCACGAACAGGCTGTCCGCCATGCAGCAGTCGTCGCGAATGAGCTTGCGGGCGGTTTCCTCACCCAGGGGCTCGGTGGCGAGCACGTAGTTGTTGATGGGCATGATACGCCCGGCAGCTTCCCGCGACAGGGTCTCCAGATAGCCGTTGCAGGCCAATACCAGGAACTTTGCCTTCACCGTGCCGGTGGCCGTGTGCACGCTGACGGTGTCGCCATCCTTATAGTGGGTAACGCGGCTGTTCTCATAGATGTTGGCCCCCAGTTGCTCGGCGGCAGCGGCCAGCCCCAGCGCATAATTAAGCGGGTGCAGGTGTTTGCCGGCGGGGTCCAGAATGCCGGCATGGTAGCGGCGCGAGCTGGTCATGGTGTTGAGCTCGTCGCGCTCGATGAAGCGCAGGTCCTCGCAGCCGTACTCTTTCTGCATGTGCTCGACGTGTTCGCGCAGCTCTTCCACGTGACGGGGTTTCACGGCGCAGAACAGGTCGCCGCTTTTGAGCTCGCAGTCGATGTTGAAGCGCTCGATCAGCGCACACACGGTATCCACGGCTTCTGTGCCCAGGTCCCACAGGCGTCGGGCGTGCTCCTTGCCCACCATGCTTTCCAGCTCTTCCTGCTCGGCGCGCTGCCCGGTGCTGCAGTGGCCGCCGTTTCTGCCGGAAGCCCCCCAGCCGACGCGCTCGGCTTCCAACAGCGTTACGCTATAACCCCGCTCGCGCAGGTGCAGCGCCGTGGAAAGGCCGGTATAGCCGCCGCCGACGATGCACACGTCGGTGCTGTGTTCGCCCTCAAGCGTGGGATAGCGCAATTCCCGGTTGGCGCTGGCGGCGTACCAGGAGTCTACGTGTTGTGAGGAATGCATAAAAAAACCGAATGATTGTTCGAAAATAAAGTTGAATAATAATTCGAGTTCTTGCCATAATCAAATTTTTGCAGAGACATCTCATGGACAGCGACAGTACAAACACCGCCGCAATGCAGGGCATCGAGCAATGGCTTAAGAAGCGCAACATCTCCGAGGTGGAGGCGGTGGTGCCCGACCTCACCGGTGCGGCGCGCGGCAAGTTCATACCGGCGGGCCAGTTCCTGCGCCGGGGCTACCCGAAGCTGCCTGAGAGCATCCTGGTGCAAACCGTCACCGGCGAGTACTCCGACGACCACTGGGAGTTGGTCGAGCCCACCGACACCGATATGATCCTCAAGCCCGACCCATCCACCATGCGGGTGGTGCCCTGGGCGCGGGAACCCACGGCGCAGATCATCCACGATTGCTACACCCAGAAGGGCGAACTGCACCCGCTGTCTACCCGCAACGTGTTGCGCCATGTTCTGTCGCTGTATGAAGAAATCGGTTTGACGCCCGTTGTTGCGCCCGAGGTGGAGTTCTACCTGGTCAAGCGCAATATCGATGCCGACTACGAGCTGGAGCCGCCCACGGGCCGCAGCGGTCGCGCGGAAATCTCCCGACAGTCCTATTCCATGGACGCCGTGGCAGAGTTCGAGGATTTCGTGGAGGACATGTACGAGTTCGCCGAGGCCCAGGAGCTGGATGTGGACACGCTGATCCACGAGAACGGCGCTGCCCAGATGGAAATCAACTTCCAGCACGGTGATGCCTTGAGCCTCGCCGACCAGGCGTTCGTGTTCAAGCGCACGGTGCGTGAAACCGCCCACAAGCATGGCTTCTACGCTACCTTCATGGCCAAGCCCATGCAGAACGAACCCGGCAGCGCCCTGCATATACACCAGAGTCTGTTGGATGCGGAGGGTAACAACATCTTCGTGCAGCCCGATGGCACGGCCAGCGAGAAATTCCTGCAGTACATTGCCGGCCTGCAGCGATTCACGCCCGCGCTGATCAGCTTCTACGCCCCCAACGTGAACAGTTACCGGCGCCTGGCGCCGGATATCTCAGCACCTATCACGCTGAACTGGGGTTACGACAATCGCACTGTGGCGTTCCGGGTGCCGCAAAGCGACCCCGAGGCGATGCGCGTTGAGAACCGCTTCCCGGGTGCCGACGCTAACCCCTATTTGGCCTTGGCCGCCAGTCTCGCCAGCGGCTTGCTGGGCATGCGTATGGGGCTTTCGCCCACCGAACCGCATCAGGGTACGGCGAACGAGGACAGCATCGACGTCGCTCGCAGCCTGGAGGAGGGCCTGCGCAGCCTGCAGCTGGTGCCGGAGCTTGTCGACATCTTCGGCGACCGTTTCCTGCGCGCCTATGCGGCGGTGAAGCTCGATGAATTCGAGGAGTTCAACCAGGTCATCAGTTCCTGGGAGCGGGAGCACTTGCTGCTGAATGTATAGCGTCGTCGACCGGGACGCGGCACAATGCCCGACGTGATTATTTCGGGCAGGTGCCGATGACCCACCAGATTCCCCGCTGGTTTACTGTTACCAAATACCTCATCTACTGCCTGCTGGGCCTGAATATCCTGCTGTTCCTGCAGGAGGAAACGACGACTGCTGCGGCGTTGTTCAAGCAAGGCTTCACGCTGGAGCTGTTTATCCAGGCGTTCTCGGCCACCATTGATACGGTGGCCTGGGTGGTCCTGCTGTTGATGTTCGAGCTGGAAACCTACGTCCTGCCCGACGATGCCATTCAGGGGCCCACACGCTGGGCCCTGCACGGTCTGCGCATTGTGGCCTTCCTGTTTATCGGTTCCGCCTGCTTCGGCTATTTTGAGGAAATGTTCTACTACCAGATTGTGTCGCCGCTCGCAGGCGATGCCTGCCAGAGGGTGGGTGAACCCTGGTCGGTGCTGGTGAAGCTGGATGAGTTTGTGGCGCTGACGGCCGAGAGCTGTCGCAGCCTGCAGGGCCAGCTGTGGCAGGTGGGGGGTGCAGAGGTTCTCACCGACGATGCAGGCCTCCGTCGCACCCGTTGGCTGGCCTTTGCCGACGTGATCAATTCCATTGCCTGGATCCTCGTCGTGCTACTGCTGGAGATCGACGTGCGCCTGCAGCTGCGCGGACGCTACGAGGGCCGTGCCCTCACGGCCAGCAAGCTTTGCAAGGTCGTACTGTACGGCATCCTGTTTGCCGCCGCCGTCTTCTGGTGGTTCGAGGGCGACTTCCTGGATTTCTGGGATGCCTTCCTGTGGTTGTTCGCTTTCTTCTTCATTGAGCAGAACCTGTTCTTCTGGCAGGCGGAGACCGAGGCGGAACAGGCGGAGTTGCCCGTCCATTAGCCAGTCGGTACCTACCCTGGAATTGCTGGATGATGGTGTTCGCATCATCGACCAGACCCGCCTGCCTGGCAGTCTCGCCCTGGTAGAGCTGCGCCGCCTGGAGGACTTCTGCGCTGCGATCGCCACAATGCAGGTGCGCGGTGCGCCGCTGATCGGCATCACCGCGGCCTTTGGGGCAGCCTTTGCGTTGCGCGCGGGGCCTGGCCTTGAAGAGGCCGTCGCCAGGCTAAAGGCGACGCGGCCCACGGCGGTTAACCTGGCGTGGGCGCTTGAACGGGTGGCCGCCGCCGTGAGAGACAGTGATAATCCCGCCGCGGCGGCTCTGGCCGAGGCGCGCGCCATCGCCGCAGAGGATGTGGCGGCCTGTCGCGCCATCGGCGAGCATGGCCTGGTGTTGTTGCAAACACTGGCCACCGGCACGCGCCCGCTGCAGGTGCTGACCCACTGCAACGCCGGGCGGCTGGCAACGCTTGCCTGGGGCACGGCCACCGCGCCCATCTACCTCGCGCTGGAACGTGGCCTGGACGTGCATGTCTGGGTCAGCGAAACCCGGCCGCGCAACCAGGGCGCCAGCCTCACCGCCTGGGAGCTGGCAGAAGCGGGGGTGCCTTTCACCCTGGTGGCGGACAATGCCTGTGGAGCGCTGATGCAATCCGGAGAGGTTGATTGTGTGATGGTGGGCAGCGATCGCACGGCGGCCAATGGCGATGTCTGCAACAAGGTGGGTACGTATCCCAAGGCGCTGCTGGCACGGGAACACGGCGTGCCGTTCTATGTGCTGTTGCCGACTTCAACCGTGGATGCCGCCTGTGCGCGGGGTGATGACATTCCGATAGAGCAGCGCGACGCTGCGGAGGTGCTCACCGCACCGGTGGGGGGAGAGTCACTCACGGTGCCCGGGGCCGCGGCCTGGAATCCTGCCTTTGATATAACGCCGGCGGCGCTGGTTACCAGCCTGGTCACCGAGCGCGGCTGCGTGGCCGCCAGTACCGAGGGCGTCCAATCCCTCGGGCTTCAGCCTTGAACAAGGTATAAAAAAACCGGCGCGAGCGCCGGCTGAGTCAGGACACAACAAACCCCGGTTTACTGCTCTAACCGGCTCTCGGAGAGTCAATGTGCACGCCCAGTGCGCGCATGCCCCGCGGCATTATGATCAGCGCTATCAGCAGCGCCAGCATAATATCGGGAGCAACGGTCTGGCTGCCCAGCCCCTGGGCGTTTATTTGAGCGAACAGGGAAATCGCACCAATGATGCCGAGTTCAGCCAGACCGCGCTCATACAGTAACAAGGTCAGCACCGCCACAATCGATAGCAGCAGGTCCGCTTCCCGGGCGATGCCCAGCGTCTCCAGTGCCACCTCTGCCACCAGCAGCGATACAACCAGCGAACATGGTAGTGTGATAAAAAATGACTTCATTCCTTTAACACCTGCGTAAGCGTCAATGTGTCATGGGGTGCCGATTTCTGACGCTTGCTGCCCTTGATTGACGTTAAGTGTCGCTTCTGGTGCGATGTTTGCCAGTGGCTGCGAAAGGCGATGAGACCTGTGTCACACTTCGCCCGGCCCCATCGAAGACAAACTGTGACGCGCGTCACAGCGGGTTTGTGGGGGGAGATACACGATGGACATTGAACTGCTGAAAACCTTCCTCGAGGTGCGCCGCACGCGGCATTTCGGGAAGGCGGCGGACAACTTGCACCTGACCCAGGCCGCGGTCAGCGCCCGCATTCGTCAGCTTGAGGACTTGCTGGGCGTAAAGCTGTTCCTGCGCAGCCGCAACAATATCCAGCTCACCAGTGAGGGCGAGCGCCTGGTGCCGCACGCGCAAACCGTACTGTTGTCCTGGACCCGGGCGCGTCAGGAGCTGGCCCTGGAAACGGGCCAGATCAGCCAGGTGCATATTGGTGTGCGCTCCGGGCTGTGGAGCGGCGTGCTGCAGGACCGCCTGCACAAACTGCATGTGGATATGCCGGAGGTGGTGCTGCGCACCGAGGGCCACATGACGGATGCGGCGGTAAAAATGCTGCTGGACCGCACCCTGGATATTGCCATGTCCTTTGATCCTCCCAGCCTGCCCGAGTTCAAGACCCGCGAGGTGGGACACGTCACCCTGCGACTCTACAGTCGGGATCGCAAGGCCACTGTTGAAAGCGCCATGGCGAAAGACTACGTCTACATGGACTGGGGCAACGCCTTTGGCCGTTTCCACGCCAAGCGCTTCGGCGATGCGGTGTTGCCGGTGTTGCGCACCAATATCAGTGAGTCAGCTCGCGGTTTTGTTGCCGGGAGCGGGGGCGCAGCCTACCTGTTGTCCAGCGCGGCCGAGGCCAGTCGTCCAACGCTTTACCCGGTGGCGGATGCACCGGAATATCGTCGCAGCCTGTGTGCGGCCTACCGGGGAAACTCCGACAAGCTCACGCTGATCGAGGCGGTGCTGGATGTGTTTGACGGGGTTGAGCTTTAGCCAGCGCATGGGTGCGCGGGTGACTCGGGGGTGAAATTCGGGGCGTGAAATTCAGAGGGAAAGGTGACAGTGCGCCGCCGTTGACGGCGCTCTGGTGTTTTCGAGCTATGGTGTCTCGCGGGTAACGCTAGTCCCAGTCGAGTTCCATATAATCCAGCTCTTCGCGCATCCGCTTTTCTTCCATGCGAAGCTCTGCACGACGGCGGAGTTCGGCGAGCCGGTGCTTCTTGGAGGTTACCGGTGCCTCGTCTTCCATATCGTCGTCCAGCGCGTCACCAAGCATCGGCTCGAAGAAATCGTCGATGTCATCGCTCAGGCTGGTTTCACTCGTGCGCTGTCCCATCTAGCCCTCCGGAACGTCAGTTGCACGTTTCGAGCGCACTATCTACCAGCGTCAGCGCGGGAGTAAATCAAAACTTTATGTGTCGCACGATAAAAAAAATTTATCGTGATCTGGCGCAATTCACCGGCGTGGGGGGCGCGCCGACCCGCGTTCTTCCCTGAACCTGCAACATCACACGTCCCTGTGTACCACCGTCCCTGGCGGCGTTCCTGGTGGCGCGTCGGCGCTGCCCCCTGTAGGGGTATTGCAAAGCGCTTGCCAACTTTTAAGCCGCAGTTTATGCGGGCTGCGGCGGGGTGGCGTGTGTCCGATATCACGGCCGGACACGCCGCGGACATGTCCGCGGACATGCCTCCGGCGCGGTGATGGCGCTGCTAGTCTGTTACCGGTTGGCCAGGGAAGGACGATAACAATGGACACCGCATTGTCGCCGTGGAGTGGCGAATTTCGTGAAGGCAGGCTGGAAGAGCTCTACCGCCGCCGCCAAACCACCGCTGAGCTACGCCAGCTGCGCCTGCTATGGAGCGTGGCCCTGTTGTGCTTCCTGCTGTTCTGGCCGCTGGACTGGCTGGCAGCACAGGACAGCAACCGGGCGGGAAACGCCCGGATTATTATTGTGGGCGTGGGCGGGTTGGTGCTGCTGCTGTCGCGCTGGCCGCTACCCCCGCGCTGGCGCGATGCGACGGCCTGTGTGGCGCTCATTGCAGCGATGGCCAGCTACGGCGCGTTGCTGGCGGCCCGCGGCCATGGTCCCGGGGCCTTGCCGCTGCTGGTGTTGGGGGCCTACCTGTTCTCCCCGGGGCGGTTCTTCTGGCTGATGACCAGCGCCATGCTGGGAAGCCTGCTGGCGGTGCTGCAGGCGGGGTCAAGCCTGGCCTGGCCGGATGCTGCGTTTATCGCGCCGGCGCACCTGCTGGCGTTGCTGGCGCTGGCCCAGCTGAATCGCGGTCGGCGTCGTTTGTTTCTGGAGAGCCAGCGCCTGCGCAACACCCAGCGCGCGCTGGTGCGGTTGCATCGCAAGAACACGGCGCTGCTCTACAACACGCTGCCCCGGGACGTCGCCAGACAGCTGCGCGATGAACCCGGTCGACGGCCGGCGCGCCTGCTGCCCATGGTGACCGTGATTTACGCCGATCTCGAAGGTTTCAGTGCTTTAGCCCGCACCCTGGGTCCCGGCCAGCTGGTCGCGTTGCTGGATCGCCTGTTCAGCGCGTTCGATGACGCCTGCGCACGCTATGGCACCCAGAAGATAAAAACGCTGGGCGATGGCTACCTGGCTGTGGCGGGTCTCGGCGGTCGCGACGCCGGTGCGGATGCGGCCGCGTCAACCGCGCTGCTTTTCCAGCAGCAGGTCGCGCGCCTGTCACGGGATACCGGCCTGCGCCTGTCCCTGCGGGTGGGTCTGCACAGCGGCAGTGTGGTTGCCGGGGTGCTGGGCCAGTCGCGCTATGCCTTCGATATCTGGGGAGACACGGTCAATGTGGCCTGTCGACTACAGGCCGAGGCCGCGCCGGGCTCCGTGCTGGTCTCTGCCAGTGTGCGCAAGGCCTGTCGCAAACGCTGGCAGTTCGGCCCTGAGCACACCTGCCAGCTGCGGGGCTGCGGCCCGGTGGTGGCCTGTCGTCTTCAGCTACCCCGGCGCCCGGGCAAGGCATCCAGCACAGCGCTGGCCACGTCCTCCGCGGAAGCCAGCGCTGCGCAGTCCACGGTAATGTCAGCATAGCGCCGGTACAGGGGAACCCGCTCTTCGAAAACATCCTCAAGGCTCTGCCCGGGCGGACAGGCAATGCCCCGGTCCGGGTTCCGGGCCACCCGCTCCCGCAGTTGCTCCAACGGCGTCTGCAGGAATACCCGCGGACCGGCGGCCCCCAGCCGCTGCATGGCGGCATCGCTGTAGACGGCGCTTCCGCCGGTTGCCACCAGGCGGTTCTCCAGCGGCATGTCCAGAATCACGGCTTCCTCAATCGCCCGCAGTGCCAGGTAGCCCACCCGCTCCAGCGTGGCCTGCAGCAGCTCGCCCTCGCGTGCCTGAATCAGCAGGTCGACGTCGCTGAATGCCAGCCCCAGCCGCTTGGCCAGCAGCACGCCCACGGTGCTTTTGCCGGTGCCCGGCATGCCGATGACGGTGACAGTACTTACATCCATACCCCAGTGTATCACCGGCTTGCCCGGGTCCACGCCGCTGGTTAGAGTGGCAGCCCCGCCGTAAGGGCAGTCGAGAGAGAATAGGTATGCTCAAAGTTCCCCTGGATGCCCTGCATCGCGAGCTGGGCGCGCGCATGGTGCCCTTTGCCGGCTACGAGATGCCGGTGCAGTACAGCGATGGCATTCTTGCCGAACACGAGCATACCCGCGCCTCCGCCGGCCTGTTCGACGTATCCCATATGGGCCAGGTGGTTGTGCGCGGCGCTGGTGCCAGCGCGGGCCTTGAATCCCTGCTGCCCAGTGACCTGGAGGGGCTGGCGGAAAACGCGCAGGTCTACAGCCTGCTCACCAACGACCAGGGCGGCGTGCGGGATGACCTGATCGTCACCCGCTGGTCGGATGACAGCTTTTTCCTCGTGGTCAATGCCGCCTGCAAGGAGGCGGACATCAGTTACCTGCGGGATTGCCTGCCCCAGCTGGACATCGATGTGCTGGAGGACCAGGCCCTGCTGGCCCTGCAGGGGCCTGCAGCGCGCACCGTTGTCGGCGAGATTCTGCCGGATGCTGCCGGGCTCAGTTTCCTGCAGGGCTGCGCCACACAGTATGAAGGGGTGCCCGTGTACGTGACCTGCTCCGGCTATACCGGTGAGGATGGTTTTGAAGTGTCCCTGCCCGCAGCTTATGCCGAGGTTTTCGCCCGGCAAATGCTGGACCACCCGGCGGTGAAGCCGGTGGGGCTGGGTGCCCGGGATTCCCTGCGACTGGAGGCGGGCCTGTGCCTGTACGGCCATGAGCTGACGGAGCAGACCACACCGGTGGAAGCGGGCTTGATGTGGGCCATCGGTAAGGCCCGGCGTCCGGATGGCGCGAGGCCGGGGGGGTTTCCCGGCGCCGGGCACATCTTCGCCCTGCAGGCCGCGGGTCCCGTAACCCGGCGCGTGGGACTGCGCGTCGACGGCAAGCGCCCGGTGCGTGAGGGCCAGGCCGTGTGTGGTCCGGGTGGCGAACCGGTGGGTGTGGTGACCAGCGCCAGCGTGGGACCCACCGCAGGCGGGCCCATTGCCATGGCCCAGGTGCAGGCGGATTTCACCGACGTGGATACGGCGCTGGCCGTGGACGTGCGCGGCAAGCCGGTGCCGGTAACGGTGGCGAAGCTGCCCTTCGTGCCGCCGCGTTATGTTCGCGCCAGCCAATGAGCCCAGCGCTACGGGTATACTGCCCGCGAAAGCACACGTGTGCTGCAAGCCTGAGGCAGCAAGACTATGGCCGGATTCGCTTCCCGACTGAATAACGCGCTCACCACCCTGCGGGTGTGGACGGTGAACCTGTTTACCCTGGGGTTCCTGATCTACCTGGTGGTGATCGCGGTGATGCTGGTGAACAAGCTGCCGCCCAGGGTAGACCCGGAAGGTCGCGTGCTGATCATTGCGCCCGAGGGCACGATTGTGGACCAGGAGGTGATCACCCAGGAGCTGTCATTCCCCGCCCTGCTGGAGGATGAGCGCCAGATCAATTACCGGGACCTGGTGCGGGTGATACGCGCAGCCGCCGAAGACACCCGCCTGCAGGCAGTGACCATCGATTTCAGTAACGCGGGCTTCAGCGGCATCAGCACGGTGCTGGCCCTGGCGGAAGAGCTTGAGGCCCTGCGCGAGGCCGACATACCCCTGATCGCCTTCAGCGACGTGATGGGCACAGCCGCCTACCTGCTGGCGGCACAGGCAGACGAGGTGTACCTGCACCGCTCGGGCGCGCTGAAGCTGTCCGGTCTCGGCGGCGACCGGCCGTTTGTCAGCGAGCTGGCGGGCAATCTCAAGATCACGTTTCACGACTACTCCCAGGGTGATTACAAGTCCGCCACCGAAAGCCTGACCCGCAGCGAGATGTCCGAGGCCGATCGCCAGCAGACCCGGGCCCTGCTGGAGCCGCTGTGGCAGCGCGTGAAGGGCATGATCGCCGAGGCCCGGGGCATCGACCCGCAACAGGTGCAGCGCTTTGTCGACGAACAGGCCCCGGTGCTGGCGGGGGGCGGTGGCTTCAAGGGGCTGGAGGCAGCCGCGACCCTGGGGCTGGTGGACGGCTTCAAGACCTTCCCGGAATACCGCGCCTACCTGCAAGAGCGCTTTGGTACCGATGAGGAAGCGCCCCGGGAAACCTACCCCCACATTACCGCCGGGGCCTACCTGGCCCAGCTGGAGGAGGAGCCCCGCGCTGCCGACGATGCGGTGTCCGTGGTGTTCGTGCAGGGCCTGATCACCCGCGGCGAGCTGGCCCCGGGGCAGGCCGGTGCGGAGGTCACAGCGGGGCTGATACGCAAGGCGTACGAGAATGAAAACACCCGCGCCCTGGTGCTGCGTGTGAACAGCCCCGGCGGCACGGTGCTGGCCAGCGAAATGATACGCGAAGAGGTGCTCGCCGCCCGGCAGCGCGGCCTGCCGGTGGTGGTGTCCATGGGCGACGTGGCGGCGTCGGGTGGCATGTTGGTGAGCGCGCCCGCCACACGCATTTTTGCCCAGCCTGGTACGATCACGGGTTCCATCGGTGTCGCCCTCGCGATTCCGACCCTGGAGAAGGCGATGGCGCACATCGGGGTGAATTACGACGGTGTCGCCACCAGTCGCTTCGCAAGCTGGTCGCCGGCCCAGGGTATAGACGCGGCGCTGGATGCCGAGCTGGAAGCCCAGACCGAGGCCTCCTATCGCGCCTTCGTGAAGGCAGTGGCCGAGGGTCGCGGGCGCAGCTATCAGGAGATTGAAGCCGTGGCCCAGGGTCGGGTCTGGCTGGCGTCGGAGGCACTGGAGGTTGGCCTGGTCGACGCCCTGGGAGACCTTGAGGATGCGATTGCCGCTGCGGCCCAGCAGGCATCGCTGGATGCGTACCGGGTGAATTACGTACTGCCGGAACTCAGCCCCGGCGCGCGCCTGTTACGCGACCTGATGCAGCAGGTGCCGATACGGGTCAGCGACGATCTGCTACAGCTGGGCAACCGTTTGGGCGGCCTGGCGGCCCTGCTGGGACCCGATGCGGCGCGCATCACACTGATGTGCAGCGGCTGCGAGCTGGCGGTGGATGGCCGTACCGGCTCCGCCTCACGCAGGCTTGCCCAATAGTTTTGCCGGCGCTGTCCTTGCATACTGTGGCGAAGCAGAAGACCTGGGAAATCTGAGGAATGCGCACAGAAACCCACATCAAACGCGGCATGAAATTTCTCCACTCCATCGCCAGTGCCGGTGTGATCGGCGCGCTGGCCGCGATGCTTTTGCTGTTGCTGGTGACCCCGGAACCCACCTCGCTGGAGGAGTATGCGCTGATGCGCAAGGCCATCGGCCAGGTCACCAATTACCTGCTGTTCCCCTCACTGGGCCTGGTGCTGGTATCGGGCCTGCTGGCGATGGCGGTGCATCGCCCCTTCCATAACGCGGGCTGGGCCTGGATGAAGCTGGCCCTGGGAGTGAGCATGTTCGAGGGCACCCTGTTTGCCGTGCACGGTCCCGCGCGCCGCGCGGCCATCGACAGCCAGCGTGCGCTGGCGGGCGAGATAGATCCCCTGGCGCTGGCAGCGCTGGTGGAGGGTGAGTGGGGCTCGATCTGGGTGATCATGGGGGTGTCGGTGGCCAATGTGGTGCTGGCGATCTGGCGGCCCCGTTTCACCCGCCGCAAGAAGTCCTCCACTGCGGCGACAGTGGCGTCCTCATAGCTTCGCGGCATCCAGCGGCGGGATATCCAGGATGATCTTGCCCCGGGCCCTGCCGGATTCCGAATAGTCTATGGCGTCACGCACCTCGGACAGGGCGTAGTGCCGGTCGATCACCGGCGTTACCGCACCCGCGGCCATCATCTCTGCCAGCACCTGCAGGTCGGCCTGGTTGATCGTCGCGGTCATTGTCAGAAGGTCCTGGGGGGTGAACAGGTCCGCCAGCATGGCCTTGATCACGCCTGTAAAGGGCCCTATCCAGTTGCCGGGCTTGCCGCCCACGATGACCAGCCTGCCGTTAGGCGTCAGCACCGCCTGGTTGTCCAGCGGGCTGTGGTTGCCCACCATGTCCACAATCAGGTCGTAGCGCGCATCCTGCAGCGTGTAGTCGTTGGTCTTGTAATTGATCACCGCGTCGGCGCCGATGTCGCGCACCATGTCTGTGTTGCGGCCGCTGCAAACGCCGGTCACGTGGGCGCCCATGGCCTTGGCAATCTGCACAGCGAAAGTGCCCACGCCGCCTGAGGCGCCGTTGATTAACACCCGCTCGCCGGCTTTAAGACGGCCGTGGTCCCGCAGCGCCTGCAGGGCCGTGCTGCCGGCGATGGACACACCAGCGCCCTGCTCAAAGCGGATGTTGTCGGGCAGGCGGGCGATGGACGATCCCTCCCGCCGGGTGACCAGCTGGCCGAAGGCACCTGTGGCACCGCCGAAAACCCGATCGCCGACGCTGAAGCCGGTGACCGCGTCACCGGTGGCGATCACCGTGCCGGCGAAGTCCACGCCCAGTCGGTTATCGCTGGGGCTGCCGATTCCGGCAAGCAGTCGCAGTATGTAGGGTGCACCCCGAAGATAGTGCCAGTCCAGCGGGTTAACGCCGGCGTTGCTGACCTGCACCAGTACCTCATCGGCGGCGACATCGGGCGCCGCTACCGACGTGACCTCAATGACCTCCGGGGGACCGTAGCAATAGTAACGGGCGGCCAGGATGCCGTCGGGCTGCGGATCGGTTGCCGTGGTGGGACAGTCAGCGGTGTAGCCGATCGCTGCCGCAAGCGCGACCAGACCCAGCACCAGCAAGCCAGTGACAGACAGCAGGATTTTCTTGAGCACGACAGGCCTCCTCCAGTGCGCGCCGGCGGGTGGGGATGCCCGCAAAACCAGAGGCCAGCCTGACGGAGGCGGCGGCGCCTGTCCACGACTTCCGTCGCAGCAGACGCTCGCCTCGTCTCCTGGTGCGCCGTCCCGCTAGACGGTCACCGCGTTGCCCCGGAAGATGCGCGCCAGGTAGCGGCTTTCCGAGGGGCTGGGGGCGGGCACCGCGCATTGCAGCACGGCCGCCACCAGACGCTCCATTTCCTCGGCCAGTTCCTGATCGTTGGCGGGTTCCTCAGCGCGTGCCCGGCGGGTGAGCTGTACCTGGTTAACCGCGGGCACCGTGGGCAGTCGCTCGGTCTCCACACCCAGGGTAACCGTGAACGCATGCAGCGCATTTTTCACAAACAGGGCCAGGGCGAACTCTTCCCGGGATGACGCCAGTGAGGTGTCCGGCGTCAGCAGGACGATCTGGCAACGCGGCACCAGGGCGGCGCAGCGCGCCACCCGGAAATGGTGGGTAAGCTGGTCGCGTACCAGGTCGCTGAAATCCTGCTCGGACAGCACCCGGTCCCAGGGCTGGCCGCGCTCTGCAGCCAGTGCATTCATGGGCAGCCTGACAAAGGGGCTGGAGACCACCACGTCAAAGCCACCCTCGGCGCGCAGGATGTGGTCCAGCGCCCCTTCGATATCGTCGCCGATGGCGCGGGTGGCGAAGTCGATTGCGTCGGCACCGGCAACCGCGTGGGCCAGCTCCGTGGCGGTGCTCTCGTCCCGGGTCAGGATGCGCAGACTGGCAACACCGTGCTCGATAAAGCCTGCGGCCGTGGCCACCAGCTCCTGGCGCATGGCGTCACCGATCAGCACCACCTTCTTGCCCTTGAGTCGCGCAAGTTCCTCGCTGCCGGGTGGCAGCAGTAACTCACCCTCACTCACCGAGCGGTCAAACTTGAGGCCTCCGGAGGGGTGGAAGGTCTCGCCACTGACGATTTCGTCCGCCAGATGGAAAATGGTGGACAGTCCCACCTGTTCGTCGGTGGGCATCTTGTGCAGGTGCAGCCGGTTGAGGATGCCGGACTCGATTTTTTCCGCCGAGCGATCCACCGACGCCTGGTCAAAGAACGGGCTGGGTGCGTCGACAAACTTCTCAAGGAACGTCTCGGCCAGCTCGGGTGTAATCAATGCGCCGGTGACCAGTCGGTTCAGCAGCTTCTCCGCCATGGGCCGGTTCAGCAGGTAGCGCGAGGAGTTGCCGCCAGCGGGCGAATCCTCAACCTGCGCAAACAGACGGGCGAGCGGGCTGGGTACGCGGCTGGCATGAGGCATCTGCGACAGCTCGTTCGCCGCCAGCGCCAGCAGGTCTTCCGGGGGCAGACCGCCCTGCAGGCTTTTCAGCATGGCAGCGTGCACCTGGTTCAGGCGCTTGTTTTCCAGCACCAGCCGTCCGCGACGGGCGAACAGCCCCGGTGCGCCGTCGATGCCACGCAGGCGGGCGCCGTCCACCGGTCCCGGGGCCAGGGCGTTGATCTGGATTTCCGGTCCGAGGTGGCGCGAGAGAATCTCCGCGAGTACCCGCTGGCCCGCCTTGGACACCGCGTAGTCGGCCCGGTTGGGGTAGGCGACCGCCAGATACTTTTCACCGCCGAAATAGCTGGACACGTTCAGCACCGAGCCGGTGCCGTGCTCCTTCATCAGTGGGGCGTACTTGCGGATCAGTGCGTAGTTGGAGGTCAGGTTGGCCTGCATGGTGCGGTTCCAGTCCTCCAGGGTCATGTCGATAACCATTTCCTCAGCACCGGACAGGCCCGCGTTATTGATCAGGAAATCGACGTGGCCAAACAGGTCCAGCGAATGCTGGAACAGGCGTTCCAGCGAGGCGTCGTCGCCCACATCGATGTCACCGAGGATGTGAACCCGGTCCTCCGGGCGCGGATAACCCACACCGCGCAGCTCCTCGACGATTTCAGCACGCACCTCTTCCAGCCGACGCATGCCGCGCGCGCTCAGCAGCACCCGCGCGCCGGCGATGGCCAGGTAGCGGCCCAGTTGCAGGCCGATGCCCAGGCTGCCGCCGGTGATCACGGCGGTCTTGCCCTTGTGCAGACCCGGCAATACCCGGTAGATGGACGCCGGGCCGGCGGACTTGCCGGTGTGTCGCCGAATGCTCTGGGGCACCCACAGGTTGATGGGGTCCATGCGCCGTACCCGGTTGGTCAGGGTGGCGGCCCAGTCAGCGGAATAGGCCAGGTTGTCCTCGTCCTCGCTGTCATAGCGCACCAACTGGTTGGGCAGCACTGCCCAGGCGATGTCGCCGCGCTCGGTGAGCTTGAGGTCCTCGTGGCGCCAGCCGCGAATCAGGGCCTCAATGGAGGCCCGTATGACCTCGTTCATCAGGTTGCCGTGGCCGTCGCTGGGGTTGGTCACATAAGTGATGGCCGGCGCCTCACACTTCTCGTACCAGCGCTCAAGGTTGTTGGCGAGGGCGGAGGCGAAGGCCACCGGCGCGACGATTTCATCGCGCACGAAATTCTCGACGTCCTCGTCGGTGGCACTGCACAGCGCATAGCCGTGCTCGCCATTGCCGGCGCGGGGCAGCACCACCACGGCATCGAGGCGGCCGTAGTGGTCGTCGATGAACTGCATGGTGCGCTCCACCGATTCCCGGCGCAGCGGGTCCAGGTGCGCAAGCTGGATGTGGTCCAGCCCGCGAGCCGAGGTTAACGCCCGGGCGTGGCCCAGGGATTCCAGGGTGCGGAAGCCCATCAGCACGCGCGCACCGCTGGCAATATGCCGGTCAGCAAATACCAGTGCCTCTTCGTAGTCGGCACCGGCCAGGATCAGCACTACCGTGTCCGTCAGATCTTCCAGTCGCTTGTCGGGCCAGGATACGAGCTTGGAACGGCTCTGGGCCGGTACCTGCATGCCGTTGGTCACCTCGATGGCGTGACCGGACAGTGCGGCCGATTCGTCGGAGCACAGCCAGACAATGGTAGAGGCAACGTCGGTAGGCGTGGGGTAGCGATACTCCAGCTCACCATCCGGCGATTTGCGGGTGGTGATCATCAGGTCGCGGAACTCCTGGCCGGTGCTGCCCAGCGCCTGGCTTTGCAGCTCGTCCATACGGGCAAATACCGTCTCGATGCGCTCGGATTCGATCGGGCCCGGGAACAGGGTGTTAACCCGGATGCCGCGCTCCGGGCCCAGCTCCAGTGCCAGTCCCTTGGACAGGGCGTTGAGGCCGCTCTTGGGCACCACATAGGGCAGGCGCCCGAAATAATGGGTGCGTGAAAAGATAGTGGACACATTGATAATGCTGCCGCCCTCGCGCATATGCGGGGCCACCGCTCGCGCCATGTTCCAGGGAGACCCCAGCAGGTTCATGGCCGAGTCAAACATGGTCATGTCGTCTTCCCGGGCATGCATCTCCGCCTCGGTGAAGGGGATATCCCGCAGGGTGTGCTTGGGCCCGGCGGCGCCGGCGTTGTTCACCAGCACATCGATCTCGCCGTAGGCGGCGACGGCGGTTGCCGCGATCTGTCGGCACACTTCCGGGTCGGCGCAGTCGCCGATGGCGGCCACCATGGCGTCGCGGTTGAAACCCTCTTCAACCAGTCCGTCGATGAAGTCCTGCAGCTTTTCCTCGTCGCGGCCGGTCATTACAACCCGGGCGCCCTCGCGCAGCAGCAACCGTGAAATATAGGAGCCGATGGAACCGGCGGCGCCTGTCAGAATTACCGTTTTGTTCTCCAGCCGCCGGCCGCTCATGCTCTCGGTACCACTGTGGCTGTCTACTCGGGTCATTTCGTTCATCGCAGTGCTCCTGCGGATCCAGTGTCAACACGTTCGAAGGTTTCGCCACGCTCTTCGGCGTCGCGGATGGCCCAGGCGCGGTACAGCTCGTCCCGGGTTTTCAGCCCCGTGCGGGGCAAAGCATGAATGGCAACGTAGTTGGCACCCTGGTGCCGGTTTTCCCACATGGCCTGGTGAGCCTCGGCCACACCGCCCATGGGCACCGGTACCGGCGCCATCACGTCGATCTGGCCGGCGGCGATGCGCTCCTGCATTTCGGCGAATTCCCGCGCGGTATTCAGGTGGGTGCCGCGAATTTCCGCCGTGGGCATCAGGATGCGGCGCTGCCGCATCCACACCTGCGGGGCGTAGAAGCTGAGGCGCATGCCGGCCAGGTCCTCGGCGTACACCACCTTGCCGACGTTGGGTTTCACCAGCGAGGTGGCCAGGGCCAGCCCGTCGCGGCCGCGGCGCTCAAACACCACATCGGGCAGGCCGCGCCGGTCCAGCGTGTTGCGCAACAGCGGTGCGATGGCAGAGCCTATCGGTTTCAGGGTGCGGTCCGAGAAGCGGCGCACCGCCTCCTTGAACTCGGCAGATTCCTCGAAGGGATCGGGCAGGGACATGAACGGACCGGGGGGGTCGAACTCGTCCCCCAGCCGGCGGCGGATTTCCTCGATGCTGACCACGCCTTTCAGGCGCGTGCCAAAGCCCAGGGAGCTGACAAACTCGCGCTGGGGCACCGTGTCGGCCAGCACCGCGACCTGTGCGCCCAGGGTGCAGCCGACTTCGATGGCCTCAATGGCCACCGGATCGACAATGCCGTCTTCGGCCCCGGGTCCGTAAACCACCAGCAGGCTCATGCCCGCGCGCAGGCCAGCCCTGGCAAACATGTCGGCCGGTTTGCTGGCGCCGGATTTGCCCATGAACGAGAAGCGGTAACCCGACGAGGCGCCGTAGAAGGTCAGCACGCCGTTGTCTCCCAGCAATTGGAAAGAGCGCGAGAACGCGCGCTCACCGGCGTGGGAGACCACGTAGTCCAGCGGCCCGCCGGCGAGCTTCTCACCCTCGGCGACGAAGTCCTTGCCCGCGGCCTCCCAGGCATCCCACTCGGCGGGATCGTCGGGGACCGGCGTGAAGATGTCTGCCCAGCGCGGGTCCTTGCGGCTGATAGCCTCGCCGCCCTGGTCGCGCACCCGCTGGGCGCGCTCTTCATTCGACACCATGCCCACGGCGCTCAGGCCCGAGCCCAGTGCGGTGCGCAGGGCGTCGAGTCCGGTGCCGGTGGCAGCGCCTTCTACAAACAGGCGTTTGCCGGGCTGGATGTTGAGCGTGGTGAACAGCGCCCGGTGAATCGTGCCCAGGGTCAGGCCGTAGGAGCCTGCTTCCTCTATGGTGAGCCCTGGCAGTTTCTTGTGCAGCTGCGGCCCCTGCACCACCAGGAACTGGGCGTGGCTGCCGTCGTTGCGCTCATAGCCCTGGATGCGGAAATCCGCCGCCATGGGGTCAAGCCCCTGGTCCGGCGAGAGCAGCTCGCTCTGGCCGGAATAGATCGTTACCAGGTCGCCGCGGGACAGGCGTCCCTCCCGCACCAGCTCTTCGCCCAGCTCGGCGATAATGGCAACACCGCCGGAACCGGTTACCTGCACGTCGGCATCCCGGGCGTCAAAGGGCGACACCGGTATGCCGGTGATGGCCCAGATGTCGTTGAAGTTCATTTCCGAGGCCAGCACGTATACCAGCGCCTCGTTGGGGCCGGGTCGGGGCGTATCGAACACCAGCAGCTTCTCGGCGTCCACCGGGTCGCCGTGGGCGGGTTCGCCGTTCTCGGGATTGCGTGCCACACCCAGCCCGTACTGGTAGCGCGGGATGGGGGTGACACCGGGGAAGAAGCTCGCGCCCAGGGGCATCAGTTCGCCCTCGGCGACCAGCGCTTGCTGGGTGTCCTGATCCGGGTAGGGCGGCACATCCCGGTGCTTGATGGGCAGGGCGGCGCTGCGACGTTCCAGGAAAGCGCGAATGCCAGGCGGCCCGGCCTGCGGGTCACATACCGCCTCGGCAAACAGCTCTGCCTCCAGCCGCAGCCCGGCGCTCTGGCCGTCGCTGGCACCGGTCTTGATTGCGTTGAGTATGCGGTCCACCGCGTGGCCCCGGCCACCGGCCCGGGCCTGGGCAATGGTCGGTGCCAGCGCCGGGTCATCGAGGATGGCCTCGTCAAAGGGCAGGGCGTTCTCGCGCCCGGCGAGGTAGTTCTCCCGCGACGCCATGGCCTCCACCAGCGGGCCGCGTTCGTCAAAGTATTGCCGCAACAGGTCCATGGCAACCGCCACCGGTCCTTTGCCGTCGCCGCCCACCACCTGGTCAACCAGACCGGCGGCAGCGGCTTCGTCGGCATCCAGTGCGCGACCGGAAATAATCAGGCGAATCGCCTCCAACATGCCCTCGCGACCCCTGGCGTGATGCAGGCGACGGGGCAGGCGCTGGGTACCACCGTAGCCCGGCAGCAGGTTGAGGTTGATCTCGGGCTGGCCGAAGCGGGCGTGCAGGTCCGCCACCACATAGCCGCAGGACAGCACCAGCTCGTTGCCGCCCCCCAGGGCGGGGCCGTTGACGGCGGCGATCACTGGCTTGCCGAGATTCTCCAGGTTGGAAAACGCGGTGTGCGCGGCATTGGGGGGCGTGCGGGCACTGTCCATATCGCCCTCTTCGCCGACTTCCAGCAGTTCCTTGACGTCAGCACCGGCGACGAAGGCATTGCCCGCACCGGTAACCACCACCGCGGCGATGGATTGCTGGTGCAGCAGGTGTTGCAGCACCGTATTGAACTCGTCCAGTGAGCGCTCGTTGAGGGAGTTCACCGGCGGTGAGTCCACCACCAGCAGGGCCACGTTCCGATTGGGGGCAATCTCGTGGGTCTCTACCCGCAGGTAGCGCCAGGTCTGCACGATCTGGCGCGCTTCCGACAGCCGGCCAAAGGATTTCCACTGCTCCACCGCGGTGCGAATCTCGTCCACGATCTCCGGGTTGCGCAGGGTGGAGAGGTCGCCCAGGGGCTCCTCCAGCAGGATCGCCCGCAGGGTGCGACGCATGTATTTGCCGCTGCGGGTTTCCGGGAAACCGGATACCACCAGGAAGTCTGAGGGGACGGCGGTAGCGCCTTTCTCGCTGCGCACCAGACCCTGCAGGCGCGACAGGTCGTCGTCGGTGAGTTTCTTGCCGGGCGCTGCCATCAGGAAGGCGACCGGTGTTTCACCCTTCTCGTCGTGGGGTGCGCCCACCACCACGGCGTTGCCCACCGGTGAGTCCTTGCGCAGGGTCTTGTCGCGCAGGATGGCGCCCTCGATTTCCTCGGTGCCGATGCGGTGGCCCGATACGTTGATCACATCGTCCGAGCGGCCGTGCAGGGTGAAGGCGCCATCGCTGTGGCGACGGGCGTAGTCGCCCTGGGTGTAGGCGGTATCCCCGGGCCAGCGGTCGAAATAGGTGTCTTTAAAACGGGCCAGGTCGCCGGCCCAGCTGTCGCTGTCCAGGTTGTCCGCATCGCCCCAGATTGTGCGG
>JAZBPS010000268.1:0-3342 GCA_036353375.1 Halieaceae bacterium | reverse complement strand
GGGCAGTGAGACCTTCGGCGATCCCGGTGAGGACATGAGTTCCTGCCCGCTGTCGATGCAGGCCTGGGACGTGCGCAAGCCGGTGATTGCCGCCTGCAACGGCCACGCTATCGGCGTGGGCCTGAGCATTGCCATGCAGGCCGATCTGCGGGTGTTTGCGGAAGACGCCAAATACGGCTTTCTGCAGAACCGCCGCGGCGTGGTGGCGGATTTCGCCATGGAAAGCGTGCTGCCGCGTATTGTGGGCTTTGAGCGCGCCTTCGAGTTGCTGGTGCGGGCCCCGCGACTTACCGGCACCGAAGCAGGCGAATGGGGCCTCGCCTCCCGGGTGGTGCCGGCCGAGTTGGTATTGGAAACCGCCATGGAAATCGCCGGGGACATGGCGCAGCACTGTGCGCCGCTGGTGATGGGGCTGCACAAACGCCTGCTGTGGCGTGGCCTTTCCATGGAACTGCAGGACATGGTGGAGCTGGAAACCCGGGCCCTGCGCCACAGCATGCAGCAACGCGATGCCGCCGAGGGCGGACTGGCCTGGTTTGAAAAGCGGCTGCCCCGCTGGACTGGCTCGGTCAGCCGCGACTGGCCCGAGGGCTGGGACGACTAGCTACAGTGACGGCGGCTCAGGCCGCCCGGGCATGGCGCCGATAGCGTACCCGCAGCCGGTCCACACTGCGCACCAGCGCGTTCTGTGAAAACGGCGGCGCGGCGTCCAGCAGCTCCAGGTCGTCAAAGCGGTCCAACAGGGCGTTAAAGGCGATCTTCGCCTCCAGCCGCGCCAGCGACAGGCCCAGGCACAGGTGAATCCCGTGGCCGAAGGCGACATGCCGGACCTGCTCGCGGGTGATATCGAAGGTGTCGGGGTCCGGGTTGGCCGCCTCGTCGCGGTTGGCCGCCGCGATCATCAGCAGCACCAGCTGGTTTTTCTTGATGTGGCAGCCATAGAACTCCAGCGGCTCCAGCGCAAACCGCGGCACAAACTGCACCGGCGCCTCAAAGCGCAGCATCTCCTCAATGGCGTTATCCATCAGGCCGCGATTGGCACGC
This sequence comes from Halieaceae bacterium, assembly GCA_036353375.1. Classification (GTDB taxonomy): domain Bacteria; phylum Pseudomonadota; class Gammaproteobacteria; order Pseudomonadales; family Halieaceae; genus JANQIO01. The sequence continues at coordinate 2,298 of JAZBPS010000268.1, read as the reverse complement.
AGCTGCGCAAGTTGTTCGGGGTGTCGCAGCAGGCACCACAGGCCGGTGCCGATCAGGCTGGTGGTGGTGAGGTGGCCCGCGTTCAGCAGCAGGGTGCAGGTGGCGTACATCTCGTTGGCATCGAGCCGGTCGCCCTCTTCTTCCGCCGCAATCAACTGGCTGATGATGTCATCGCCCGGCCGCTGGCGCTTCTGCGCAATAATGCGCTTGAAGTATTCCACCAGCTCCATGTTGGCCTGGGCGGCCTGCTCGATCAGCTCCGGCTGCCCGATGGCGGTAATGCCCAGTATCTGCTCCGCCCAGGCGCGAAACTGCAGCCGGTCGGATTCCGGCAAGCCCAGCATCTCGGCAATCACGATGGCCGGTAGCGGGCGCGCCAGCTGCTCCACCACGTCAAAGCTGCCGCAGTCCTCCTTCAGGCCGGCAAGGCATTCGTCCACAATGCGCTGGATGTTGGGCGCCAGGGACTGCACGTAGCGGTTGGTGAACCCCTGGGACACCAGCCTGCGCAGCCGGGTGTGGTCCGGCGGGTCCAGTACCACCATGGAGGGGCTGTCCAGCACCGGTACCGGCTTGCCGTCCGCCGAGGCCCGCAGGACCCGGGACAAAAAACGGTTCTTGCGCATGTCATTGCCAAAGCGGGGATCGGTGGAGGCATCGCGAATGGCGTCCCAGCCCACTACCAGCCAGCCGCGGCTGGCGTAGTTGCGCACCACCGGGCCCAGCCCGCGCAGGTATTTATATCCCGTGTGCGGGTCGCGCCGGGCCTCCTCGATGCTGCGGCCCATATTACTGCCGCTGATGTAATAATCCGCGAGGCGCAGCACCGCCAGGGCGGCGATGCTGCCTTTCTGGAACAGGCGGTTTTTCAGGGACACCGAGGGCCTCCGGGGTTGCCTACCCGGTCAGTGTACCCGGCCGTCGCCTCATCGGCAGGCGGTCAGCGCTTTTTCGCGGCGGGCCGCTTGCCGGCGATGGGCTTGGTGTTGCTGGCTTTGGCCATGTAGCGCTTCTTCGGCGCTGCCTTGCTGGCTTTCTTCTTTGCCGGTGCTTTTTTGGCGGCAGGCTTCTTCGCGGGCTTCTCGCTTTTCAGGCCCATCATCTTTGCAATCGGGCCGCTGGCCACCACGCCGGGGATGCGCCCCAGGAAATCCGCCTTGCCGAGATCCACGCCGTTTTCCCGCAGGATGGCGTAGGCGGTGGTCAGGTGAAAGTAGAAGTTGGGCAAGGCCCAGTTGTGCAGGTAGTCGCCGCCGTTGAAACGCAGTTTGCCCACCGGAAGTTCCAGCGGTACCACTTTGTCTTCACTGCCCTCCAGCTGCGACACCTTCACCGTGCGCACAAAGGCCAGGGTCTTTTTGATGCGCTCTTCCAGCCCATCAAAGGTGACCTGGTCGTCCTTGAAGCTGGGGGGCTCCAGGCCGGACAGCCGGGCCGCCGCGCCCTTGGCGTGGTCGCAGGCCATCATCACCTGCGCCGCCAGCGGCAGCATGTCCGGGGCCAGGCGCGCGGTGATCAGAACAGTTTCATCAATAGACCGCTGCTTCGCGTTCTTGCGCGCTTTCTTCAGCATGGCGGACAGGTTTTTCAGGTGGTGACTGAAGGTCTGGATCGATGCGTTGTACATCAGGCGGCTCATGGCGCGGCTCTCCTTGTTCTCAAGGCGGACGATGATACATCGCCCGCGCGCGCTGCAACATCCTCAGCCTGGCTTATAACGAACCGGCTGCGGACTAGTGGTACGGAACCAGCGGGGATAGACTGGAGGGTTTCACACCCAGGGTTTACCCATGCGATTTCTTCGTTCTTCCCGCCTGACGTTTGCGCTGTTTATCTGCGGCATGCTCGCTACCGGCTCTGTCTCCGCACGCCCGGTCATCTACGACACCGACATGGCTATCGACGACTGGCTGGGCCTGCTCTACCTGCTGGCAGAACCCGACATCGAGGTGGTGGCCGTGACCGTTTCCGCCAGCGGCGAATCCCACTGCCAGCCCGGGCTGGATAACGCGCGCAACCTGATGGCACTGGCCGGCCAGTTCGGTACGCCCGTGGCCTGCGGCGATGCCTACCCGCTGGACGGGTATTTCGTGTTTCCCGAGCCATGGCAGGTGGATTCCGACACACTGTCCGGGATCGATATTGGACAGTGGGTAGATGAGCCCGTGACCGACAGCCCCTCAGACGGGCACGCGATGGATCTGATACACCAGGTGATCGCCGACAGCGAGGAGCCGGTGGCGATTGTCGCGGTGGGACCGATGACCAACATCGCCGAGTGGCTGAACCGCTATCCCG
>JAZBPS010000267.1:0-2740 GCA_036353375.1 Halieaceae bacterium | reverse complement strand
ATGGAACCGCAGGAAATCACCCAGCCGATGGCCATTCAATACCTCGACATGCGCGGCAATATCGCCGGAAATCGCGAAATAGCCCTGCTGCGGCACCTGCTCACCAAGTGCGTCCACTGGGGCATGATCCCCTACAACCAGCTGCGCGGCATGCAGTACCGCAACCCCGAGCGCAGCCGTGACCGCGACGTGACACGCCAGGAACTGCGCTGGGTCATGCGCCGCGCCGAAACCCGCGAACGGCGACTGATGTGGCTGATCTTTCTCACCGGGCTGCGCAGGGAAGATGCCCTGCGGCTGACAGAATTCAACCTCAAACCAGACGGCATCCACACCACAGAGCGAAAAACCGGCAAGCGCATCCGCATCGCCTGGTCGGATAGCCTGCGCAGGGTCACCGGCAAACTGCTGGCAGATTCTCCGGACTCCCGCCTGTTCGCGATTTCATCCTCCGGCATCGACTCCGCCTGGCAGCGGCTGCGCAAGCGCCTGCGGCAGACGGAGGATTACGAACTCTTCCAGCTGAAGGATTTGCGGGCTGCCCACGCCAGCGAAATCGAAGACGGTGGCGGCGACGCTACCCGCCAGTTGGGCCACTCCAGTCGTGCACTGACGCAGAAACACTACCTGCGGCGTGGCCGGTGGCTGACACCGATCAAGTGAGGCTGGGAGCAAATCTGGGAGCACAGTCAGAATTGCTCCCAAAAAAAAGGCCTACGATTTCTCGTAAGCCTTTGTTTTATATGGTGGGTCGTGGGCGACTCGAACGCCCGACCAATTGATTAAAAGCCCGCCGCGTATTCCAGTAGAATCAACATCTTAGGGGAAATGCTGGGAGCAGTTACACATTGGTTTGCTAAATTAGCGGAAATTAGCACTTGCCTTGCACCAGGGTTGCGATGCTGTTTTTGTCGTCTTTGGCCAGGACTCCGCAAATCGGCCATGGCCCCCGCCTAGATCCAGATGCCCGCCATTCCGTCTGCCCATACCTTGCGCACCGGGTGGATGATGTAGTCGCCCTTGTTCGGTGTGCCGCTGGCGATCTGCGTGGTTTCGCCGTCTTTGTAGATGTAATCAACGTCCGCAGTCGCAAAATCGTCATCGTCCCCTTGGTGCACAGATAGCAAATCACCGATGTTGCCAATTCTGAAATCCAGAAAATTCTTTGTGCTGCCCAGCGTGACGCAGGGGTAAGGGGTATACCCACTGGTGCTGATCGTAAAGCCATTTGTGTACGTGATGGACTCGCCGGCAAATTCTAAGACGGTCTGCTGGCTGACCGTCTCCGTGTTCGTCCAATCCAGGCCCGTTGAAGGCTTGTATGCAGAAACAGCGTGGCTTCGCGACATCTGATTCGACAGGGACACGTGCGCCACCCCACTGTTCGTTTTGACGTACATCAGGTCGCGCGTCTCTGTGTATTCGATAAAGCTGGTGCCGGTTTCGGTCGTGTCTGCCTCGCCATTGTGATAAAAACTCAGCGCCGTGCTGCCGTACTCTGGCGGGCAGGGGCTGCTGTTGGTGGCGGTCACGCTCTCTGCCTGCCCCAGGGCCGAAGCGGCCTTGTACACAGAAATGCTCGCGCCGAGGCCGTCCCCTTCGGTCACGCCCTCTGTCTGCACGCCGGCCCCGGTGATGGATACCTCGAGCACCACGCGCAGCAAATGCTCAGTCTCCAGGGTACCCTCACTGCTGCCGGCAAAAACGTTGATCAGCGCTGACCGCCCGCTTTCTGACGGGGACACTGTCACACCTTTGCCGCTAATGCCTGGGCTCAGCCAATCGCCTGCACCCGTCGGCGTCATCTCATCGCCAGGTATCGTGATCGTGGTCAGCGTCCTGTTTATCTCGCTTGCCCCAATGCCGGATGGAGCAGGTTCTCTGCCGATCACCCCAAAGCGCTTCCTCAATATGACATCAACTGTTCGCCCTTCTGCCCCCTCGCCACTCTCTGCCACCCGCACGATCCACACCGCACCGGCGGCATCGCATACCAGCCAGTCTATCTGTGGAATCAAGGTGTACGGCTCACCATAAAGCGAACCTGCGTAATCCAGTGCATACAGCTGCCAGTCGAGAAAATTAGCGGCGTCGTAGGCCACCTGCTCTGCCGTGCGCGTATCGGCCGGCAGTACGGGGTTGCGCACCACACGGGGCTGGGTACCGCCGGCCACCCCGATCGTGATTGATCTCGCTGGCCCCCCGTTGAATGGCGTGAGCACACCGCCGGATACCCACCCATGCCACGGCGCACCAAAGCGATTGACCTTATCAAATGGCCCTTTGGGACCGCCGCGCAGCGTGACGGTCGTCATTCGTATGGATCGGCCGGGTGCATTTCACCGGTCTGCCCGTAGGCATCGGTGAATACCATTTTCGACGGCGCCGACACCAGCATTACAAAGATCCCGTCGGGCGACTGATAAAAGACCTCTGGATGGTATTCGCGGTCGGCGATGTCCTCTTCTGTGATCGGCCAATTCAAGGCGCCGCTGGAAGGCTGCGATGACTGCGGCGTGGCCTCAACCACATCCACCCCAAGCGCGCCACGTGCCGCAGCAGGCGGCAGCCGGCCCTTGCCTTTCTTGCGGCCAATCAGCCGTTCTATGCTTTTGCCGAGATTTTCCATGACTACTGCGCCACCTCGATCCGCGACGACAGTAAGAGAGAAATTTCCGTGTAGGTGCTATCCCCCACGCTGTTGTCCCACTGGTAGTGGACGGCCAGGCCCGTGCCGCCT
>JAZBPS010000266.1:0-5463 GCA_036353375.1 Halieaceae bacterium | reverse complement strand
GGGCCGCGGTCGGCTGGCGTTTGAACATGCCCCCGAGGTACAGGCCGGTCAGCCCCCAGATGGCGGCGATACCTGCGCCTACCAGTGCGACAGCACCCAGGCCCAGACCCAGTCCCTGGGTGAGCGCGGTGAACGCCCAGGCGTTCAGGGTATCTCCGCCCCGGTAGACGACGATGTCTATGACGGGCTTGGTCTTGAAGCGGGTTTCACGGTCTACCGCTGTGAACAGCATTTCACGGCCCGGCCGGGTGATAGCGTAGTTGCCGGCGCGCCGGAGGATCTGCAGACCCACCACCAGGGCCAGCGAAGGCGCTGCAGCCACGGCAAACATACCGCCGCATATCAGGAACGGCACGCTGCACAGCGTGACTCCAAGCCCGAACCGGGACGCAATGCGGCCGGTGACGAAAGCGGCGGTCAGCAGGGTCAGTGTGTTAACAGCAAGGTCCATGCTGGCCCAGATCTGCGTGCGCTGGGTGCGGCTGAAATCCGCCATGAGGTTTTTCAGTTCGAAGTAGATGAACGAGCTGAGCGACGTGTACAGCAGGATGAACAAACCTATGGCAAGCATGTAGGGGCTGCGCACAAAGTCGAGAAAGCCAGCCAACGGGTTGCCTCCCAACGCATATTCCGGGCTCACCGCCTGTGTGCCTGCCCCCGTGTTGCCTGCCTGAAGCCGCTGTAGCAGCGCGATCACGGGCAGCGTGAGCAGCAGCAGCCCGGCCGCTACCAGAATCAGGTTGTCTGTGCCGATGCGCTGTACGAACAGGGCGGGCAGGGTGGGGCCCAGCAAGGCGCCGGTACTGGCACCCGCGCCGATAAATCCGAACAGGCGCAGGGATTGCTGGCGGGAAAACAGCTCTGCCATGAAGCTCCAGAATACCGATATATGAAACAGGCTGAAGACGCTGATCCAGACGTAAAAGGCCTTGTCCACCAGATCCCGGTCCGTTACGACCTGGGTGCCCAGGTAAAAGGCGACAAAAGAGAATGCGAAAAAGCCGTAAACCGAGGGAACCAGACGTCGGAAGCGGATGCCGGAGACAGCGGCTCCGTACAGCGATACCACGGCCGCAGAAATGAAAAAATTCAGCGTCCACAGCCAACTGACCTCTGCGTCCGTCCAGTCAGACGCCATGGCATCGCGCACCGGACGCAGAATGTAGTACGCCGCCATAAGTACGAACACGAATCCGAAGGAGGTAAGCGTGGCACGCGTTTCGCCGGGTTCGATCTGCACCGCTTTGCGCAGCATGTTTGACAGCATGTGGACATCCAGGGGGTTGCTGCGGAGCTTGCAACAGTCTGCACTGTCAGGGCGGCGCTGTACAAGGGTATGCAGGCCGGGATGTGCCAGGGCGCACGTCGATAGGGCGAGTCTCGACAGCTGTTGTTACAATAGCCCTTCGCTTTGCAAAAGTTCTTTCACGTGAACAGACCTTTCTCCCGCGCAACCGTTGTCAGGAATACCGCGCTGTTACTGGGCGGCTGCATTATTGTGGGTATGGTCCTGCGCGCGCTGGTGGCGGGCGAAATTGCGGTCAGTGCCACCGGGGTGGCGCTGATCTGCGCCCTGGGGCTGCTGGGGGTTTATGCGCGTGTCAGCGATGAAGCCAGTGCCGACATCGGCGGTTTTGCGGTGATGGCCATCGCCTGTGCCGTGTATGGGAGCCTGACCTGGATGTCCGACGGCCTCAGCGGCTCCGTGGTGCTGGCAGCGCCTGTGCTGCCGTTGCTGGCCGGTCTGGTGCTGGGCAAGCGTGCAGCAAAAAAGGTCACGCTGCTGACCGGCGCGTTTTTGCTGCTGGTACTGTCACAGCACTTTGTCGGCAACCTGCAACGGGACGACGCGTTTCCGGAAGAGGTTCGCTATTCCATGCGGGTACTGGTCCTGCTGCTGATGCTGGTAGGCATCAACTGGTTGCTTTCGTTCTACGAACTGATGGCCCGCTCCCAGGTCGCCTATCCCGAGCGGGACGTGTTTGCCCACAACCCGTTGACAGGGCTTTTGCAGCCGGAAGCCTTTGAACAGGTTCTGGAGGCAGAGTTTGAAAAGGCCAGGGCGGATAACGCGCAGTTCAGCCTCGCGCTGGTCCAGATAGACGATTTCGAGCGTCTCCGTACCGAGTACGGCGAGGCCGGTGCAGAGACCTGTCTGGCCGGCGTTGCTGATGCCCTGCGCTTCTGCCTGCGGCGGGGCAGTGACGATATCGGCCGCTACGATGCGTCGCGCCTGTGCATCCTCATGCGAGACAGCGGCAAGGGTATGCAGCGGGTGGTGGAAAAGTTTCACAAGCTCATGCAGACGCTGGACCTGGTGGTCGGGGAAGGGCAAAAGCTGCGGCTTGCAGTCAGTATAGGCTACTGCAGCGAACCTGCAGCTGCGGGGCACACGGCTCAGGACGTCAGGGACGGCGCGCGCCGGGCCCTGGCCCAGGCGGTAGAGCAGGGTGGCAATCGCTGGCTGCGTGAGACGCTGGTGTGATACTGCTGGTGCTGGCGGCGCTGTCGCTGTTCGACGGCAGTTCCCTGACGGGATGGCAGGCCGGGAACAGCGGCGTCTGGCGGGCCAGCGCGGGTGAGCTGGTCGGCGACGGTGAGCGGGACAGCTATCTCGCTACCGACGCGGAATACGGAAACTTTGTGCTTTCGCTGGAGTTCAGCGTGGATGCAGGGGTGAACTCGGGTGTGTTTATTCGCTGCCAGCAGCGCGACAACATCCATCCCACCACCTGCCTTGAGCTCAATATCTGGGACCAGCATCCGCAGCAGGAGGCCCGCACCGGCGCCATCGTTTTCCGGTTCATGCCACCGCTGGCAAAAGTGGATACCCTTGGTCACTGGAATCACCTGCGGGTGGAAGCCCGTGGACCGCGGGTCGAACTGGCGATAAATGAAACACTCACCGCGCGACTCACGGACGCAGACGCCACCCCGGGTTTCATTGCGCTTCAGCATTTTGGTTCGGGACGGGTTCGTTTCCGCAATATCGTATTGACGTTACTGGAGGATTAATGCGCGCAGCATGGATTGTCGGTGTGCTTGTAGTGATAGGTGCCGCCGGGTGGTACACCCTGGAGCAGCGGGCTGGGAAGGACGCTGGCCCCGCGGCTGCCCGTATGCCCGTCCCGGTGTCTGAGTGGCAGGTGAAGGCAGAGGATTTCCAGAGCCGCGTGGAGGCATTGGGCACACTCAGGGCATGGGAGTCCATTACGATCACGGCGAGCATATCGGAAACCGTCAGCGCGCTGCATTTCAGCGACGGTCAGCAGGTGGAAAAAGGGGATTTGCTGGTGACCCTGCAGCAGGACGAGGAGCAGGCGGCACTGGAAGAACAACATGAAGTGCTTGCGGAGCAGCAGCGCGAGGTGGCCCGACTGGAGAACCTCGTGCGACAGAATCAGGTGGCACAGACGGAGCTGGATCAGCGGCGCACGCAGGTGGCGATCGCGCGCAGTCGCATTGCCCGGGAGCGCGCCAGAATCGATGATCGTACACTGCGGGCACCGTTTGCGGGGGTGCTTGGCTTGCGCGAGGTCAGCCCGGGGGCATTGGTAGAGCCCGGTCAGACGATTACGACCCTCGACGATGTCTCAAAGGTGCGTCTGGATTTTACCGTGCCTGCGCGATTCCTGCGCTTTCTTGAAGCGGGGCAACAGGTGAATGCCACAACGGCCGCTTTCCCCGGCGCATTCCAGGGGCAGGTGGTGGCGGTAGACAGCCGGGTAGACCCGGTGAACCGCTCTATTGCCGCGCGCGCGGTGTTCGATAACAGCGATGGCCGCCTCAAGCCCGGCATGTTGATGCAGCTGACCATACTGGGCGACAGGCGCCAGGCGCTGTTGGTGCCTGAAGAAAGCCTGGTGTCCCGCTCAACAGACCACTATGTATGGCGTCTGGACGGCGACACTGCCTCCCGCACCTTCGTGGAAATTGGTGACCGGCGCCCCGGCTGGGTCGAGATCACCGACGGCCTGGGCGCGGGTGATCGCATTGTGCGCGACGGCGTGGCGCGCCTGCGCGGCAACAGCAGCGCCGTGCGCGTGGTGGAGAGCTGATATGTGGCTGTCTGATACCTCGGTCAAGCGACCTGTCTTTGCCACCGTTTTCTGTGCGCTGCTGGTGGCCTTCGGCGTAATCTCCTTCGACAGGCTGCCGCTGCGGGAATATCCGGATATTGAACCTGCGGTAGTCAGCGTTTCCACAAACTATCCAGGCGCCTCGGCTGCAGTTGTTGAGAACAAGATAACCGAGATCATCGAGGACCGGATTGCCGGTATCGAGGGTATCAAGAGCGTGGCCTCCACCTCCCAGGACGGCCGCTCCAACATCCGCATCGAGTTTCGCCTGGGTCGCGATATCGATAATGCCGCCAACGATGTCCGCGATCGCGTGTCCCGCGTGCTGGACAATCTGCCGGAGGAGGCGGACCCGCCCGAGGTGGAAAAAGCCGGTGACGACGATGAGGTGATTTTCTGGGTGCACCTGGTGGAACCCAGCATGACGGCGCTGGAACTGACCGACTACGTGCGCCGCTATCTCGAGGACCGCTTCTCCGCGCTGGACGGGGTGTCCCGCGTGCGGGTATCCGGCGAGCAGATCTACTCCATGCGCATCTGGCTGGACCGCAACGCCCTGGTGGCCAGGGATATGACCGTGGCGGACGTTGAGGATGCGGTGCGCAGGGAGAACATCGAGCTGCCCGCCGGCACCCTGCAAAGCCTTGAGCGCGACTTCGTTATCCGCATCGAGCGGGCCTACAAGACCGCCGAGGATTTCCGACAGCTGGTGCTGCGCCGGGAGGATGATGGCTATCTTGTACGCCTTGGGGATGTGGCACGGGTTGAGCTGGGGAGCGCCGAGCGCCGCAGCATCTTCCGCGGCAACGGTGACTCGATGGTGGGCATAGGCTTCGTCAAGCAAAGTACGGCCAATGCCCTCACCGTCGCCCGGGCTGTGAGCGAGGAGGTAGACAAGGTCAACGCCACCCTGCCGGAGGGCATGCGCATCATAAAGAGCTACAACAAGTCGCTGTTCGTTGAGGCCGCCATCAAGGAGGTGTATCGCACCCTGTTTATTGCGGCGATTCTGGTTGTCGTGGTGATCTTCCTGTTTTTGGGAGATCCCCGCAGCGTGCTGGTTCCCGCCGCCACGGTGCCGATTTCCCTGATATCCAGCTTTACCCTGCTGTGGGCGTTTGACTACAGCCTCAACCTGCTGACGCTGCTTGCGCTGGTGCTGTCTATCGGTCTTGTGGTCGATGACAGTATTGTGGTGCTGGAAAATATCCATCGGCGTCTCGCCAAGGGTGAATCGCCGCTGGTGGCGGCCTATCGCGGCGGGCGCCAGGTGGGGTTTGCGGTTATCGCGACCACCGCGGTATTGATTGCCGTGTTCGTACCCATCACCTTCCTGCAGGGGAATCTCGGCAAGCTGTTCAGTGAGTTCGCCGTGGCGATGGCC
>JAZBPS010000265.1:0-4287 GCA_036353375.1 Halieaceae bacterium | reverse complement strand
TGGGATGCCTTCCAGGTGCCGCCCCTGACTACCAGGGCCAGCTGCTGGCCTCGCGCCACGTCGCTGCCCATCACCACGGTCTCCAGCCGACCGTCCGGATGGATCAGGTAGTAGGTTATCGGCGCGCCCAGATGAAAATAATGCACGATATCGGAACGATTCAGGTGCCAGTGGCCCACGGGTGAATCCGCCGTCAACAGGTAGTGGATGGAGGTCAGCGTGTAGCGCTCACCTGCCGGCGTGCTGATCCTGTCTCGATGATCCGCCTGGAAGATGCGACGGAAATACCCGCCCTCCACGTGGGCCTCCAGCCCCAGCGCCTCGATCAGCGTGTCAACGTCCACTGCGCTGGCGCCTCCGCTTGCCGCCATGAGGAACGCCGCAAGCGCGGCTCGCAGCCGGCTCACTGTTCCGCCAGTGCAGCGCGAATGGCATCGCGTACCTGCGTCACGTCCCGCCGCAGTTTTTCGCCGTCGATGGTAAGCACCTCCCGCTCGCGCATCAGGATTCGGCCCGCCACCACCGTGGTCATCACATCCGTGCTGTCCAGCACGTACACCAGGTGTGAACGCACATCGTAGAGCGGCCCGTGGCGTTGCTGGCTGTAGTCCACCTGTATCAGGTCCGCCTGCTTGCCGGGCACCAGCTGGCCGACGCTGTCACCCAGGCCCGCCGCGTGGGCACCCATGCGCGTCGCCATGGCCAGTGCCATGGGCGCAGGCAGTGCCTCGGGATCGCCGGCGTGCAGCTTGTGTACCAGGGCCGCAAGCCGAATCTCCTCCCACATGTCCAGGTCGTTGTTGGACGCCGCACCATCGGTACCCAGACCGACATTGACCCCTGCCGCGATCATGGCGGTGACCGGCGCCACCCCGGCGCCCAGCTTCATATTGCTGGTAGGGTTGTGCACCGCGCCCACCCCCTTACGGGCGACCAGGGCGATATCCTCCGCGTCCAGCTGGATCATATGGGCACCGGTCAGACGCTGGTCAAACAGCCCGGTTGAGGCCACGTGCTGCACCGGGGAGGTCTCGTAGCGCTCGAAGATGAGCTCCTTCTCCGCGGGCGCCTCGGCGATGTGCATGGATACCGGGGCGTTCAACGCCGCCGCCATTTTGGCCGTGGCCGCAATATGTTCGGGTACCACGGTGTAGGGTGCGTGGGGTGCAAAGGCCGGCGTGATGCGAGGGTGACGGCCCTGCCAGGCTTTGACGAACTCGATGGCCGCAGCAAAGCTGTCGTCCCAGCCCTTGAAGCCCGGGCTGGGGAAGTCAATGTGCGGCGCTGCCACAACCGCCCGCAGGCCGCACTCGTCGACCACGCTGGCGATCACCTCTGGATAGAAATACATGTCCAGGAAGCTGGTGGTGCCGCTCTCGATCATTTCCCAGCAGGCCAGCCGGGTGCCGATGCGAACGAACTCCGGCGTTACAAAGCGGCCCTCCATGGGAAACACGTAGTCGTTCAACCACGTCATCAGGTCCAGATCGTCCACCATGCCGCGAAACAGGGTCATCGCCGTGTGGGTATGCCCGTTGACCAGCCCCGGCATGACAACGCGGCTGTCCCCCGGCAGCACCGTGGGCGCGCGATAGCCTGCGTCAATGTCTTGCCAGGGCCCCACTGCCACGATTCTGTCCGCAGCGATGGCAACCGCGCCCTGCTCGATCAGCCGATCCTCCGCATCCATGGTCAGCACGTAATCACCGCGGACAATCAGGTCCACATCTTCCTTCGGGGCTTCCGCGGCCCGGGCATGGCTTGTTATGGCAACAGCCAACAGGAGCCCGCAAAGCAGCGGCGCAGTAACGCAACGCATCATGTAAGTTCGTCCTAACCTAAATATGGGTAGTAATGCCGATTTGATCCCCCAGACCTTGCGGCTTCCGCGGTTGATCTGGCCTAATAGCGAGGTTCAGTGTAGTCGGCCACCAACCATAACAGAATACAGAATTGTCGCGCACCGGCGCAGTCGCCAACGTTTGTGTTGGCTTGTTATCAGGGGACAGAAACCGGAGGTCCAACCCAATGAATTCCCGTACTCTCACCAGTAACCCGGCCAAGACGGCCATGGCGCTGGCCATTGCCGCAACACTCTCAGGTACGACCCAGCTCGCCAATGCGCAGCTTGAGGAAGTGATCGTTACCGCGCAGAAGCGCGAGCAGAACCTGATCGACGTACCGATTTCGATCTCCACCATGGAAGGCGAGCGCTTCACCGCCCTGTTTGAAGGTGGCGCTGACATCCGCGGCCTGTCCACCCGGGTTCCAGGCCTTTACATCGAATCTTCCAACGGCCGTGTGGCACCGCGTTTCTACATCCGCGGCCTCGGCAACATCGACTTTGACCTGGCGGCCTCCCAGCCGGTGAACGTGGTCATGGACGACGTGATCAAGGAAAACATCGTCCTGAAGAGCTTCCCGCTGTTTGATATCCAGCAGGTGGAAGTGCTGCGCGGCCCCCAGGGATCGCTGTTCGGACGTAACACCACGGCGGGTATTGTGAAGTTTGAGTCCTTCAAGCCCACCGAGGAATTCACCGGCCGCGCCAAGCTGGACGTGGGTGATCTCGGCACGCTGAACTTCGAAGGTGCCGTGGGTGGCGAGATCACCGATGGCCTGCAGGGTCGTATCGCCGTACTGAGCATGAACCGCGACAGCTGGGTAGACAACGGCTTCACCGGCGAGAATGACGCTTACGGTGAGATCGAGGAAAACGCCGTCAAGGGTTTCCTGGCATGGCAGGCGACGGATCGACTGGACTTCCTGCTGGGCGCACACCACCGCGACCTCAGCGGCAGCAGCGCGAGTTTATTCCGCGCCAACGTGCTGACCAAGGGTGACAACGACTTTAACGAAAATTACGACCGCGACACGGTGTTCTTTGACGGCGGCGGCGGCAACCCCCAGGACTACGAGAACACCGGGGTTAACCTGAAGTTCAACTACGACCTGGGTGCAGTTACCCTGACCTCGATCACCGCCTATGAGCAGGCAGAAGGCCTATCCCGCGGCGACATCGACGGCGGCTTTGGTGGCGCCTTCGACAACATCCTGCCCTTCGGCCCGGGTTTTATCCCCTTCCCCTCTGATACGCAGGATGACGCGGACGTCGAGCAGTTCACCCAGGAGTTCCGCCTGACCAGCAACAACGCCGATCGGCTGTTCTGGCAAGTGGGTGCGTTCTACTTTGATTCAGAGCTGGATGTCACCACCGCGCCTGGCTTCGTTGCACCCACCACGGTCACCCACACCAACGAGAACTGGGCGGTATTCGGCCAGATTGAATACGACCTGACCGAAAAGTGGTTGCTGACCGTCGGCGGTCGTTACACCGATGACGACAAGGAACTGACCGCGCCGCTGGGCTCCACCGTGTTTGTCCCCATCGATGTGCAGGTGGATGACCAGGAGTGGTCCGGCAACGTTAGCCTGGCCTACCGCATCGACAACAACACCACTGTCTGGGGCAAGGTGGCACGCGGTTTCCGCGGCCCCTCCATCCAGGGTCGTGACATCGCCTTCTTCGGCGCACCCTCGGTGGCCGACTCCGAAACCAGCATCAGCTACGAACTCGGCTTCAAGGCCAACCTCTGGGAAAACAAGGCGCGTGTGAATGCCGCCCTGTTCTACTACGAGGTGCAGGACCAGCAGTTCACGGCGGCCGGCGGTCAGGAGGGCAACAGCATTCGCCTGATCAATGCCGACGAGGGCACGGGCGTGGGCATGGAAATCGATTTCGAGTTCGCACCCAACGAGTACTGGCTGTTCACCGCGGGCTACGCTTACGTGGAAACGGAGATCAACGACTCCGGTCTGGAGACCTCCATCTGTGGCTTTGATATCTGCACCATCAAAGACTCCACCCGCACCGTAACCGGCCCCGATGGCAACCCGCTCACGCTGGCCAACATCGACGGCAACCCCTTCCCCAACGCGCCGGATATGACGTTCAACTTCACGGCGAGTTTCCGCTACCCGATGGGCAGCGGCGAGGTGTTTGCCTTCACCGACTGGGCCTACCAGGGTGATACCAACCTCAACCTGTTCGAATCCCTTGAGTACCGTACCGACGGCCAGTTCGAAGGCGGCGTGCGCGCCGGCTATCGCGCGACCTCCGGCAAGTACGACTGGGAAATCGCAGCCTTCTGCCGGAACATCACCGACGAAGAGAACATGCAGGGTGGTATCAACTTCAACAACCTGACGGCCTTCGACAACGAGCCGCGCGTGTTCGGCGCCAGCGCCAGCGTCAGCTTCTAAGCGCTGTTCTCGATCAGCGCCGCT
>JAZBPS010000264.1:0-5720 GCA_036353375.1 Halieaceae bacterium | reverse complement strand
GCGATAAAAGCCGTTCGCGAAAAGAATTGGAGGCGACCCAAGCAGCCACACCCCGGCACACGAGTCGATAACTACCGTTGCTCCCTTCCGGGCCTGGCGGGGTTCGCTACCTATCGTTGCGAGGGGACCACAAGGGCCGCCATAAACTGGCGGAGAGGGAGGGATTCGAACCCTCGATACGTTTCCGTATACACACTTTCCAGGCGTGCGCCTTCGACCGCTCGGCCACCTCTCCGAATGTCCGGGGCACCCCGGACAAGGGCGCGAATATTAACACAATGCACTGTCGTTGCCAGCGAAGCGACTGTCGTTCGCTGCCATGCCGCTGGCGCTTGCGGCCATAGGGAAACAGCCGCCCTGGGACGTAAATTGCCCACTGTGAGACGCACAGGGCGTCTCCCTCTGGAGACAAGGACATGGAAGCGAGCGCAACCCGGCTCACACAATCCACGGCACCGGCCGGCGAGGCACTGAGCCTCAAACAACAGTTGGTAGCCGCCGTCGCAAAAGGGGATGAAATGGCCGCCGAGGAAATCCGGCTGCTACTGAAAATTGAAAGCCCCCCGCGAGCGCGGCGGGCCTGAAGCGCACCCTGCTACTGGCGCTGGGTTCGCAGTATGGGTCCTATACCCGGGGCGGTGCTGCGCCAGGGATTGATGTCCATGCCGCCCCGGCGGGTGTACAGGGCATGGATGCTGAAGTCTTCCAGCCCCGCTGCAGCAAGATCCCGAAACATGCGCTCCACGCATTGCTCGTGGTACTCCTGGTGCTCCCGGAAGCTGGCGATATAGGCGCGCAGGCTGGCATCTGACACTGCGCCCCGGCGACTGTGCAGTACCACCGTCGCCCAATCAGGCTGGCCGGTAACAGGGCACAGGGAGCGCAGCCCGTGGCTGTACTGGCTTGAGTCGCCGGTCGCGCCGCGGTCGACCTCCAGCATGGCCGCGTCGGGCGCTGCGGCGACCGTGTCGATCTGCGCCTGGTCAACGCAACGGCCGGGCAGCCGGGTGGGTGCAAGCGCCGGGTCGTCAATTTGCAGGATCTGCGCCTGCACCGCCCCGTCCGCCACGGCCGACAGATCGGTGGTCAGCGTCGTGCAAAGGGCCTGAATGTCGTCGAAGCGGCTGTTGTAAAGCGAGCCCAGATACAGTTTGAAGGATTTGGACTCCACCAGGTTGGCGGTTGTCACCGGGAAGCGGAACCGCCCTACCCCCTGACGGGGTTGCCCGGTGTCGTCCAGCCAGGCCAGCTCCCAGGCATGCCAGAGGTCGTCACCGTGGAAGGGCAGCGGACCCTCGAGCCCCAGTTCACCACGGGCGATAGACCGCGGAATCGGGTGCAGGATTTCCGGCGCATAACGCGAGGGTGCCGGGACGCTTTTTCCCAGCAGGTTCACTGGCGCAGCCGCTTGCCCGTGTTCAGCAGGTGCATGCTGTAGACAAAGGCAATGAGGGTGAACAGGGACAGCATGCCAAAGGAGAAGGCCACGTTCACATCAGACACCCCCAACACACCGTAGCGGAATCCGTTTACCACATAGACCAGCGGGTTCAGGCGCGACAGGCCTTCCCAGAAATCCGGCAGCAGCTCCAGTGAGTAAAACACGCCCCCGAGATAGGTCAGGGGCGTGAGCACGAAGGTGGGTATGATTGAGATATCGTCAAAGTTGTTCGCGAACACGGCATTGATAAAGCCGAACAGGGCAAATAGCACCGAGGTGAACAAAACGATAGCAACGGTCAGCCACAGGCTGTGTACGCCCAGGTCTGCAAAGAACAGCGACAGCACGGTGACGATCAGGGCCACCATCAGGCCACGGGTAACCCCGCCGGTGATGTAGCCCGCGAGGATGATCCAGTTAGGTACCGGAGATACCAGCAATTCCTCAACGCTGTGATTGAACTTGGCGCCGAAAAACGAGGACACCACGTTGGAGTAGGAGTTGGTCACCACCGACATCATGATCAGGCCGGGCACCACAAACTGCATATAGCTGAAGCCGCCCATTTCACCGATGCGCGAACCGATCAGGGCGCCGAAGATCACAAAATACAGGGTCATGGTGATAGCCGGCGGCAGCAGCGTCTGCGGCCAGATGCGCAGGAAGCGGCGCACTTCCTTAACCAGAATTGTGCGAAAGGCGATGTACTTCTCAAAGCTGTTCACGCGGTAACTCCCGCGGTGTCATCCACCGCCGGCTGCGCATCGCCCTGCGTCCCGGCCAGTTTGTCCTGGGACAGCAGGTTGACGAACATTTCCTCGAGTCGATTTGCCTTGTTGCGCATACTGCTGATCGCGATCCCCTGCTGGGCCAGCGCTGCGAACAGGCTGTTGAGGTCCTGCTCGCGATCCTTGACCACCTCCAGGGTGTGACTGTCGATACGGCGGGTCGGGAACCCGTCGATGGCAATTTCCCCCTGCACTGCGTCCCGCAGGTCGAGAATAAAGGTTTCGGTATGCAACTGGCGCAGCAAATCCTTCATGCTGGAGTGGTGCACAATGCTGCCGTGATCAATGATCGCAATGTTGCGACACAGGCTCTCCGCCTCTTCCAGGTAGTGGGTGGTGAGAATAATGGTGGTGCCGCTTTCGTTGAGTTCGCGCAGGAAGTCCCACATGGAGCGACGCATTTCGATATCCACCCCGGCCGTGGGCTCGTCAAGAATCAGCAGCCGGGGCTCGTGGACCAGGGCGCGCGCGATCATCAGCCGACGCTTCATACCCCCGGACAGGGCCCGTGCCCGGTCGTCGCGCTTCTCCCAAAGGCCAAGCTTTTTCAGGTATTTTTCAGCGCGTTCCTGTGCCACGTCTGGCGGGAGCCCGTAGTACCCCCCCTGGGTGGTGACGATATGCCCCACTTTTTCGAACAGGTTGAAGTTGAACTCCTGGGGTACGATGCCGATATGCTTTTTTGCCAGTGGGAAGTTCTCGTCGGTGTCTATGCCAAACACCGACACCTTGCCGCCGCTCTTGTTGATCAGGGAAAACAGGATACCGATGGTGGTGGACTTGCCCGCCCCGTTCGGGCCCAGCAACGCAAAGAAATCGCCCTCCTCCACATCCAGGCTGATGCCCCGCAACGCCTGCACGTTGTTGCCGTAGGTTTTACTGAGATCGCGAATCGATAGCGCGGCGGTCATAAGACTCCCGTATGCGGTGGTGGCAAAAACCCGGTATTGTAGCCCCCGGACCTCGCTGGTGCGACAACCGGCGGCATATAGGCGGCAAATAGCTTGACGTGCGGCCGCCTGCAAACGGTAGAGGGACGCGAGCGCCTATGAACGACATCGAATACCGGGACTACTGCCTCACCCTGGCCCAGCGCTTCAGCGAGCGACTGGCCCAGGAGGCCGGCCGCGCCTCGCCGGACGATCCCTTGCGGGACCTGCAAGCCGGGTTTGAGGCGCTGGCTTGTGGCCAGGACGTCTACGAACGGGGGCCGGCACTGGTGGCGCGCCTGTTCGGCAGCTGCCCGCAGCTTGCGCCGCTGTTTCCCCGTGAGTTGCTCTGGTTTATCGGTGGGGAATGCCTGCATTTCATGCCGGATTCGGAGCTGGCGCAGTTCCAGCAGCTGGAGGATATGCGCGCCGATGCCGCCGCCAGGGGCGAGCGGCTTGACTACCAGGCAGAACGTGCCAAGCTCTTGAAATTGCAGTAGTTTGCAATTTTTTCTGAATGGCCTGCGCAGGCTTGACGTTTACGAGCGTGCGCCATAGAATGCGCGCCTCTTTGCCAAGGAGCAGGCAGCCGTCGCCCCGGGCAAAGTGACGAAGCAATACGGTGAAAGCCTTACGGCAGCAGCCAAAGCAACCCTTGGGTTGGACACGTCCCCTTCGTCTAGTGGCCTAGGACACCGCCCTTTCACGGCGGGAACAGGGGTTCGAACCCCCTAGGGGACGCCATTGCGGGAATAGCTCAGTTGGTAGAGCGCAACCTTGCCAAGGTTGAGGTCGCCGGTTCGAACCCGGTTTCCCGCTCCAGATTCCACAAAAAAGGACGCTCTCGCGTCCTTTTTTTGTGCCTGTTTTTATGCCTGAATTCTGGCGAAGACCCTGTCGAGTGGCAGCCTGCGGCTGCGCGGTTCGAAGTCGAGCGCGACCCCGGCCGTTTCCCGCTCCAGATTCCACAAAAAAGGACGCACAAGCGTCCTTTTTTATTTCCGGTTTTCTTTGGCGTGATGCTGCCGCTGGGCGAGGCGCTGCTGGATGCGCTCCATCTCTGCCTGGTGCCGCCGCCGGTCCAGCCGGCTTGCCAGCCACACCAGCAAAAGCACCACGCCCGCGCCCACGGCGTAGCCAGGCTCGAAACTCACTGGGCGATCTTGTCGGCCAAGCGGGTGAGAACAGCGTCGGCGGGGTCGGAGCTGTGGGTCATACCCACCACACGGCCATCCCGGGCGATAAATACGGTGGTCGGTGTGCCGCGCACCCCGTACATATCGGCGACCTCGTCACCGTCCACCAGCGTCTTGAAGCGCAGGCCACGAGACGCCAGTACCGCCTGGGGCGCAACCCTTTCATCCTCGCGAAAGCTGATGCCTAGTAGCACCAGTCCTTGCCCGGCCCGCGCATCCGCCAGCGCCTGCAGCCCGGGCTGCAGCTTTTCGCAGTAGGGGCACCAGCGCGCCCAGAAATGCAGTACCAGCGGCTTGCCGTGAAAGTCTTTCAGGCTGACGAGTTCACCGGAGGCGTCTTCCAGCACGAAGTCCGGAGCGCGTTCACCCACGCGGGCTTCTGCCGAACCCGTCATGGGCAGCAGCAGTAGCAGCAGGCATAACAGCAGTCTGGCGGACGACGTCGCGAGAGGAGGTATAGTCGCGAGAGAAGGTATAGTCGCGGGAGCAAGTATGAAACTGGATGTATTCACGGCTGTGTTGACCACCGCTGGGACGGGGAGTTCCGCCTAGATATCCTCGGTGAGTGCAGCATACCGCGCTTGTTCGGTCTCTACAAAGCGCATCCACTGGCGGGCCCACTTCTCACTGTCTTCGTATTTGGCGGCTTTCACAAACGCCTTGCGCGCCGCTTCAAGCTCGTCCTTGCGGGCCAGGGCCATGCCCACCAGCAGCCAGGCATTACCCGGTTCCTCCACGCCCTTGTCCAGGGCGCGGCGAGCCGCTTTTTCCGCCTCTGGCCACTGGTACAGGTCCATATAGAGCCGGGCGATGCGCACAAACAACTCACCGTCATCTTCTTTCTCCGCCGCCCGCTCCAGCGGTGGAATGGCGCGGGCCTCATTCCCTGCCGTATACCAGGCCTGGGAGGCCAGCTCCAGGTTCTGCCGTGTCGGTTCAACATTGCCGGCAGCGATCTGTTCCTCCAGCAGCACCGCCGCCTTGTAGGGCGTGCCGTGGGACATAAACAGATTGGCCAAGGTCACGAAGTGGAAGCCTTTTTCCAGCCGCTCATCGTCGCGCAGCGATTCCACCAGCGCCATCTGCTTGTCCGTTTCCTCCAGCTGCCCGTGCAGGGCGGCCAGGTTGAGGATATAGCGCTCCCGGGGATACAGGCTTACCACCTCGTACATGATGTCGCGCATGTCTTCGTAGCGCTCCAGCGAGTAGTACACCGACGACAGCATCACCATCCAGTTCTCACGGGGCGTGGAGCCCATATCACGTTGCATCTGTATCGCGGTTTGCAGGGGCGCCACGGCCTCTTCCCAGCGCTCCTGGCCGACCAGGGCCTGGGCGAGGATGATCTGGCTGATGGGCTGGGGCG
>JAZBPS010000263.1:0-2863 GCA_036353375.1 Halieaceae bacterium | reverse complement strand
TAGTAGGGGGCGCGGGCCGGTCAGTGAACCCGGCCTTACACGCGTTCCCGAATACTTTGCACGATGTTATAGAACGCGGGGATGAACAGCGTGCCCACGAGCAGCGCCGCCAGCATCCCGCCGAACACGGTATAGCCCAGCGAGCGCTGGCCGTACATGCCTGCGCCGCTGGCGAGCACCAGGGGAATAATACCCAGCAGGAATGAGACGGCCGTCATGCAGACTGCGCGGAAACGCAGTGTGGCGGCGCTGCGCGCCGATTCCGCGATATCCAGGCCGTCCACCTCCCGCTGCCGACGGGCAAACTCGACAATCAGGATGGCGTTTTTTGCCGCCATCCCGATCAGCAGCACCAGCCCGATCTGTGCGTAGAGATTCAGTGCCGTGCCCGTCAGTAGCAGGGCAGCAATGGCCCCGCCCATGGCCATAGGCACCACCATGATAATTGCCAGTGGCACGGAAAAGCTCTCGTACTGCGCGACCAGGAACAGGTAGATGAAAATCAATGCCAGGGCAAACGCCAGTGGTGCCTGACCACCCGCCGCCTTCTCCTGATAGGCGGAGCCGGTCCACTCGAAGCGGTAGCCGGGTGCGAGTGTGTTGTTGGCGACTTCCTCAAAGGCCTCGATTGCGGCACCGGAGCTGACACCGGCTGCCGGGTTGCCGCGTATGGTCGCAGAGCGGAACAGGTTGTAGCGTTCTGCAACATCAGGACCCAGCACGGGCCGGGTGGTTACCAGTGTACTGAGCGGCACCATATCCCCGCGGCTGGACCGCACGTAGAACTGGTCCAGGTCCTCGAGGTCCGACCGGAATTCGGAGTCAGCCTGCATGACCACGCGATAGGTCTGGCCGAAGCGGTTGAAGTCGTTGATGTAATAGGAGCCCATCTGGGCCTGCAGCGTGTTGAATATCTCGTCCAGGGGTACGCCCAGGTTCTTCGCCTTGACCCGGTCCACGTCGATGAAATACTGCGGCACGTTGGCTCTGTAGGTGCTGAACACGCCGTTGAGTGCGGGCGACTGGTTGCCCTGTACCACCGTCACATTGACCATCTCGTTCAGCTCCGAGGCGGTGCGCCCGACGGTGTCCTGCAGGACCAGTTCCAGGCCGCCCACTGCGCCCATGCCGGGCACGGCCGGAGGCGGTATGGCATAGACTTGCGCCTCGGGTACAGCCTGGAACGCCATCGCATTCACGCGCCGCGCGATGTCGAATACCTGGTTTTCCCTGCCCTGGCGCTCGTCCCAGTGTTTCAGGACCAGGAACATGGTGCCTGCGTTACTCTGCAGCGCGCCGGTCAAAACCGAGGAGCCGGTAATCGCGGTAATGGACTCAATGCGCTCATCCTGTTGCAGCAAGTCCGCCACCTTGGCCATGGCGGCCTCGGTGCGGGTGAAGGAGGCGGCATCGGGAAGCTGCAGCCCCAGCAACATAACGCCCTTGTCCTCGTCGGGGACAAACGCGGTCGGAGTGGAGATTACGCCAAAGCCCAGCACCGCAATCACGGCGACATAGGCGCCCACAACCACCACCAGCTTGCGCAGCAGCCAGCGAACGCCGGAATCGTAGCGGTGTGTCAGGGCGTCAAACCGGCGGGTGAATGCCCGGAACCAGCCGCTCTCCGTGCGCGTCCCCGACTTCAGGAGCAAACTGCACAGCGCGGGGCTGAGCGTGAGCGCATTTACTGAGGAGAAGACCACCGCCACGCAGATCGTGACGGCGAACTGGCGATACATCACCCCGGTGATGCCGGGCAGCAATGCGACCGGGACGAACACAGCCAGCAATACCAGGGTTGTTGCGATGACAGCGCCCCCGACCTCGCGCATGGTCAGTGATGCCGCCTCCCTGGGGGGCATGTTGGGGTCATCGCGCAGGTGGCGGTCACAGTTTTCCACCACCAGGATGCCGTCGTCCACCACAATCCCAATGGCGAGAATCAACCCGAACAGGGTGACCGTATTGATGGACATACCCAGCAACAACATGACGGCGAAGGTCGCTACCAGTGACACCGGAATCGCTATGGCGGGCACCAGCGTGGTCCGCCAGTTGCCCAGAAAAATGAAGGTCACCAGGATAACCAGCGCAATGGCTTCGAACAGGGACTCGGTCACCTGCCGGATAGCCGTGGACACGTAGCGCGTGGTGTCGTAGCTGACGCTGTACTTCAGGTCCTCGGGAAAATACTGCGACAGCTTTTCAAGCTCCGCATTGACCGCCTCGCCAGCCGCCAGGGCGTTGGCGTCAGGTTGCGTGTACAGCGCCAGGTTGGCAGCGGGCGTGCCGTTGAATTCCCCGGAGAAGGCGTAGTCCGCCTGCCCCAGTTCCACGCGGGCGATATCCCGCAGGTACAAGGCCGAGCCGTCGGCGTTGGCCCGCAGAACGATGTTTTCGAATTCCTCCGCCTGTTCCAGCCGCCCTTTAACCTGCAGGCTGTATTCTGTCTGCAGCTTGCCCTCAAAGGGCGGGGCGCCGATCTTGCCTGCAGCAACCTGCACGTTCTGCTCCCGCAGAGCGGCGATAACGTCACCGGTGGTTACCGCCAGCTGAGACATGCGATTGGGGTCCAGCCACAAGCGCATGGAGTATTCGGCTTCGCCTATGATCTCGGCGGAGGAAATGCCCGGTATGCGCGCGATGTTGCTCTGGATATTGATATCGACGTAGTTGGAAAGAAACTTGTAATCGTAGGTGGAGTTGGGGGAATAGAAGCTCACCACCTTGAGAATATCGGGGGAGCGTTCGTTGACGGTGATGCCGCGAGCCCGAACTTCCGAGGGAAGCTGGGGCTCGGCCAGCTTGACCCGGTTCTGGACGCGCACCAGGGACATGTCCGGGTCGGCGCCTACCTTGAAGG
>JAZBPS010000262.1:0-3406 GCA_036353375.1 Halieaceae bacterium | reverse complement strand
GTAATCATCCCTTCGGGGCTTCGCTGCTTCGCAGCTCGTCCAAACTGCTCCTTCGGTCGCAGTTTGTCGAACCGGAGCCAGCTCTAACCCGACCAACCTGCAAATAAAAAAGGCTCACCCCACCGGGTGAGCCTTTTTTATTTGGTAGGACCAGGCGGATTCGAACCGCCGACCTCTACCATGTCAAGGTAGCGCTCTAACCAACTGAGCTATGGTCCTGTTGTCAGGGGACGCGATTATATAGATCAGGCCTGGTTTAGAAAAGCCTGTTGCTTGATCTCTGCGACCTGGTCGCGCAGGCGGGCGGCTTCCTCGAATTCCAGGTTCTTGGCAGCCTCCAGCATCTGGTCTTCCATCTGCTTGAGCTTGCGCGCCAGGGCCTCGGGGGCCAGGTTGATGACCTCGGCGGCATAGTTTGCGCGATCCTCGGCCACCTTGCGGTCGCGGCCACGGCCGCGAGCTTTACCGCGTGCGCCGGGCGCATGAGCACCTTCCATGATGTCCTTGACGCCCTTGGTGATGCCGACCGGCGTGATGCCGTGCTCCTCGTTATA
This sequence comes from Halieaceae bacterium, assembly GCA_036353375.1. GTDB lineage: Bacteria > Pseudomonadota > Gammaproteobacteria > Pseudomonadales > Halieaceae > JANQIO01. The sequence continues at coordinate 2,852 of JAZBPS010000262.1, read as the reverse complement.
CGCCACCTGTTTGGCGCGGCGGCGTTCCGTTTCATCGATTGCCTTCTTCATCGAGCCGGTAACCTGGTCGGCATAGAGAATCGCACGGCCATTCAGGTTCCGCGCCGCACGGCCGATGGTCTGTATCAACGAGCGTTCCGCACGGAGGAAGCCCTCCTTGTCCGCATCGAGTATCGCCACCAGAGATACCTCGGGCATGTCCAGCCCTTCCCGCAGCAGGTTGATGCCCACCAGCACGTCGAACTCGCCGAGGCGCAGGTCGCGGATGATCTCCACCCGTTCTACCGTGTCGATATCCGAGTGCAGGTAGCGCACCTTGACGCCGTTTTCTGACAGGTAATCGGTCAGGTCTTCCGCCATGCGTTTGGTAAGCGTGGTCACCAGCACCCGATCCCCCGCTGCCACGGTGGTGTGTATCTCCGACAGCAAATCGTCCACCTGGCTGCTGGCGGGACGGATCTCTACCTGGGGGTCCACCAGGCCGGTGGGGCGCACCACCTGCTCTACGATACGGCCGGCATGCTCCAGTTCATAGGGGCCGGGGGTAGCCGACACATAAATCGCCTGGGGCACCATGGTTTCCCACTCCTCGAAGCGCAGGGGCCGGTTGTCCAACGCCGAGGGCAACCGGAAGCCGTACTCCACCAGGGTCTCCTTGCGAGCCCGGTCGCCGCGGTACATGCCGCCAATCTGCGGGATGCCCACGTGGGATTCGTCCACCACCACCAGCGCATCCTGCGGCAGGTAATCAAACAGGGTCGGCGGCGGCTCGCCGGGCGCGCGGCCCGACAGGTAACGGGAGTAGTTTTCGATGCCCTGGCAAAAGCCAAGTTCGCGCATCATCTCGATGTCGTAGCGGGTGCGCTGCTCCAGCCGCTGGGCTTCTAGCAGCTTGTTGTTGTCCTTGAGTTGCTTGAGCCGGTCTTCCAGCTCGACCTCGATCTCTTCAATGGCTCCCAAAACCCGGTCCCGGGTGGTCACGTAGTGGGTCTTGGGGAAAATGGTGATACGCGCCAGGTCTTGCTCTATGGCGCCCGTGAGCGGGTCAAACAGGCTGATCTTTTCCACCTCTTCATCAAACAGCTCTATGCGCACCGCGTCCTTCTCGGAGTCGGCAGGGAAAATATCCACCACATCGCCCCGCACCCGATAGGTGCCGCGCTTGAAGTCCATGTCGTTGCGGGTGTACTGCAACTCGGCGAGCTGGCGCAGAATGCCGCGCTGGTCGATCTGCTCGCCCCGACTGACGTGCAACACCATGCGGAAGTAGGACTCGGGATCTCCCAGGCCGTAAATCGCAGACACGGTGGCCACTACCAGGCAGTCAGACCGCTCCAGCAGGGCCTTGGTGGCCGAAAGCCGCATCTGCTCCACGTGGTCGTTAATCGACGCGTCCTTCTCGATAAACGTGTCCGACGACGGCACGTAGGCCTCGGGCTGGTAGTAGTCGTAATAGGAGACGAAGTACTCCACCGCATTGCGGGGGAAAAACTCCTTGAACTCGCCGTAAAGCTGGGCCGCCAGCGTTTTGTTAGGCGCCATAACGATGGTGGGCCGCTGCAGCGACTGCACCAGGTTGGCGATGGTGAAGGTTTTGCCCGAACCAGTAACGCCCAGCAGAATCTGCGATGCCAGACCCGCCTGCACCCCTTCTACCAGCTGCGCTATCGCTTTCGGCTGGTCGCCGGTAGGGGTGTAATCGGATACAACTTCGAAAGGCTTGGACATGGTTTCCCGTGCAGTGTGGTGCCGACCGGCCATTATGAGGAATTTACGCAGCCACCGCATCCGTCAGACGACTCCGGCACCGAAAATTGAGGGTGCGGCTTGCAAATAGCGGTTGACCCTCCCAGATCGCATCATTAATATACGCGGCCTCCGACGAGTTCATTCCGCCTTAGCTCAGTTGGTAGAGCAACTGACTGTTAATCAGTGGGTCGCTGGTTCGAGCCCAGCAGGCGGAGCCATATTCCAGAGAAAAGCCGGGGTTGCAGTGATGCAGCCCCCTTTTTTCGTCTAACAAAAACCTATCAAACGACCGATCAGGAACGGATGCTCACAGCCAACAGACTTGAAAAAATCATGGAGCTCGAGGAAGAGCTTCGCGCCGAGTACCAGCAACAGCTGGACAGCAAGCAGAAAGAAATCGATGCCGCCCAGGCCCGGCAGGCCGAACTTCAGGCCACCATCGACAAGCAGCTCGAAACCCTCACCGAACTGTCCGGCAAGGCTGCCGACACGCAGAAAGTTGAGCAGCGTAACCGCGAACTTCACAACCGCGCCGAGAACCTGCAGGGCGAAATTGCTGAGTTAAAGCAGCGGTTGAAAAGCCTGCAAAAAGACCTGGACGCCGTCCGCGCCGAGAACAAGACCCTCACGCAGTACGACCCGGCCCGCATGAAGAAAAATCTCGATGCGAGCAAGAAGAAGTTGGCCGACAAGCAGAAGGACAACGAGAGTCTGCAGAAGGCCCTGAGCCAGTCAAAGAAAGAAAATGCGGAGCTCAAGCACCGCGTCGCCGAGCTGGAGGCAAAAGCCGAAGCTTCTGAAGTCGACGCCGATATCGAAACTCAGGACGACGATAAGCAGGCGTCCGCGGCCTGAACATCCGGGCGGCGGTCACGTAGACCGCCTTCTCTCGCCCCGTTCAGGGAGCTGTCACATTATTCAAACGGCTGTCCTACGCTTGCGCGCGTGCTGGAAATCCGGAAAGACGTTGCATCCACCGATTTAGGCTGTATTTCGCCTCTGGTAAATAATCCCGGCGCTGATGTCACACTGCACCGCGTCCCCCGACCACGATGCAGAGTGTGCGGCAAATCAACGCCGCTGCTGGCGCTGCTCCTCAAACC
>JAZBPS010000261.1:0-3955 GCA_036353375.1 Halieaceae bacterium | reverse complement strand
GTGGCGCCTTCACTCTCCAGAGCTTGTTCTGGATCGGAGGCGCCAACGCGCTTTGGGCTGAGGGGGTCCCCCGCTACTGTCTCCTCATCGAAGCCACCAGAATCATCCATAGGCGGCTCAGTCAGCGGTATATCCTCCGGGTCCAGCTCACCGGGCGCTACACTCTCGGGATAAGGCTCCGCCTGCACATCCACGTCTTCAAGCTCAGCGGGGGCTTCCGTGGCGGGTTCTGCGTCTACAGTCGAAGCGCTGGCAGGGTCATCGGCCACCTCTGCCGCGTTCGCCTCGGCAGGAACCTCTGCTGCCGCGTTGGTGCCTGTTTGCACCCTGAATGTGGTCGGGTCGAACTTCTTGCCGGCGATTGCTGCTGCGATCTGGTGGACGACACCGAAGTCAGCCGTGTAGAAAGGCACGCGCTCCATCATCAGGTCGACAAGCGAGGGCAGGCGCTGGGAGACAGCCGTCAACAGCACTGCGATCTCTGCCGTGGGCTTGATATAGCCGTCACGCAGCGCATTGAATACCTTCTCCATGTCGTACATGAATTCGCCAAATTCATGCAGCTCAATGGTTCTGGCGCTGCCTTTCATCGTATGGAACACCGCGCGTACATCAAGGATGTATTTCTCGTTGTCCAGGTCTTCCGCGAACCGCGGTGTCGTATCTTCCAGCTTCCTGATGTACTTGCGTGCCTCCTCGACAAAACACTCAACGAGTTCCTCGTCGATATCAGCATCGGGATTTTCCAGCGGCGCATCGGCACCGCGATCTATGGACGCTTCCGCCCACGCCTCCAGCGCCTCGCGCCAGGGTGTTCCGCCGGTGACTGCCGGCGCAGGCTCTGCAGCCGACTCCGGTGCGGCTGACTCAAGTGCCGCAACTGCTTGCTGCACCTCGTGGTCCCGCTCCTCCAGATCCATATCCATGGACGAGCTGTCGTCTGCACTGTGCGCGTCGAGACTGTCTTCCCCGAAGGGATCCTCGTCTGTCGTCTCAGCCTCGACGTATGCATCCGCAATCTCCGCCGGAACCTCTATGTCCTCGATCTCGGTGGATGCCTCGCCACCCTCTTCCAGCGGCACCAGGGAATCAGCAGCGGGCAGCGCGGATGCACGCTCTTCGACAAATGTCGCGAGCTGCCTTGAGCGGACCTCGGCCCGGTCAAGATGATCGTCGGCATTGCCCAGCGGGTCTTCCGTGCGCCGCTCCATGAACTGTTCCAACGCGGCAATCGCCTCCGCGAAGCAGGCCATGCCAGCGTCATTGATCAGCCCGCCCAGCCCGATGGAATCGCGTATAAACCGTATGCAATCACCAAGAATCTGTGATTCGCGCTGCTTGTCCTCCATCAACGACAGCACAGAAACGACCTGCTCCATATCGGCGGCCGCCTGCTGTGCGTAGGCATTTTCAGGGATTTCAACCAGCAGCTTCTCCGCCAGCTCAACCAGCTCTGCGCGACCGGGCAGCTCGCCGGTCTCCCAGTTGGCGACGGCTTCCTGAACGGCGTCGTTTTCCACCAGGGATGCCGCGCGGTGCACGGGCCGCAGCTGGGCCACCGTCACAGGGGCCTCGCTGTCCCGGGCAGCGATGAAGTCGATAAGGTCCTGGCGCGCGAACTCACGGTTAATGGAGCCCTTCATGTCGCTAAGGCAACGGAAGGTCTGCGCCATGATCGCAGAATCAAGGTCATGGCCCATGCTGTCGCCTTCTGCGGACAGGCCGTGCTTTAGTTTGTGTTCCAGGCTTTCCTTGACCGCAACCAGTGCACCGCCGAACTCCAGCAAGTCTGCCTGCGGCGCTGGCTCGTCGCGCTCCGACAGGGCCTTGAGGCTCTCGTACTGTGCATTAATGCTCTCTGCATGCGTATTCAGGCCGATAGCCTTCAACTGCAGGCCCACCTGCCGCAGCTTGGGCACGATGGTGTTCACCAGCACGGAGTTCGCCGAGGATATCTCCCGGTGCTGGGATGTCATGAACTCCATCACGTCCAGCAACTGGGACATGGTGTCGTTCAACGCTTCCAGCAGGTCGTCTTCCTGTATCAGCCGGCCCGCACTGGCAACACCGACATCATCCACATTGTGCACGTCGAAGGTGTCCCGCAGGCTTTTCTGCAATGCGGTGGGCGTGGGCGCCTTGGCGATGTAGTACAGCATTTTCTTGATGTACGCACCGGGAACAGCCTCCTCAACCGCGCGCTCGCCGGTGAGCGCCATGGACTTCAGGAACGCAAACGTGTTCTTGAAGATATCGACGATGACTTCATCGCTTTTTGATCCGGGCTGGGCCAGCGCCTCGATCAGCCCCATATGGCAACGGAAATACGCTTCCATTTGCGAGCCGGCCAGTAGCTGCGCCGCGTATTTGCCCACGGCGAACATCTGCTTGAGGGAGTCACGCTCTTTTTTGAGCGCACCCTTCGAGTGCTGGGCACATATACGCATCGCACGAGCTGCGAACTGCTTGAGCTTCGCCTCCTCTGCGGGCTGCTTGCCAGCGGTAATACCCGCCGTGGGTTTAACCGGCGGATTGAAAAAAAGTGAATCCGGTAACGCAGGGCGATTGCCAAAATGCCGCAAGTCGTTGATCACGTTGGCGATGGCGCCAGCAGATACCTCACGCTTGGCGCGCACATTCGCCAGATACGCAGGCAGTGCTTCCATGGCAGCCGCCAACTCAGTCATCGCCAGACGCCTGGCCTCGCCAGCAATCTTGCCGACAATCATCTGGCCAATCACCCGTTCTATTTCCTGGGTGAGCAAGGCAGCCGGATCCAATGCACAGAGCTTCAATACGCCGGTCGCAGAGTGAATATTGCGCAGGGCCTCGCGCAAATGGCGCATTTCATCAGGTTCACGCTGATAGGCGTGGAGATGGGACTTGGCGGTGTCCATCTCCTCCCGCAGGTATTTCTCTACCCAACCGAGCGCAACGAAATCAAAGTGTTGTGTCATAGCTCATGTCCATTAGCAAACGCGATAGGCATTGAGTCTGCCCGGCATCCATCGCTCTACCCGGGGAGATTTCCAGTTGGGGGCTTCGCCCGCACCCAACACCAGCAGCCCGCCGGGATTCAGGCGCGCCACCAGCTCGTCCAGAATCCGCTGTACGGTGTCTTCCCTGAAATAAATCAAAACGTTCTGGCAGAACACCACATCCTGCCCTCTGAAGGGGCAGTTCTCTATGTCGCGCAAATTGGATGTGCCGAAACGAAGCCGCTCCCGCAGTCCGGGCTCAACCACCCAGTCCTCACCCCGCCGCTCGAAGAAACGCATGCGTCGCGCTTCATTCACGTTGGCCATCTGCTTGTCGGTGTACTGTCCCATCTTTGCCCGTATGACCGCCGTCGGGCTTATGTCGGTGCCCATAACGACCCAGCGCTGGTCGGTGTACTCAAAGTACTCTGCCGTTACCATCGCCAGCGACCACGCTTCCTGGCCCAGGGCGCAACCCACCGACCAGAGTCGCAGCTCGTAATCGTCCTTTTCCACTTCCCGGGACAGGCGCAGCAGATATTCACCGACTGCGTTCATGGCCTGCTCGTTGCGGAAAAAGCTCGAATCCTTGACCGTGAGCTGGTCGATGAGCGCAGCCTTTTCAAGGCCCCCGCCCTGCCCCAGGTCAATCAGGCGTTTGTACTCTTCCAGGCTGGAAAGACCACAGGCAAGAAGCCGCGGATAGATACCCTGCTCAAGCACGTGCTTGCGTCCCCGCAGCGCGATGCCGGTAGTGTTCTCTATCCAGCTTTCCCAGCGAGGCAGCTCTTCATCCGGGATGCTGGGGTATTCCGCCAGAGCCATTGCTAGCTAGCCTTTTTCGCCAGATCGTCGGCCACGTCCAGATCATCCCCGGTGTCGAGATCGGCAAGGCCCTCAATGTCGTCATCATCGCCATCCAGCGGCGCGTGCGTAACGCTGGCAACCCCGCCCTCGGCCATCTGGAAGCGCTGTGT
>JAZBPS010000260.1:0-11383 GCA_036353375.1 Halieaceae bacterium | reverse complement strand
GCGGCCCGGCCTTCAGGGACGACTACTCCGTCCAGCCGGTGATGTGGCGCGCAGCCTGGTAGCCGAAGGTCATCGCCGGTCCCAGTGTCGCGCCAGGACCAGGATAGGTTGGCAATACCGGTGCACTGCAGTTCCCGATCGCGTACAGCCCCTCTATCACGCTGCCATCCTCCCGGGTCACCTGGGCATCGGGCGTCACCACCATACCGCCCTGGGTGCCGAAATCACCGGGATCGACCTTCATCGCGTAAAACGGGGGCTTCTGGATCGGGCCCAGGCAGGGGTTGGGCTCCACCCGCGGGTCACCGTAGTAGCGGTCGTACAGTGCATCGCCACGCTTGAGGTCCAGATCCTTGCCAGTGCGAGCGTACTCATTCATCCGGGCGACTGTGCTCTCCAGGCCGTCGGGATCAACGTCAATCTTTGCCGCCAGTTCGCGGATGCTGTCAGCCCGCGCCACGAAGCCCGCCTCCTCCCAGCTTTTGGGCAGCGCCCAGTCAGGCCGGAACTTGCTGTTGTACAAGGGTCCCACAAAGTAGGAGGCGCGGAAGTTGGCGTCGAAGACCTGCCAGCTGGGCACACAGGGATAGTCATCCGTGTGCTTGGCGAAGGTTTCCAACTGGTAGGCCATGTAATTCTGGGATTCGTTACTGAAGCGCTCGCCTGCGCTGTTCACCACGATGGACCCGGGATAGGACTTCTCCATGATACTGAGTCGCGGGATAGGCTCACCGGGCACAGAGATGGTGTTGCACCACCACGCCCCATCCAGCATGTGCATCTTCGCACCCAGCTTCAGTCCCTGTTGTATGGCGTCACCGGTATTGTCATAACTGCCGGCACTCCACCAGTGGTTGGTGGGTTTGGGCAGGTACTGCTCACGCATCGCCTGGTTGTGCTCAAAGCCTCCCGCCGCCAGCACCACCCCTTTGCGCGCCTCAATGCGCATCGGCTTGCCATCTCGGGTCACTTCAAGACCCACCACGCGACCGTTGTCATCGGTGATCACGGACTGCATGGGCGTGTTGAGCCAGAGGGGGATATCCCGGTCCAGCATGGACAGGCGCAACCGCGCCACGCCCGCGCAGCCGCAGGTCAGCCGACGGGCATATTTGTCGCCCTTGAATCGCCAGCCCAGATCGGTGACGTAATCGAACACCAGCTTTGCTGCCAGTTTCCACCATCCCGGCAGCTGCGCCATCAACAGCGCCGCCTCCACCTGGGTGAAGCCGATGCGCCCGCCCAGGTGCATCATCTGGTGCGTCCTGCGCAGCGTCTTTGCATGCTCACCCAGCAGGTCCGCGTTGACCGGCTCCGGCTCCATGCTGCGATGGCCGGGCATGGACCCGTCCTTGTCCGAGTAGTAATCGGGATAGTGCTCCAGGGTTACATAACTGACCCGCGTGCGCTCGCGCAGGAACTCCACCATGCGCGGTCCCTGGGTGAGGTAGGTATCCACCATGGCCTCCGGCACCTGGCCCGGGGGCGTGGTGTTCAGCAGGTAGGTTTTGGCCTTGTCAAAGGAGTCCTCGGCCCCGGCTTCCCGCGCGTAGGGATTGCAGGGTATCCAGACGCCGCCGCCTGAGATGGAACTGGTTCCACCGTACATATCTGACTTCTCTACCACCAGCACGTCACCGGCGCCCATTTCATGGCTGCATACCGCCGCCGTCAGGCCGCCATTGCCGGAGCCGACAACCAACACATCCACGCTGTGATCCCAAGCTGCTGTCACACTGTCCATCCGTCTTGTAAAAGGTTTAACAAACGCTATGGTACTGTACTGCATCCAGCAGCCCGGACCATTGGTTTTCGTGGCACACGGTTAGTCTGGACAGGTTTAATAGTTCGGCCATTGTCTCTGGATGGTTATCGATAGAAAACCTCCGGAGCGCATGACACAGAACACGTCCTACAAGCAGGAGAAAAAAATGAGGCCATCTAAAGCAATCCTTACCGCTCTGGCACTGACCGCGGGTATGGGCAGCGCGCCCCACGCGCTGTCAGACCTGGACCCGGAGACGTTTAACGTCAGTTACCGCAAAACTGTCTTTACCGTGCTGGGCGGCAACTTTGGCCCGATGCTGTCGATGATCAAGGGGGAGATTCCCTGGGACGACGACAAGTTCGAGAGCCTTGCCAACGACCTCGCCACGGTTGCAGAGCTGGATATCGCCCGCGCCTTCCCCAGCCCTGACGACCCGGGCAAAACCCGCGCTCGTCCGGCGATCTGGGAGAACATGGACGATTTTCTGCTGAAGCTGGACGCCCTGCGCACGGAGTCCGCCAAGCTGGCAGAGGTGGCGGGCAGTGGCGACAAGGCCGCGATCATGGCGCAGTTCCGGGCGACCGGTGAAACCTGCGGCAACTGCCACGATGACTACAAGTCCAAGGACTATCTCTGAGTCGGTCTCTGACTCGCAGACTGTCCCAGGTCCCGGGAATTGCCGGCCCCATATGCGGGCCGGCTCACTAACGACTTTTTGGGGCGGATGTCACCTACACGCATTTAGCGGACGGTACCCATCCGCGGCACGTACCGTATGCAGAACCGCAGGGCTACCAGGGCGGCGTCGGCGCCGGCGCCAGATAGATCGCCAGCGCCAGCGCGCCGGCACACAGGCCCAGCAACACCAGCGCACGCAACAGAGACACGGGGGCTTCCTCGCCGCTGTCGCCGCCGGTGATCATCGGCGCGACCAGGTTCTCCTTGCGCACCAGGCGATACCAGGCAATCGCCGCAACATGCAGACCGGAGAAACCCAGAATCACCCAGAACAATTGATCGTGAAGCTCACCCAGCTTGTCGGTCATGCTGCTGTCCAATGCGAAATGCAGGGGCCCGTCGAAAAACAGGCCGTCACTGTTAAACAATCCGGTGGTCGCCTGTACCAGAACCAGCGACAACAGCACCAGCACACTCCAGCCGCCCGCCGGGTTGTGTCCCACACCGGCATCCCGCCTGCCCTGCCAGTAGCGCAGCACCGCCAGCGGTGAGCGCACAAAGTCTGCAAAGCGTGAGTGGCGACTACCCCATACGCCCCACAGCAGGCGGAACAGCACCAGCACAAAGACGGTGTAACCGGTCCAGCGGTGCACCTCGTACCAGTCCTGTTCATGGCTGAGCCAGGCCAGGCCAATGCCCAGCACCAGCAACCAGTGAAAAAGTCGCGTGGGTATATCCCAGAGAGGATAAGAAGACATAGAGCGCCGTTAGCCTGTTGCGAAAAATAGGATCTGGTTGGGTAACTACGGGCCAGAATCGCCGCCCGGAGTGTCTTGGGCAGGTCATGAAACCCCGCTACCATTGAAACCCCAGCCACCGGGCGTGGTCAACTGTGAGCGACCTCGCGCGTTAAACAGGGCTGTGGACGAACCCAGGTCACACAACGCTTCTGTGGACATGGCCCTGTACACCCGATTCGAGTAAGTCTGGCCTATGCAAGGCATCTGGCACCTGATGCAAACACCGATACGGCTGCGCTGGCTGGCGACCGCACTCGCCTGTGGGCTGCTTGCAGGTTGCATCAACCTGCAGCTGGGCGGAAGCGTCACCGAGGCGTCGGTCACTATCGCAGCGCTGGATTCACCCGATGACATCGTGCAGTCACTACAGACCCCCAGCGTGGCGGAGGTACGCGAAGACGACGGCCCCGAGCGCTGGGATGCGCGGGACGACCTGGGCCAGCTGGTACTGCTGGGCAACCTGACGGTAGATCGCAGCCTCTATGAGGACGAGCGCTTCTACCTCGTCACCGCCCGGGGCGGCCTGGACCAGGATGCCGATACTGATAACCGGATCGACGAGAACCCCGCCACCAACTTTGGCCGCTGGCACGCCATCCTGCGCGGTGCGGATATGGGGCGCGGCAAGGTCAGTCCCCTCACCGATGCGATCTACCGGGTACTGGAGCCCGCGCTGGAGGACCTGTCCCCTGCGCAATTGCTACAGGAGCTGGACAGCCTCGCGCAAGGCATGGTCGAGGACACCAACAACAGTGGAGGCGTGGACTACGTCGACGTGCTGGGCTGGCACCGGCACCTCAATGCCGAGCAGTATCGACTGGACATCGAGCGGGTCAACGAACTGTCCCGTGCCATCCGCGCCAGCGCCAGTGCCAGCACCCTGCGGGAGCTGAGCTTTGCCGTCGTGGGGCGTGAACCCCCTGCGGACGGGGGTATCAGCTATACGCTCAGCGGCACCATCAATGTGCCGCCCACCAGCCGTGTGGACAGCGACGTCAACAATGATTTCGCGCCCCTGGTCAGCAACAGCAGCTTTGCGCTGTCCCAGCCGCTCACAGCCCCCGTGGTGACCGGCGGACACGTCAACCTGCCGTTTTCAGGCGCACCCGGTGCCACCCGCCAGGCCGGGGACACCCAGGATTTCTACAGAACCACCTTGCAGGCGGGAGATCGCATCACCCTGGTGATCGCCGAAGATGTAGATGCCAACGATCTCGATCTGTACCTGTACGACGCCGGGCAGGAGCTTGTGGATGCATCCCTGGGCACCACCCAGTTCGAACAATTGCTGGTGCCGGAGGACGGTGACTACTTCGTTGAGGTCCGGGTGTTTGATGATTCCAGCAACGGCGCATCCAACTATCTGTTGACCCTGGGCATCGACAGCCTGCCTGCCAATACACCACTGCGCCGCCTCAGTGACGATTTCAGGCCCGGTGACGTGCTGGCCTCATTCAGGCACTCTCGCGACAGCGACAGCCCCGCCGGCAGGGAGCGTATCAGCGGCATGCGCTATCGCGGCGGCGGACGCCGGGGTGCCAACCTGCTGCAATTGCGGGATCGGCTGGACAACCTGCCCCTCAAACAGCGCAAGCTGCGAACCCTGCGCGCGATGAAAAGGCTTGCGCGCAATCCCGAGGTCGAACAGGTCGGCCTGAATTACCATGTCTATGCCAGCGCCGTCCCCAACGACCCGAACTATGGCCTGCAGGCATGGCACTACGAACAAATCGACCTGCCCGCTGCCTGGGACCTGAGCAAGGGTGAAGACACCGTTGTCGCCGTGATCGATACCGGCGTGCGTCGCAACCACCCCGACCTCGCCGGCAAGCTGGTGCCGGGCTATGACTTTTTTGACGACGACCCCAACCCGGAGGACCCGGGCGATTCCGAAAGTGACGACGAGCAAAGCAGTTTTCATGGCACCCACGTTGCCGGCACGGTTGGCGCGGCAACCAATAACCGGCTGGGCGTGGCCGGCGTGGGTTGGAACACGCGGATCATGCCCCTGCGTGTACTGGGCCCCGGTGGGGGTACCACGTTTGATGTGTTGCGCGCCGTGCGCTTCGCAGCGGGCCTTACCGACAGCTTTGACGATAGCGTGCCCACGCCCCAGCGAACCGCTGACGTTATCAACCTGAGCCTGGCGGGGGGCGGCTTCGACAGCTTCGCCCAGCAACTCTATAACGAGGTGGCCGCCCTGGGCATCATCGTCGTCGCTGCCGCGGGCAACGACGGTAACGCGGAACTCGCCTACCCGGCCTCCTACGACAATGTCATCTCGGTGACGGCCACTGACATCAACAGCAACCGCGCCTTTTACGCGAATTTCGGCACCGCCATTGATGTGGCGGCCCCCGGCGGCAGCAACCGCACCAATGACGTCGACAACAACAACCAGCCCGACACCGTCCTCAGCACCGGTGCTGACGATTTCCCGCCGCCTGTAACCGACACCTATGTCTTCCTGCAGGGCACCTCCATGGCGGCGCCGCATGTGGCGGGCGTTGCTGCGCTGATGAAATCGCTGCATCCGGCACTGGACACCGATACCTTTGAGGCCTTGCTGGCCCAGTCACTGATCACTGATGACCTGGGCGCGCCGGGGCGAGACAACAGCTTCGGCTGGGGTTTGATCAATGCCCGCAGGGCGGTAGAGGCCGCCCAGGCCCTGGCAGCCGGCGAGCCATTGGCCCTGCTGCCGAACCTGACCACCAGTGCCTCTACATTGAATTTCGGCGCTTTTGCCAACCGGCTACCGCTGACCGTGGGTAACAGCGGCCCAGGCACCCTCATCATAGAGAGCATAAGCGGCGACCAGCCCTGGCTCAGCGTTGCGCCGGCCGCCGTCGATGCCAACGGTGTCGGCCGCTACAACGTACTGGTGGACCGCGACCAACTGCTGGAACAGCGCACTTTTACCGGCGAGATCAGCATCCGCAGCAACGACGGCGGGGCCACGCGCACCGTGCCAGTGATCGTCGCCAACCCCGACCCCACGGTGTTCACTGAGGGCAACGCCGGACCGCACTACGTCCTGCTGATTGATAGCGCATCTGGCGAGGTTGTGCAGGAGCAGGCTGTGGTGGCGAGCCAGGGCCGCTACGAATACCGCTTCAGCGATGTGCCGGCGGGCTCCTACGAAATTGTCGGCGGCAGTGATGCCGACAACGACTTTTTCATCTGCGATCCCGGCGAATCCTGCGGGGCCTGGCCGGCCCTGGCAGACGAGCTTCCCAGCATCGATGTGGTTGAGGATATTAACGGCCTGGACTTCTCCTCCAGCTACGACACCGGCGTGGTGTCTATAGGTGCCACCCAGGCCACCGCCTCGTCCCGGTTGCCAGCCCGGCGTCGCAGTGCGTATGTTAGACCCGACAGCGCCGGCGAGGCGCGCAGCGTGCAACCTGAAATTCGTGACCACGGCTCCGGCAGACCCCGGTAAAAACCCGACACCCACCCGGACGTTGCGCGACTGGCACCGCCAGTCGGAATACCAGCGCGTTATTGACGCGGTGGACAAGCTGGCAGGTTCCGCGAACCCGGAGCAGCGCCTGCTGCAGGCACTGGCGCTGGTGATGGCTGGCGACAGCAGCCGCGGCCTGCCCTTGCTGCAGCAGGCCCGGCTGACAACACCGGACAACCACGACTGGGCGTCTGATCGCGCCCTCGCCGACCTGATCGCCGGAGACCCGGAGGCTGCCTCCGCCACCCTGGGCCGACTCGTTGCAGAAGCCAACGCCACCGCGGTGGATCTTGCCAGGCTGGCCGCGGTTCGCCTTGGCCAGGAACAGCTGGATGCGGCCGCCGCGCTATATCGCGAGGCGACCCAGCGGGAACCGGGCCGCCCGCACTGGCACAGTAACCTGGCGGCAGTGCTGGTGAGACTACAGCGCTGGGAGGAGGCGCTGGAAGAGTTTGAAGTTGCCCTGCGCCTGTCTCCCGACCTGGAGCAGGCCCAGGCCGGTAGACGCGACCTGCTGCTGGCGCTGGAGCGCGGCGACGAGATTGTCGACGAGCTGGAGCAGTCGCTCGCCAGCGACCCGGAGGACGCGCACCGGCGACTGCAACTCGCCCGCGCCCTGTTCCGCCAGAACCGGTTTACTGACGCCCTGCGCTGCCTCAGGGATGGCCTGGAAAGCGCTGAGGCCCTGCTCGACCAACGGGAAGCAGACGGCTACCAGCACCGCGTCGCGACACAGACACAGTTGCGCACGGCACTGGCGGATATCTGGACCCAGCGCGGCGCACACCGTCGCGCACTGGCAGCGCTGGAAAGCGCCCGTGGCTTGCAGGAAACACCGCGTCTAGACCTGGACTGTCGCGCTGTCAGCTGCCTGCTGGAAATGCGGCGCTACGACGAGGCCGAACGCCGCCTCGACCGCCTGTGTGAAGACAATGCCGCCGCACTGCCGGTTGCACTGCTGCGCGCGCAGTGCCTGTCAGAGCAGGAGCAGCACCGTGAAGCCGAGCAGCTTCTCAAGGAGCTGCTGGCCACCTATCCCGGCCACGCGGGCCTGCTGTGCCAGCTGGGCCAGAGCCTGCTGTGGACCGGACGCCTGGACGAAGCGGCTGACTGCTTCCTGCAGGCCAGCCGCATTCAACCCATGGCGCTCGCCCAGCTCACCCGCACGCGACGCTTCCCTGAAGACGAGGCCAGCCTGGCGCGCATGGCGGGTGTGGCCACAAACCCCCTGATTCCCGACAGCGCCCGGGCCAGCATGGGCTTCGCGCTGGCCGAAGCCTACGACAGGCTAGGGCGGATTGACGATGCCGCGCGCTGCCTGCTGGAGGCCAACCGGCTGTCAGCGCGGCAGATCAATTATCAGCCCCAGCGCTTCCATACCTATGTCAACAGAACCATGCGCGTGTTTGACGAGCGACTGTTCCGCGCACAGACACCCATCCGCGACGCCAACCGGAAAGTCGTGCTGGTGGTGGGAATGCCGCGCTCGGGAACCACACTGGTGGAGCAAATCCTGAGTGCACACCCTGATGTCTACGGTGCCGGTGAACTCGATCTGCTGCCGAATCTGGGGCGACTGATGCCAAGAGTCCTGCACAGCGAGCATCCCTACCCCGAGTGTGCCCGCGAACTGACAGCGACCCTGCGCGAGGAAGCGGCCAGGCACTTGCTTTACGGACTCGCCCTGCATGACCAGGACCACCCCGTGATCGTCGACAAGCTGCCGCACAACTTCGTCAACCTGGGCCTGGTGGCCAGCGTGTTGCCCGGCGCCAGAATCGTTTGCGTTTCAAGAGACCCACGGGACGTCGGCCTGTCGAACTTCCAGCAGAACTTCAAGGCGAGAATGGGGGGTATGGGGTATGCCTTCGACCTTGCCCACATCGCCGCCCAGCTCAACGACCACCACAGGCTTATGCAGCACTGGCGCCGGGTACTGCCCACAAGGCTTTACGAACTCCGCTATGAAGACCTGGTGCGGGACCAGGCCGGCCAGACCCGACGACTGCTGGACTATCTGGAGCTCGACTGGGATGACGCGGTGCTGCGCTTTGATACTGTCGACAGGCCGGTGCGCACCGCCAGCGTTGCCCAGGTCAGGGAGACGATCTATGCCAGCGCCTGCGGCAAGTGGCGCCGCTATGAATCCATGTTGGCACCGATGCTGGAGGCGCTGGAGGCCAGCACGCTTAGCGATTATCGCGATAGCTGAGCGTCAGAAGCGAAGCCGCGCAACGCCTGTTTCTAGAGCTCGCCCCGGGGAATGGCCCCGGGCATAACACCGTCGGCCAGCATGGAGGGCTCCGGCGCCTGATCGGCCGCATAGGCGGGCACGTCGAAGGGAACCCGCACGCCCAGCTGGGTGCCACGCTTCATCAGCGTCGCCACCGCAACCCCGGAACTCTCTGCCAGGCTGGTAAAGGTTTCCTCTCCCGCCGCGATGGCGACTGTCTGGGCGACCATGGCGAGCGTATCCGGGCGGTCGCCGACCACCGCGCCCACCACCAGCCCAACGTCCCTCGCCTGCTCCGGCACCAGCGATACGACCGTGGCCACGGCGGCGGCGAGCGCCGTATCGCGGCTGCCAACCAGGCCGCGGGCCAGGGCACCGGCAATAGCCGGCGCCTGCTCTGGCGCCGCGCGGGTGGCAGCCGCTGCCAGCGTGGCGACATCACCCAGCGTGGTATCGCGCCCTTCCAGCTGCCTGAGGGCTTCCGCAACGAGCCGCGAGACCGTGTCGGGGTGGGCGGCGGCGCTATTGGCAACGCGCTGCATTAAATCGGCGGTACTGCCGGCGGCAGCAAGCCCGGATCCGCCTGCAGCAGACACCGCGGGTGTCCGCTGCGCATTCTTCCCATTGGCCTTGCCGCCCTGTCGGACTGCCTTCCGGGCAACAACGGCCCGCTCGCCTTCGGCAGGCGCTCGCGACACAGAGGGTGTGTCGTAGCTGGCCGGGGCTTCCGGGGCCGCGGCGAGCATTTCAGGCTCAGAGGCGGGATCAACGTCGGCGCCGCCGGTGAAATGAAACAACCCAACCAGCAGGCTGAATACCAGCGCAGCAATTTCCATGTTCAGTTCTCCTGGTTACACCTGTTTAATGCGATCCAGACTACCAAAGCAGTCTTTGAAAGCCTATTCATTGTTGCGAAAACATGAATTGTTTCATGCTTTTAGCGATGTTAGTAAAAGACGTTTCTTACTTTACGCCGACATCCGGCGCAGGCACCCCCCGCTGCCCATCAGCGCTCGCAAAACCCGCGCGACTGAGCTCGAACAACACCGGCGACAACAACAGCAGCGCCACCAGGTTGGGCACTGCCATAAAGGCATTCAGGATGTCGGCAATCTTCCATACAGTATCCAGTTGCATCACCGTGCCCAGCGGAATGGCGATAACCCAGGCGACGCGAAAGGGCAGCACCGCCCGATCACCCAGCAGGTACACGATGCAGCGCTCCCCATAGTAACTCCAGCCGATCATGGTGGTGACGGCGAACAGGCACAGGCCCAGTGTTACCACCCATTCAGCGCCCGGAATACCCCGGGAGAAGGCCAGGCGCGTGAGGTCAGCGCCGGTCTCTCCAGTCTCCAGTACAGCGGTCATGACGATGGCAATACCGGTGATACTGCAGACCACCAGGGTATCGATAAACGTGCCCAGCATGGCGATCGTACCCTGCCGAACCGGATCACTGGTGCGCGCCGCAGCGTGTGCTATGGGTGCACTGCCCAGTCCTGCTTCATTCGAAAAGACACCCCTCGCCACCCCCATGCGCAGGGCCATCAGCATGGTAGCCCCGGCAAACCCACCGCCGGCTGCCGCCCCGGTGAAGGCGCTGCTGACAATGGTCGACAACGCAGCAGGCAGGGCGCCGATGTTGGAGACAATCAGCACCAGCCCTGTGCTGACATAGGCCAGTGCCATGAACGGCACCAGCACGCTGGTCACCTGTGCGATGCGCTGGATACCGCCGAGGATCACAGCCCCCACCAGCGCAGCAAGCACCAGCCCGGTTAGCAGCGGAGCAATGCCCAGCTCCGTGTCCAGCACCTGGGACACCGAGTTGGATTGAACCGTGTTGGCAAGCCCGAAACCCGCCAGGGCGCCGAACAGGGCAAACGCAAACGCCAGCCAGCGCCAGCGCTCGCCCAGTCCGTTGCGGATGTAGTACATCGGCCCGCCGCGAAAGTCACCGTCAGCGCCCCGCTCGCGAAAATGCACTGCCAATACAGCCTCGGCGTACTTGGTGGCCAGACCGAACAGTGCGGCGACCCACATCCAGAACAGCGCTCCCGGACCGCCCAGGGCGAGCGCCGTGGCCACACCAGCGATGTTGCCGGTGCCGATGGTCGCAGACAGGGCGGTCATCAGTGCGCCGAAAGGCGAAATATCGCCGCTGCCCTGTTGCGTGCGAGTGAACAGCAGGCGAAACGCCATGGGAATCCGCAGCAGGGTCATGAAACGCAGACCCAGTGTCAGGTAAACACCCGTCCCCAGGATAAGCAGCAGCATGACGGGGCCCCAGACCCAGCTGTTTACCTGGTCAATCAACGCCGCCATGCGGGAACTCCTGTCATCGTGCCAAGGCCATCAGCGGATGAGATCCAGCGCGCCGGCCAGGGCGTCGATATCCACGACGGAGCCGCGCGATGCGTTGATCAGAATTGATT
>JAZBPS010000259.1:0-2618 GCA_036353375.1 Halieaceae bacterium | reverse complement strand
TTTTCACTCATGCGGGGTCCTGGATTCAATGCACTTGAGGGGGGCTCAACTATAGAGTCTCGACGGCGTTTGTCAATTGAAGCCCGGTTGCCAGAAGACCGCGTGATATCAAGGCTGAAGCGACCTGGCGGGGATTGCCCCCCGCGTTGTATTTGAACAGCCCTGCGCCTATACTTCGCCCCGTTTTTGCGTGCTGGTTCTGTCCGGTTTAAGGCGCGGCAGGCACATGCGCCGCAACGCGTGGGGCATGCGCCCGCAGTGAGCGGCTGAGAGTTTGATGCGTCTCTGATGCGCCCCCGCGATGCGCCGTGCTGACCCCGGGGATGGCGCAATCAGCCCGTGATGAAGCAGACGGCGACCGCAGGCAGGTCATCGCTGACACTGCGCTGCCGCCGGCAGTTTTTGTCCGACTTTTTGATACTGGCGCAGGCGGTCCGATAGTATTGACAGCCTGGCAAACGCAAACCACGACGATCCATCGGCGATTCGATACCGGCTCGCCGGGCGTATCGTCCAGCGCCGCGGCTGCGGCACTTCATTTCACGGCCCTGAGAAGGGCCCCAGACTGGTGAAACATCGTGAACGACACAAGACCTGTCAACCTTGACCTGAGCACGATCCGGCTGCCGATTACCGCGATCACCTCCATCCTGACCCGGGTTTCCGGTGTCATCAATTTTGTCGCGGCGGGCGTCATGCTGTACCTGCTGGATATGAGCCTCAGCGGCCCGGATGGATTTGCCGATGCCCGGGCGCTGCTGTCCATGCCGCTGGCCAAGCTGGTCATATGGGGCATCCTGTCTGTCGCGATCTACCACGCACTCGCGGGTATCAAGCATCTGTTCGGTGACTTTGGCTACGGCGAGTCGCTGGAGGGCGGTGTGCTTGGGTCACGCATTATTATCGTTCTCTCTATCGTCCTGATCGCGCTGACGGGGGTGTGGATATGGTAACTGCAGTCACTAATCTCGGACGCTCCGGCCTGTACGACTGGCTGGTGCAGCGTGTCAGTGGCGTCGTACTGCTGGCATATTTCGTATTCCTGGGTGCCTACATCGGCCTGAATCCGGGCATGGACTATGCCCAGTGGCAGGGTCTTTTTGATCACACGGCCATGCGCGTTTTCAGCGTCGCGGCCATTCTTTCCATTGCCCTGCACGCCTGGATAGGGCTGTGGTGCGTGCTCACGGACTACCTGACGCCGCGCATGCTGGGCGCGAAGGGTAATACGGTTCGCGGCATCGCCAGCGCGGTGTGTGGCGTTGCCCTGTTCACCTATGTGGTGTGGGGGCTGCAGATCGTCTGGAGCTAGCAACACAGCTCGCAGGCGCTGCGGGCGGTTTGCCGCTCCAGAGCGCCATCAGCGTCACATCAGAATTGTTACACCAGGGCAGACTCGGTACATTTTTTCCTGCAGCGGTCGAATTCCGGAGAAACTAAAGACATGGCATCCATTCGTACAATTTCCTTTGACGGCGTCATCGTAGGGGGCGGCGGCTCCGGCATGCGCGCGGCCCTGCAGCTGGCTCAATCCGGGTACAAGACAGCGGTCATCAGCAAGGTGTTCCCCACCCGCTCCCATACGGTGTCTGCGCAGGGTGGCATCACCTGCGCCATCGCCAGCGCGGACCCCAATGACGACTGGCGCTGGCACATGTATGACACCGTCAAGGGCTCCGACTACATCGGTGACCAGGATGCGATTGAGTACATGTGCTCCGTCGGTCCCGAGGCGATTTTCGAGCTGGAGCATATGGGGCTGCCCTTTTCCCGTACCGAGGAGGGGCGCATTTACCAGCGGCCCTTCGGTGGCCAGTCCAAGAACTTCGGCGAGGGCGGCCAGGCCGCCCGTACCTGTGCGGCGGCTGACCGCACCGGCCACGCACTGCTGCACACGCTGTACCAGAACAACGTCAAGAACAACACGCAGTTCTTCAACGAGTGGTTTGCCGTTGATCTGGTAAAAAACCAGGACGGTGCAGTGGTTGGCGTGATTGCGATCGATATCGAAAGCGGTGAAACCGTCTTCGTCAAATCCAAGGCAACCGTATTCGCCACGGGCGGTGCCGGCCGCATCTATGCATCGACGACCAATGCACATATCAACACCGGTGACGGTGTTGGCATGGCCATGCGCGCCGGCTTTCCCATGCAGGATATGGAAATGTGGCAGTTCCACCCCACCGGGATATACGGTGCGGGCACGCTGGTAACCGAAGGCTGCCGGGGCGAGGGTGGCTACCTGATCAACAAGGACGGCGAACGCTTCATGGAGCGCTATGCCCCCAATGCCAAGGACCTCGCCGGCCGCGATGTGGTGGCGCGTTCCATGGTCCTGGAAATCCTCGAGGGACGCGGCTGCGGCCCCGAGGCCGACCACGTTTACCTGAAGCTGGACCACCTGGGTGAGGACGTGCTGGAGAGCCGCCTGCCGGGTATTCTTGAGCTGTCGCGCACCTTTGCCCACGCCGACCCGGTAAAAGAGCCGATTCCTGTAGTGCCTACCTGTCACTACATGATGGGGGGCACACCGACCAATATTCACGGCCAGGCACTGACCGTGGATGCCGACGGTAACGATCAGGTCATTCCGGGCTTTTATGCCTGTGGCGAGGCCG
>JAZBPS010000258.1:0-4170 GCA_036353375.1 Halieaceae bacterium | reverse complement strand
GACGCGATAACGCGTTCGACATCGCCATCGGTCATCGTGGGATAGATGGGCAGGCAGATCACGCTGTCCGCGATCTTTCTCGCATTGGGCAGGTTCTCCGGTGCAGCTGAGGGAATGCCCCCGTACATGGGAAAATCTGTCAGCAGCGGGTAGAAATAGCGTCGTCCGTATACCTCGTCGCGTTTCATGGCCTCGTAAACGGCATCCCGCTGGTCGCGCGTAAGCGCTTCCAGAAACACCGGGAAATAGGCGCCATTCCAGCGTACGTTGTCGCCGTGCTGCAGGGTGCGAAGCCCGTCCACGGGAGCGAGAGCCTCACGATAGCGTGCCGCAATCGCCAGACGGCGCGCGATACATTGGTCTGCGTAGCGCAACTGCAACAAGCCCATGGCAGCGCTCATTTCGTTCATTTTGGCGTTAATGCCGGGTGCCGTCACTGTGGTCTCGTTGGCGAAGCCAAAGTTCTTGAGGAAATCCACCTGCTCTTTCAGCAGCTGCCGCGACGGGTAGATTGCACCGCCCTCTACAGTATGAAACACCTTGGTCGCGTGGAAACTGATGGTCGAGAGATCGCCAAAGGTCAGCAGGGACTCCCCGTCCAGGCGCACGTTAAAAGCATGGGCGGCATCGTAAATCACCTTGAGACCATGACGGTCAGCGACTTTCTGTATCGCCGCCACGTCACAGGGCGTGCCATAGGTGTGCACGGCCAGAATGGCACTGGTGTCCGGCGTGATGGCGGCCTCAATCAAGCCCGGATCCAGGTTACAGGTGTCCGGCCGGATGTCGACGAAGACCGGCCGCAGCTTGTTCCACAGCAGGGCATTTGACGTGGCCACGAAGGAATAGGGCGTGGTGATAACCTCGCCTTCGATCTTCAGCGCTTGCAGCGCCACGACAAGCGCCAGGGTTCCGTTGGCAACCAGGTTGATCCTGGGCACCTGCAGATACTCCGCCAGCGCCTGTTCGAAGCGCTGGTGCAGAGGGCCGTTGTTGGTAATTACCCGGCTGTCCCATATCTCTTCGAGATAGGGCAGAAATTCCTCCAGCGCAGGCATGAAGGGTTCAGTGACGTGGAGGCGCTTGTCTGACATTGCAGCATTCTATCCGCAAGCCCCGGCGGGTGACAGCCGGATACTGCCGCCCGGAGACCGCCCTTTCACAACGCGCGGAGAATGCCGCGACAGACTATTCGGAGCTGGTCTCAGGGCCTGTAAAAAGTACGTCCTCCAGGAACCAGGCAGACAGTGCATGCCGGCCCTCCAGACCCGATTTCCCGTAAATACTGGACGCCTGCTGGCGTACGGTTTTTTCGCGGGTATCGCGAATGGCCGCTATCTCTTTCAAGGAGAGCCCCTTCAGAAGCAGTAGTGCCACCTCTTGCTCACTTCGGGACAACCTCCATTCCTGGAACTGCTGGCGTATGGCCGCCCCGTGCTGCCGGCGAGCCTCACGCAGTTCGTCACTCAGGTGTCGCAGGCGCTCTTCGCTGAGCGAAAGCGACGCGCGCAGTGCCTGTTGCTGTCGGGTTCGCCTGCGCATATCCAGCACCAGGTAGACGAAACCCGCCAGCGACAGCAGCAACAGGGTCCACTCCTGTGCAAGATGCCAGATGGGTAGCGACAGGTCGGTGTCGTGCAGAACGTCTGTCAGCTTTAACAGTGTGATGACTGCCAACAGGATAGCTATCAGCCGGTCCTTCATATTTTTCCTTTAAAAACAGACAGTTATAAAAACATCGAACCAATGTCCCATGGGACTGCGATAGGTCAGTGCAGACATCTGCCGCATGTTTTCAAATGGCTTCCAGACTAGGATGACACACCCTTCACTGGAGTGACGCATGATACGTGAACTGCGCACAGGTCTGCTAAAGCCGCTATTAATCGCGGTGATGCTCGCCTGGCCTGGCCCCGATGCAATGGCCGCGACACTCAAGGACGCTCTCGCAGGCGCACTCGCTCGCGCACAGATTGAAAAGCCCGACGTTAGCGACGACAGCAGTTCCTGGCTGGCGGGTATTCCCTCGCTTACCGCCAGCTATATCGACAGCCAGGAATCCCTGGGCACTGATGAAGCCGAGGTGATGCTCAACCTGCCCATCAAGTCCCGCAGCAGGCGGCGGCTGGACAATCAGCTAGCAGATATTTCCACCCGGCTGGAACACGCCGGCAACCAGTACCAGCGCTGGCTCTATTCGGGCCTGGTGCGCGAGCGCGCCTGGGCAGCGCGTCTGGCGCAGGTGGAGTTGCATGCTGCGGAGGAAAAACTCGCAACACTGAGCTCCCTGGAACAGCGCAGCGCACAGCTGTCCAGCAGCGGTGCCCTCCCCGCCTACGCGAGCCTGATTATCCAGAGAGAGCTGGTAAGCGCCCGAATGACGCTTGACGCCCGGGAGGCGGACCTGGAGACCCGGCTGGCCGACTATCGGGCACTGACGGGGTTGAACACGCTGCCCGCAGACCTGTCCGAGAACAACACGGTGCCGGGGGAACTGGTCTATGCCGAGCATCCCGCCATGCGCAGGCTGGAACAGGCACGCGCCCAGGAAGCCGCGCTGCTGGCGCTGTCGGCGCCGGACAGCGCCAGCTGGAATCTCGCCCTGGTGGCGCGCAATTTCGAGGGCCCGACGCTGGAGGAAGAGCAGTACGGCATGCAGATCCAGATGCCGCTGAATTTCCTCGGCACCAAAACCACCGGCAACAGCAGCGAGATTCGCAGCAGTCGTCGCGACTTCATGCTGGCCAGGGACGAGCTCTGGCTGAACCTGAAACAGCAATGGGAAACCACCGAGGTGCAGGCGCGCCACCTGCACAGCCGCATGACCTTGCTGAACCAAGCAGTCGCGCTGGACAAGCGCATTGAGTCACACATTCTCGCACTGCGCGCGGGAAACGAAATAGAGGACGAAATTTTGTTGCAGCGATTACTGGACGTGGTCGACACACGGGCTGAACTTGCGATCACCAGGGAGTTGGTGGATCGCAATAAGGCCAGACTGAGGCAAGCCGCCGGGTGGTCCCTGTGAGAGCCTTGCTGCTGGCTGTTTTGCTGGGCAGTGCCCTTGTCGCCAGTGCCCAGGAGCCCCTGCCGCAGGATCGCCTGCCGCAGGATCGCCTGCCGCTTTCCCGGTTAGGCGACCTGTCACTGGCGTATACCACCATCAGCCGCCTGCAGACAGTGCCCGGCCCGGCGCTGCGCGGCGAAGTGCGTGCCCGCGCCGGTGAAGCGTTCTCTGTGATGCTGCCGATGGCGGCCAGTCGCCTGACGTACCTGCGCCCCCCCGGGGCACCGATCACCCCTGGAGATGCCGTGGTCAAGCTTGAGGGTCCGGACGTCGAGCACTGGCTCACCGAGCACCAGTTCGTTGCGGCACAGCTGGAAACCGCACGACAACGCTACGAGAGCAACCGCCAGCTGCACGAGAACAACGTGCTGGCAGCGGGCCAGTGGGCAGATATTGAATCGCGTTACTTCGAGCTGCAGATTCGCTACGAACACATGCAGCATTTTTATGAGTTGCTGGTGGAGCCCGACGCCGGTGCGCCCCACAGCGGCGTGCTGCTGACTTCGCCGCGCGCGGGAACGCTGCTGTTCGACTCACGCCTGACCGGCGTCAGTGCCGGCGGTACTGTGTTCTCTGTGATCGCCACCGATGGCCTGCGCGTCAGGGTAGATGTCCCCACCAGCCAGGCCGCCACTCTGTCACAGCTATCGCTGCCAGGCTGCCAGCTGCCGGTGGATAGCGTGGGTACGATTGCCCATGGCTTCTTTGTCACGGCCTGGAGCGCCCCCCTGGGCGAAGGCTGCCCGCAGCGCCCCGGGTCACTGGTCTCAGTCACTCCGCACTACAGTGCGGACGCCCTCAAGATACCTCGCGCTGCGCTGTTTCAGTGGCGGGGCGAGCCGCACGTGCTGGTCCTCGGCGACGACGCCTTGCGGGCGGTGGCGGTCACCATCCTGGCCGATACCGACGACGGCTATGCCATTGAGGCGAACGCTGAGCTCGCGGGTCGCGACGTATTATCCCGGTCTGTCAGTGCTGTACAGGGAATCCTGCTGGGTCTGGGTGGCGAATAATGCTGGCCGCCCTGATACGCTTTGCCCTCACCCAGCGTCTGTTTATCGTCATACTCGCCCTGTGCCTGATAGGGGCCGGTACCCGCGCCT
>JAZBPS010000474.1:0-1257 GCA_036353375.1 Halieaceae bacterium | reverse complement strand
GGCGAAAAGAAGCTGTCGGTCAGCGAGTCGATGGATGAGCAGGGCAATGATCGCGGCCCGGTCAACGCTCTGGCCAAGGCGCTTGCCAAGGACCTGGGGCGCTATCAGGACGCCATCGACGACATGCGGCTGGTGGATTTCAAGGTGCGCATCACCCAAGGCGGGACCGAGGCCGTGACCCGCGTCATCATCGACAGTCAGGACGGGCAGGGGCGTCGCTGGTCCACGGTGGGGGTCAGTGCGAATATCGTGGATGCCAGTTTCGAGGCGCTGCTGGATGCGATCACCTGGAAGCTGCTGCGCGACGGGTTCGCAAAGTGAGCAGGTGCCGCGCGCGATCCGCCCTCAACACCACGAGCGCCTGTAGGATCAGGGTGCCATGACGTTCGACGATGATCTTGTCGCCTGCGCACAGGCCGTGGAACGGGGCGATCCCGAGCGATTTGCCGCGACGATGGCCGCCCCGGTGCCGGCACGGCCGGCGCTCTTTGCGATCTACGCCTTCAATATCGAGGTCAGCCGCGCACCATGGGTGACACAGGAAAGCATGATCGCGGAAATGCGTCTGCAATGGTGGCGCGACGCGCTGGCCGAGATCCGGGATCGCGGCGTGGTGCGCCGGCATGAGGTCGTCACTCCGCTGGCGCATGTGCTGGACGCCGAGGGGGCAACCCTGCTTGATCGGTTGGTGCAGATGCGGCGGTGGGACATCTACCGCGACCCGTTCGAGGACATGAGCCATTTCCGGGATTATATCGATGCGACGTCGGGCCATCTGATGCTGGCGGCGGCGCGCGCGCTTGGGCCGGTTCCCCGGGAACCTGTCCTGCAGGCTGGGCGCGCGCTCGGGATCGCGAACTGGTTGCGGGCGGTCCCGGCACTCGAGAAGGCAGGACGCATTCCCCTGGTCGAGGGTACACCCGAGGCCGTGCGCGCGCTGGCCAATGAGGGCTTGCAGGCGCTGGCGGAGGCACGCGCGCAGCGTCACGCTGTACCAAAGGCGGCGCGTCCGGCGCTGCTGCCGCTCTGGCTTGCGGGACCGGTTCTGTCGCGGGCGGCGCGGGATCCGGGGCGCGTGGCCGAAGGGCGGCTTGACGTGGCGCCGATGCAGGCGCGGCTTGCGCTGATGGGGCGGGCGCTCAGCGGGCTGTGGTAGGGGTCAGGCGTCTTTGGGGCGCAGCGCAAGCCAGATCAGCGCGCCCCCAGCCAGCACCAGGAACGGCACCATCGCGATGTTCACCGCGGCCCAACCCTCCT
>JAZBPS010000257.1:0-8483 GCA_036353375.1 Halieaceae bacterium | reverse complement strand
GGGTGGCCGATCGCCGCCGTCATGCGCCTGACCTGCCGATTGCGGCCCTCACAGATGGCAAGCTCAAGCCAGCTGGTAACGTCGTTATTACGTTGTCGAATGGGCGGCTCGCGTTCCCATAGCGCCGGCGGCTCGCTCAGCAGCATCGCTCGCGCCGGGCGTGTGATGCCGTCTTTCAAGGAAACACCGCCGCGCAGAGCCTTGAGGGCGCTCTCCGTGGGCACACCCTCCACCTGGGCGTGGTAGGTTTTGTAGGTCTTGCTGCGGGGGTTGGCGATGCGCTGTTGCAACACGCCATCATCGGTCAACACCAGAAGACCCTCGGAGTCATAGTCAAGGCGCCCTGCGGGCCGGTAGCCCGGGGCATTGAGGTAGTCGGCGAGGGTGCTTCTGCCTTCGGTGTCACTGAACTGTGACAGTACCTGGAAGGGTTTGTTAAAAATAATCAGTCCTGCCAAGGTTTTCCCCGCGTAGGCCGCTGTCAATGGCAAAGCCCTGCCATTCTGGTGCTATAATTCGCGCCGTTTTGCACCCCGCAATCAATACGCATACGGAGTAGTTATATGGGCTATAAGCATATCAAGGTACCTGCGCAGGGCGAGAAAATCACCGTCAATGAGGATTATTCGCTCACTGTACCGGCCAACCCGATCATTCCGTTTATCGAGGGCGACGGTATAGGCGTAGACATCACGCCTGTCATGCTGAATGTGGTTAACGCTGCGGTGGAGAAGGCCTACGACGGCGCCCGGGAAATCTCCTGGATGGAGATCTATACCGGTGAGAAAGCCGCCGAGCTTTATGACGGCGACTGGTTTCCCGAGGAGACCCTCGACGCGATCCGCGAGTACTCAGTGGCGATCAAGGGCCCGCTGACCACGCCTGTGGGCGGAGGTTTCCGTTCTCTTAACGTTGCCCTGCGCCAGGAGATGGACCTTTACGTCTGCCAGCGTCCGGTGCGCTGGTTCGAGGGTGTGCCGTCGCCTGTGCGTGAGCCCGGCAAGTGCAACATGGTGATCTTCCGGGAGAACTCCGAGGACATCTACGCCGGCATCGAATACGAAGCCGGCAGTGAAGAGGCCAGGAAAGTGGTCGATTTTATTACCGGCGAAATGGGTGCCACCAAGATGCGCTTTACCGAAGGCGTCGGCATCGGCATCAAGCCCGTGTCCGAGGAGGGCACCAAACGGCTGGTGCGTAAGGCGATCCAGTACGCCATAGACCAGGATTTGCCCAGCGTCACCCTGGTGCATAAAGGCAACATCATGAAGTTCACCGAGGGCGCGTTCCGCGACTGGGGTTACGAACTGGCACAGGAAGAGTTCGGTGGTGAGTTGCTGGACGGCGGTCCCTGGGTATCGATCAAAAACCCCAACACGGGCAAGGATATAGTGATCAAGGACGTGATTGCCGACGCCATGCTGCAGCAGATCCTGACGCGCCCGGCGGAATACAGCGTGGTTGCTACCATGAACCTGAACGGCGATTACCTGTCAGACGCGTTGGCGGCGCAGGTGGGCGGCATCGGGATCGCACCCGGTGCAAACCTGAGCGATTCCATAGCACTGTTCGAGGCAACCCATGGCACTGCGCCGAAGTATGCGGGACAGGACAAGGTCAATCCGGGCTCACTGGTGCTGTCAGCGGAAATGATGCTGCGTCACATGGGCTGGAACGAGGCGGCCGACCTGATCATCAAGGGCATGAACGGGGCAATACAGGCCAAAACCGTAACCTACGACTTCGAGCGACTCATGGACGGGGCAACGCTGGTAAGCTGCTCCGGGTTCGGAGAGGCGGTTATCTCCCATATGTAAACCGGCACCGGCGGCGATTGCCGCCGGGTGCATCACTTTCACCCCGTTTGCGTTTTCCTGTGCCAGCGATGGGGCCCGCATACTAATCTTCTGAACGCAAAACACGATTCCGTGGCGCTGGGGCTACACCCCGCCGCCACGCTTTCGGTATACTTCGTTCATGGTAATGCACACGTGGTTTTCCCGGCTAATTGCGGCAACAAGCTTGCTGTGTCGCCCGGCTTTTCTCTTCAGGCGGGCCAGCACAACGTCCGCCGGTCGGGCTCGCACAGGGGTCGCCGAAGCTGCGACCGTGACGCCACTGCCGCGCTTCCAGGCCAATTCCGCACAGCAACCTGTGGCGACAGGCGACGACGCCGGAGCCAGTCCACCCGATGGTGACATCGCGGTCCAGGAGTCAAAGCCGGAACTCAAGAAGCCGCCTCTTTACAAGGTGATCCTGCTCAATGACGACTACACGCCGATGGAATTCGTCGTCGAAGTCCTGGAAACGTTTTTCCGCATGAACCGGGAGCAGGCGACGCAGGTGATGCTGACGGTACATACACGTGGCAAAGGCGTGTGCGGTATCTACACCCGGGATATCGCGGAAACCAAGATGAATCAGGTGAATCAATACGCACGGGAGCACCAGCACCCGCTGCTTTGCGAAGTGGAGGCATCAGACGGTTGAGACTCGCCGCTGCGGCCGCGCCACATGCCTCAGCAGGGGTACAGGGCGTCATTTCCCACACTACCGGTCGATTTTCCGGTACGCTGCGTAAACTAGATAACGCATCCCAATGATGCAAAACGGGACAACCCCGTCCCGCGGAGAGTAAAGCCGATGCTGAACAAGGAACTCGAAGCCACCCTCAACGACGCTTTCAAGGGCGCCCAGGCCAAGCGACACGAATACATGACGGTAGAGCACCTGCTGCTCGCGTTGCTGGATAACAGTGACGCAACCAGGGTGCTGAAGGCCTGCGGCGGCGATATGGCGGGCCTGCGCGGCGAACTCACGGAGTTTGTCGATGCCACCACGCCGCTGATCCCGGAAAATGAGCGCGACAGGGATACCCAGCCGACCCTGGGTTTCCAGCGCGTGATACAGCGCGCCGCCTTCCACGTGCAGTCATCCGGCAAGGCCGAGGTCACCGGCGCGAATGTGCTGGTCGCCATTTTCTCCGAGCAGGAGAGCCAGGCGGTGTATTTCCTCAAGATGCAGAACATCGCCCGCCTGGATGTTGTCAACTACATCACCCATGGAATCTCCAAGGTGTCTGGCGAAGATGAAGGAGAGGCCGGCGGTCGCGTGGGCGATGAAGAAGTGGCCGCGGGCGAGGAGGGCGAAGCAAACCCGCTGGACAGCTTTGCGACCAATCTTAACGCGGAAGCCGAGGAAGGGCGTATAGATCCGCTCATCGGGCGCTCCCAGGAAGTGGAGCGGGTCTCCCAGATTCTGTCCCGTCGACGCAAGAACAACCCGCTGTTGGTGGGCGAGTCCGGTGTCGGCAAGACGGCAATCGCAGAGGGCCTGGCCAAGAAGATCGTCGACGGCGACGTGCCGGATGTGCTCAAGGATAGTGTGGTTTACGCGCTGGACATGGGAGCTCTGCTCGCTGGAACCAAATATCGTGGTGACTTCGAGAAGCGCCTCAAGACCCTGCTCGCGGAATTGAAAAAGCGCGAAGGGGCGATCCTGTTTATCGATGAAATCCATACCATCATCGGCGCGGGTGCGGCCTCTGGCGGGGTGATGGATGCCTCCAATCTGCTCAAGCCGATGTTGGCGTCTGGCAAGTTGCGCTGCATTGGCTCCACGACGTTCCAGGAGTACCGCGGCATTTTCGACAAGGACCGTGCCCTGAGCCGCCGATTCCAGAAAATCGACGTGATGGAGCCGTCCGCCGAGGACACCTACCATATCCTCAAGGGCCTCAAGAGCCGCTTCGAGGAGCACCATGGCCTGCGCTATACCAACAAGGCGCTGCGTGCGGCGGCGGATCTTGCCGAGCGCTACATCACAGACCGGTTCCTGCCCGACAAGGCGATCGATGTCATCGACGAAGCGGGTGCCTTCCAGCAGCTGCAGCCGCCTTCACGGCGGAAAAAAGTCATTGGGGTGCAGGATGTGGAGGCGGTGATCGCGAAAATTGCGCGCATTCCCCCGAAATCCGTAAGTGCCTCTGATAAAGAAGCGCTGGAGAAGCTGGAGACGAACCTGCAGATGGCCGTTTTCGGCCAGGATCAGGCAATCACCAGCCTCGCGACCGCTATCAAGCTGGCACGCGCCGGGCTGAAACCTGCTGAGAAACCGATTGGCTCCTTTCTCTTCGCCGGCCCGACCGGCGTCGGCAAGACGGAGGTCAGCCGTCAGCTGGCGCGTGTTCTGGGCCTCGAGCTGGTGCGCTTCGATATGTCGGAATACATGGAGCGGCACACGGTCTCGCGCTTGATAGGCGCCCCCCCGGGCTACGTCGGTTTTGACCAGGGCGGACTGCTTACAGAAGCGGTCACCAAGAACCCTCACTCGGTTGTGTTGCTGGATGAGATCGAAAAGGCTCATCCGGAGGTATTCAATCTGTTGTTGCAGGTGATGGACCACGGCTCGCTGACAGACAACAATGGCCGGCGCGCTGATTTCCGCAATGTCATCCTGATCATGACCACCAACGCCGGCGCAGAAAATATCAGTCGCCGCAGCATCGGCTTCATCGAGCAGGATCACTCCACCGACGGGCTGGAAGCCATCAACCGTATGTTTACCCCGGAGTTTCGCAACCGGCTCGACAGTATTATCCAGTTCGAGCCTCTGGGCACTGAGGTGATACTGACGGTGGTAGACAAGTTCCTGACCGAGCTGCAGCATCAGCTTGATGAGAAAAAGGTATTGCTGTCAGTCGATGAGCGGTCCCGCCAATGGCTGGTAGAGCGCGGCTATGACGTAACCATGGGCGCGCGGCCCATGGCGCGCGTGATACAGGAGAACATCAAGAAGCCGCTTGCGGAAATGGTGTTGTTCGGCGCGCTCTCCCATAACGGTGGCACGGCCGAAGTGCGCTATGACGAAGCGACCGACAGTCTCGTGGTCGAGGCGGTGGTCGAAGAAGAGGAAGCGGCCGAGGTCTAGCTCAGCGCGCCCGGTAGGTAATGCGCCCCTTGCTCAGGTCGTAGGGCGTCAGTTCCACTTTGACCTTGTCGCCGGTGAGGATGCGAATATAGTTTTTACGCATTTTGCCGGAGATGTGTGCGGTCACAACGTGGCCGTTTTCCAGTTGCACACGGAATGTGGTGTTGGGGAGGGTATCGATAACCTCCCCATCCATTTCAATCTGGTCTTCCTTTGCCATTAATCAGGCTACCTTTTTCCTGCTAGTTCTAATCGGGTTCACATGGGTTCTGGTGAGTCGTCGATGTCAGCGCCGGGCGCAACCGCGAGCGGGATGCTCGCGTGGGGGCGGAAACACGCAGCCACATGCCCCCAGGGCGTGTGACCTCGCTACCGAGTCACGGCGCGCATTTTGCCTGAAATATCCTTGCAGTACCACCTGAGCAGCGGTCGCAGCCTGTGCAGGGGCGGCGGCATACGTCTTCGATGTTCCGCTGAACCAGCGGCACTGTCCCGCCACGGTGAGGCCCGGCCGAGGTGACGGGGTCAGAGCAGTTCGACCCAGCTGCCGTTGATGTAAAGTTCCAGCGGTCGATACTGAATCTTGTACGCCATCTTCTGGCACTGCTTGATCCAATAGCCCAGATACAGGTATTCAAGTCCCAGCTCCCGGGTTTGCTCTATCTGCCATAGCACGGCGTATGTTCCCAGGCTGCGCTCCGGCAGGTCGGGATCGTAGAAGGTGTAGATTGCCGACAAGCCGTCATCCAGTAGGTCGGCCACGGCAACACCCACCAGTCGCTCACCGTCGAACATGCCGTAAAACCGTGTCACGCCCCATTCTGCGCTCAGGAACGACTGATATTGGTCCCGCGACGGAGGGTACATATCGCCGTCGTGATGGCGGGTCTCGATGTAGCGCCTGTACAGATCGAAGCATTCATCGCTGTTGATATCCGGGAGTTCCTGTACCAGCAGGTCGCCATTGCGCTTCAGGCAGCGGCGCTGGTTACGTTTGGGCACAAACCGTGAGGTGGGAACACGCGCCGGGATGCAGGCGTTGCAATTGCTGCAATTGGGGCGGTAAAGGTGAGATCCGGAACGGCGGAAGCCCAGCAGTGAGAGCTGGCTGTAGAGGCCGCTGGACATAGGGGTCCGCGGATCCACGAACAGGGTGGTTGCCTCCTGTTCCGGCAGGTAGCTACAGCTATGGGGGTAGGTCGTGTAGACCTTCAGGTCTCGCAGCGAAGACGTCACAACAATTCTCCAGCGCTTACATCGACATCCCAGTGACCCTGGGGATGTTCTTCCGCAGTTTGGGCAAGGAATTTCTCAAAGTCCACTCTTGGGATATTACGTGCCCCCATGGAGTTCAGATGCTCGCTCTCGACCTGGCAGTCAATAACGCTGAAGCCGCGGCGAGGGATTTCGCGGGTCAGGGCCAGCAGGGCTACCTTGGATGCGTCGCTCACGCGACTGAACATGGATTCCCCGAAAAAGACGCGTCCCAGGGCAACACCGTAGAGCCCACCCTGCAGCTGGTTCTGTTCATCCCATACCTCCACCGAGTGGGCGTAGCCCTGACGGTGCAGGTCCATATAAGCGCGAGCCATACTGTTGGTGATCCAGGTGCCGCGCTCGCGGGCACGGGGTGCAGCACAGCCGGCGAGTACGCGATGAAAGGCGCGATCGGTAGTAACGCGAAAACGATTTTTTCTCAGCGTTCGTGTAAGGCTGCGCGATATGCGGATTTCGTCGGGATATAGCACTGAGCGTGGGTCGGGACTCCACCAGAGAATGGGCTGCGGGTCTTCATACCAGGGAAAGATGCCGCGGCGATACGCGTTGAGCAGACGATCCAGTGACAGGTCGCCCCCCACCGCGAGCAGGCCATTCGGGTAGGTCAATGCCTGACCCGTATCCGGAAATTCGAGGCTGTCACGGCTGATGTGTTCTATGTTGATCATCGCGGCGCGCGCAGAATTCCGAGTGGTGATCAGGTGAGATTATCCAGAAACCGTTCGGCATCCAAGGCTGCCATGCAACCAAACCCCGCCGATGTCACCGCCTGACGGTACACGTGGTCGCCCACATCACCGGCGGCGAACACGCCATCCACGCTGGTGGCGGTCGCATCACCCTCGGTGCCGCTACGGATGCGGATGTAACCATCCTTCATATCCAGCTGTCCGGAAAATATATCGGTATTGGGCTTATGGCCGATGGCGATGAAAACACCCGCAACGGCCACGTCGCTGAGGCTGCCGTCCACCGTCGATTTAAGCCGCATTCCCGTTACACCGCTGTCATCGCCGGTAATTTCATCCAGTACGTGGTTCCATAGAATGGTCACCTTGCCTTCGCGCTCCCGGGCGAACAGCTTGTCCTGCAACATCTTTTCCGCCCGCAGCGCGTCCCGGCGATGCACCAGGGTGACGTGCTCGGCGATGTTGGACAGGTACAGCGCCTCTTCGACAGCCGTATTGCCGCCGCCGATCACGGCAACTTTCTGGCCCCGGTAAAAGAATCCGTCGCAGGTCGCGCAGGCGCTGACCCCTTTGCCCATAAAGGCCTGCTCAGAGGGCAGTCCGAGATACTGTGCCGAGGCGCCCGTGGCGATAATCAGCGCATCGCAGCTGTAAACGGCGCTGCCCTCCAGCCGGAAAGGCCTGCTGGACAGGTCGACCTTGTCTATATGATCAAAGATTACCCGGGTGTCAAACCGCTCGGCGTGGGCCAGCATACGTTGCATAAGGTCGGGCCCTTGCAGCCCCTCCACATCACCGGGCCAGTTGTCCACATCCGTGGTGGTGGTGAGCTGCCCGCCCTGCTGAATGCCGGTGATAACCACTGGATTCAGGTTCGCCCGGGCCGCATAAACAGCGGCAGTGTAGCCTGCCGGTCCGGATCCCAGGATGATCAGGCGGTGGTGTTGAATATCGCTCATAAACGGTCCTTATGTGATAGCTCGCCCGGCCCGGTGCGAGTCGCCATGGCTGAATCCAGGCACGGCAGCTGACCAGTGGGGCGCTTTGGCTGTCAAGTTAACAATCCAGCCAGATCTCTTCGGCGCATATGATAAATTAAAGTATAAAGGTGCGCTAAGTTTTTGAAATAAAATATAAATATAAGCATAATAACGCATCGAATATTCACTGGCTGTGCAGCTGCAGAGCGCGGTACAGGATGACCCCGGCGGCATCAGATACGCTCAAGCACCAGCACAGAAGGTATCCCTCTTGGCCAACAGTCCTGCTGACAGCTCCATGCCCGCACCGGTCGAAAGCGCCCGCAGCTTCCTCGGGCCGCGCCTGCGTGAGGGCGCGTTTATCGGGATCACCGCGGTATGCCTTTACTTGCTGCTGGCGCTGTTCAGTTATACGCCTGCCGATCCGGGCTGGTCTGCCACCGGGAGCGCCGATTACGTGAGCAACGCGGGAGGCCCCGCCGGCGCCTGGCTGGCGGATGTTTTCTTCTCCCTGGTCGGCTATGCCGCCTTCCTGTTTCCCCTGATGCTGGCGGATCGTGCCTGGCTCCTGTTTCAGCACCGGCACGAGGCGCTGGGGTTTGATTGG